>CAZLJY010000056.1:0-24846 GCA_964559945.1 uncultured Gammaproteobacteria bacterium | reverse complement strand
CTCTGCATCTGGATAGTCTGTTCGCCACAAACTGCTGGCACGATTGCCTCCGCGCATCTGATTGGTGGTAAACGCGACCCTGGCGAACACAAATTCTGCCTCGGCTTCGATGGCCGATCCCAATGCCACCCCATCGGGGTCGGCTTGGGATGACTGGCTGGCCAAAAGCGCGCACAGCAATACCATTGCGGCATAAACGAGGGTTGCTGCTGAGCGATTTTGGGTCACGCGGTGGCCTGTGTTGTTGAACCGGACGCCAGTAATAGGCGGGAATCTGTTAAGACTGCACGAATCTCCACAGGTTCCCAGACGTTGCAGGCCAGCTTACCGGACGAAAGACAGGGTTGTCTTCCAAGCTGCAGTCATTTCGACTGACAATTCGATGCGGTTTACCGATTCAGACGATTTTCCACCAATGAATCGACGATTCCTGGGTCAGCGAGGGTTGAGGTGTCGCCAAGATCCCCATGCTCATTAGCGGCAATTTTGCGCAGAATTCGGCGCATGATCTTGCCCGAGCGGGTTTTCGGCAAGCCCGGTGCCCACTGCAACAGATCCGGAGTGGCAATTGGACCAATCTCTTTTCTCACCCAATCAACCAGTGCCTTCATTAAGGTCTCATCGCCGGCCACCCCATCCATGAGCGTCACATAGGCATAAATGCCCTGGCCTTTAATATCGTGGGGATATCCCACTACGGCCGCTTCAGCCACCGCTTGATGGGCAACCAACGCACTTTCGACCTCTGCTGTGCCCATACGGTGTCCGGAAACGTTCAGCACGTCATCAACACGACCGGTAATCCAATAATCCCCGTCTGCATCCCGTCGAGCACCATCACCGGTGAAATAACACCCCTCGAAGGTAGAGAAGTAGGTATCCACAAATCGCTGGTGATCACCATAGACGGTGCGCATTTGGCCCGGCCAGCTGTCGGTAATGACCAAATTGCCCTCAGCCTCTCCTTCAAGAGTCTGGCCCTGTCCATCAACAATTTCAGGCTTAATGCCAAACAAGGGCTGAGTGGCAGAGCCCGGTTTAAGCGCGGTCGCGCCAGGCAGCGGGCTAATTAAAATGCCGCCGGTTTCGGTTTGCCACCAGGTATCCACAATCGGGCAACGTTGCTCACCCACCACGTTGTAGTACCAGGACCAAGCTTCAGGATTGATTGGCTCTCCCACAGACCCGAGAATTTTCAGGCTATCCCTATCGGTATCAAGCACCGGCTCGTCGCCTTCACGCATCAACGCGCGAATGGCTGTGGGTGCGGTATAGCAAATATTGACTTCGTGTTTATCGCAAACCTCCCACAAACGGCTGGCGTCAGGATAATTGGGCACCCCTTCAAACATCACGGTGGTGGCACCGTTGGCCAGCGGACCGTAGACAACATAGGTATGGCCGGTCACCCAGCCCACATCGGCGGTACACCAGTAGATGTCGCCATCGTGGTAGTCAAAGACCAACTCGTGGGTCAACGCGGCGTACACCAGATAACCCCCACTGGTATGCAGCACCCCTTTAGGTTGGCCCGTGGAACCGGAGGTATAAAGGATAAATAGCGCGTCTTCGGCACCCATTTCCACCGGCGGGCAGTGTTCATCGACATCGCCGGCAAGCTCGTGGTACCAGAAATCTCGTCCCTCAGTCCAAGCCACGTCGCTGCCGGTATTGCGCACCACCAATACGTTTTCCACGTTATCCATGACGCCATCGCGCTCGCAGGCAGCATCAACATTGGCTTTGAGGGCAATGGGCTTGCCACCGCGTAGACCTTCATCGGCAGTGATGACTAAGCTTGAGCGACAGTCGTTAATTCGCCCCGCCAAGGCATCCGGGGAAAAGCCCCCAAACACCACCGAATGCACCGCGCCAATGCGTGCGCAAGCCAGCATGGCGACAGCTGCCTCGGGGATCATCGGCAAATAAATAGTGACCCGGTCGCCTTTCTCTACACCCAAACGCCGCAGCACGTTGGAAAAGCGGCATACCCGATGGTAGAGCTGGCCATAGGTGATTTCTTCATCGTCATCCGGGTCATCACCTTCCCAGATGATGGCTACATCGTTGGCTTTATGGGGAAGGTGTCGATCAACGCAGTTTGCACACACGTTTAAGGTGCCATCGGCAAACCAACGGATGTGCACGTCATCTTTGGCAAACGAAACGTCTTTAACCTCGGTGAAGGGCTGAACCCAATCGATTCGGGTCGCTTGTTCGCGCCAGAATTGTTCGTTGTCCTGGATGGATTTTAGGTAGGTTGAACGATACTGGTCCGCGGTAACCCAAGCCCTGTCGGCCACTTCCTGTTTAACCGGATATGGAGAATTTCCGCTCATAGCGCCACTTTACGACTGCGTAAAATGGCGATGATATCAAAGGCGGGCGGGTGGTCGGCTCTGTCCGTTGGCGTTTGCGCTGAGTATTGCAATTGTTCACCAAGGGTGTTGCCGAGCCTTGGCCCGGCTTCAGCGTTAGCTTGTCAGTTTTCTGTACAGCTTTTTAACCATACGACATTCCGCTTGCATCGCGGCGCGACCCCGGGCCGTTAGGTATAACATCGGCATCGACAGAAGGTAGACGCCTGCCAGCATGTACTCCACATAGGGGGTTCCGCTAAAGGACATGACAATACCTACGGTGGCCAATAATAATGTGAGGGACAGATAGGCCGCGCAAAAGCGAATGAGTTGAGCTTTGCTGAACCGGGCCGCGGTGGCTTTTTCCAGTTCAGCGCGCAGTGCGGCGGGCTCTCCTAGCATCTCGGTTGCGCGAATAAACGCGGTGGCGGGATCCAGGCCATCGGCCATTAACCCATCGACCTGACAGTGCAGGTGATCGGCCATCTCCTCCGGATTGGCGCTAAAGCGCTCAGACCAGCGTTTTACTTCAGCCTCAAGATTGAACGCCTGGGTGGTATTTTGATTGGGCATGATGGGCTCCTGTTAGGCGGTCTTCAGTGGTCTGTTAGATCCGCTGAAGCTTTTCAGCAGACGATTCATCGATTCCCATTGTTGGCGCAGATCCACCAGCTCACTGCCGCCGGCATCCAATAGGCGATAATATTTGCGGCGCCGACCTGCCTGGGAACGTCCCCAATACGCCTCAATGAGTTGGCGTTTCTCCAATCGATGCAAAATGGGATAAAGCATGCCATCGGCCCACTCTAGCTGGCCATCGGACAAGGTCTTAACCTGCTGAATAATGGCGTAGCCGTAGCTGTCACCTTGGGCAAGGATCGATAACACTAACGGTGTTGCGGATGCGGCCACCAAGTCTTTGGGTAATGCCATAACTATATACCTAGATAATCTACGTATAGGTTACATAGAACTTCTAGGTAATGCAACAGACTCGATCTATAACCGCTGCCGGCGATCAGGCGATGAGACGAATCGCTTCCGCCTCTTGCTCCAGCGTCGGCCAACGCCGCGGCGTTGCACGGCGCTCTTCCGGCTGGGCTAACCACCAAGCCTGAAGGTCTCGAGCGGTATCAGCCAGCGCACGAAACTCAAGCCCTGCTTTCTTAGCCGGCGTCGCATCAACATGACGAGACCATTGACGTCCTGCCATCATTGGCAGCGGCAGTTTTAATTGCTCCAGTAGCTCAGCTGTGGGCCAATGAAAGCGCACCGGCTCCGGCGTCATTGCGGCCAACGACCACATCAGTGATTCATTGGTAAACCGGGAGCTTGGGCCGGCGCCATTAAATGCCCCTGGCGTGCCCCGTTCAATCAACCGCACCACAAACGCGGTTAAGTCTCGAACATCGATCCACTGGGCTTCCAGATCGGCACCGGCAGGCGCCAGAACATCACCGCCGCGGCGGATTCGATCTACCCAGTAAGTAAAACGATCCGTGTGATCACCAGGTCCAACAATGTAGGTGGGCCGAACCACAGTGGATTTATCACCCAGAATGTCGGTGACCAAGGTGTCACAGGCTGCTTTTAGCGGCCCGTAGGTTTCGCCTGTGACCTCTTCAGTGTCGGGAATATCACGCAAAAGGGGACTATTGCGGTGTAAATCTCGATCGCCGTCACCCTCGCCGTAGTCGTAAACCGCGACGGTAGAAATGTACACATAGCGATCACAGCGCTCCGCCAGAAGCTCTACCGAGTCTTTGACGTGGCGGGGTACATAGCCGGAGTTATCCAGCACAACGTCCCAGCGACGACCGGACTTTAATGGGTTTAAGCCATCGTCTACCTGATCATCGCGATTGCCTACCAGGGTTTCCGCCCTACCGGCAAAAAGATCGGCCTTGCGACCTCGATTAAACAAGGTCACTTTGTGGCCTCGTGCCAATAAGGCCTCAACCTGATGGGGGCCGATGAAGCCGGTGCCGCCTAGAACCAACACGTCCAGCGGCTTGGTTGGCGCAGCAGATAGACCCGTAATCGGTAAGGTCAACGAACCCAGCCCCAGCGCACTCAGTCCTAGAAACGCCCGTCTATTCGTCATTTCCGCTACCCCAATTGTTAAGCCAGCGGCAACTTTACCATTGGCCACTAGCAGCGTGTTGAAAAACCCTCAGCCGGCACGATCCGGCGTTAAAAACGACCTCAAAATGCTCATGTACTGGCCAGTACACTGCGCTTTTTCGGCCGTTTTCGCCTCGTCTCGCACTCGGATGAGACTTTTTCAACACGCTGCTAGACCTGGGGAGTTGTCACCTTGTGCCGATTTGGTAAACCAACAATGCACCCAGGTAGCCCAGGCTAGTCATGTAAGTCCAGGCAAAAATCGGCCAACGCCAGGAATTGGTCTCCCGGCGAATCACGGCAAGGGTCGCTGCGCATTGCAAACACAGCGCGTAAAAAATCAATAAACCCAACACAACAGGGAACGTAAACACCAGCGTTCCGTCTGCATGGGTGGACGTCTTTAACCGCGAGGCCAAGGTGGCGTCTTCCGCCTCGTCGCCCACCGCATAAATGGTACCCAACACCGCAATCACCACTTCCCGCGCCGGGAAACTGGCAATGACACCGGCGGTAATGCGCCAGTCCCAACCCAGCGGCGCAAACGCCGGAGCAATGGCTCGACCCGCTCGGCCTAACCAGCTTTGCTCCAACTGAGCTGCAGCGGCTTGGTTATCGATGACTGCCAAAGCCTGGGCCCGGGCCTCAGGGGAAAGGGATGATGACAACTCGCTTTGCTGTTTCTCCACAACTGGTTGCAGGTCAGCACGGGGGAAATACACCAATGCCCACACCACCACCGTGACAGCAAAAATTATGGTGCCTGCCCGACGCAAAAATATTTTTACCCGACCCAGCAACTGGATTAACACCGTCTGCACATTAGGCATACGAAATTCTGGGAGCATCAGAGCGAAGCTAGATCCGCTCCCTTTAACGGCAGTTTTGCGCATCAGTAAGGCGGTCAAAACGCCCATCACGATGCCAAACAGGTACAGCCCCAACAAGACCAATCCTTGGAGATTCAAAAACCCGACAGTGCCTGCGGGCACAAACGCCGAAATCAACAAGGCATAGACCGGGAGGCGGGCAGAGCAGGTCATAAAGGGCGCCGCCATTATGGTGGCGATACGGTCACGCCGGGATGGAATGACCCGTGTCGCCATAATCCCAGGCACCGCGCAAGCAAAACTGGACACCATCGGAATAATCGACTGACCGGACAGTCCCACCATGCGCATAACCCGGTCCAGCAAATAAGCGGCGCGAGCAAGATAACCAGAATCTTCTAGCAACAAGATAAATAAAAATAGAATGACAATTTGAGGTATGAAAATCACCACGCTGCCAACCCCAGCGACAATGCCATCAGCCACCAGAGAACCCAACGCACCGTCCCCTAACAGACTCACTGCTAACGCGCTCAGCGCACCGGTTGCACCATCGATTAAATCCATCAGCGGCGTCGCCCAGGCAAACACCGCCTGAAACACAATGGCCATCACCACAAACAAGCTCAAAGTCCCAGGCACCGGTCGAGAGAAAAACCCACTGACTCGCGCGCCCAAACCCTGTAATCGACTACCCCGATGTTGCACCTGATCAAGCACATCGCGGCTCCAGCCATAACGAATTCTCGCCTCTGTGGCGAGCGCCGGCTCTGAGCCGAATAACGCGCCGGCATGCGACTCAAACGCCGCCACACTCGCATCAGGAAAACGCAGCAAATCCAACCCCTCAGGGTTGCGGGAGAACTCAATCAGGCTGCGACCAATCTCGGCGATTGTTAACGGTTCATCGCCCAGGTCGAATTGTTGGGCAAGGTTTTTTGCCACCTGGGTCAGCTCTGCCCACACCGGCTTGCAGGCGGCCGGCTGTTGCCCACCCATATTGCCCAAGGCCTCACGCAGTTGCGCTATCCCCGACCCGGTGGTGGCGACCACAGGAACGATTGGTGTACCGCCAAGTAATTCGCTAAGCCTACTATCGTTAATTGCTATTCGAGCGCGATCGGCGGCGTCGCCCATGGTCAGCGCCACCACTAACGGCAGCCCCAGCTCCAACAGTTGCTGCACAAGATACAGCCCTTGATACAAATTGGTTGCATCAACCACTGCCAAAATGCCGTCGGGTTGACTCTGACCTGCAGCGCGGCCGAACAGGACATCAACCGCCACCCGCTCTTCCTGGGAGTAGCCCGACAAACTGTGTGTACCGGGCAGGTCAATTAACTCGATCTGTTGGCCGTTTTCCTGAAAACCGCCGAGGTGGCGTTCAACAGTGACGCCGGGGAAATTCCCGATCCGTTGATTGAGTCCCGTCAATCGATTAAACAGCGTGCTTTTTCCGCTGTTAGGAGTACCCATGACAGCGATGCTTAAGCTGCCCCGCTTGCGGATGGGGATGTTGTTCGCGGAAACGCGAACCGTATGATTTGCCGTACTCACTGGATTAGTTGGCCTTGGGTCTATTCAGACCCTGGCGGGGCGATTGCAAAGCACTTAGCTTGCTCGGCGCGCAGGGACATACCCAAGCCAAAGACTCGGTACTCGATAGGATCTCCGCCGATAGCGGTATGACCGCGCTCAACCTCAACGCCCTCAACAAGACCGAGAGTCATCAAGCGTTGAGTTAGCGGATCACTGGCATCGATGTCTACCACAACGCCCCGCTCTCCCCGTTTCAAGGAAGCGAGAGTCAACGTAAAGGTGGGGGTATCTGGCGGCATCAAAATTCTCTGTCTTCAATGAGAAAGCAAAAACGGCGCCTGAAACAGGCCGCTCCCCTATTGACTCAAGTCGAAAAAATCAGCTACCGCCCCAGCTGGCGATTAACAGCACTGAATGTCCCCTATTTTATGACAAACGGGACCTGTTGAACACGTTTTCTTGTCCGTTTTCTACTACTATTACCCTCATGAAGAATATCACTGCCCTCGCCCTATTCGCGCTGCTTAGCTGCAGCCCCGTTCATGGGCAAATCTATGCCTTTCACTCTGAGATTCAGGGGATTTACTGGAACCCAGAGTTAACCGGTTGGGGGTTTTCGTTTGACGTACAAAAAGGCGTACTGTTTGGCGCAGTTTACGGCTACGACAACCAGGGTGATGCCACGTTTTACACGCTCATTAGCGAGCAACCGGACGACAATAACGATCTGGGCTTCACCGGCGATGTCTTTTTGACCAACGGCAACGGCACCAGCACCGAAAGTGTCGGTACATTTGCTGCTGGATTTGGCCGTAATTCCGGCCAACCGGCACTGTCCCTAACCATGGATACGCCATCGTTGGACCTTGATGACTTTTTACTGATTCGGTTTGTGTTTGCTGAGGCCGATGAGATTGGCCTGCTCAGTGGCACTCAGGTGCGCACCTGGTTTGGAACCGCCGACGACACCTTTGATCAGAACGGCACGGCCTGGTCCTTTACCAATGACCGCCAATTGGTCGATGGCGCCAACACCATAGATGTATTGGATGATGCCGGTAACGCAGGATTTGCCTTGCTGACGGAAGCCGGCACCTACGCCGTATTTTTCCCCCAGGGCGATGGACAAACGCTAACCTACGACTTTGACTTGCTCAATGACCGGGGCGGCCAAGGCATTAGTTTTACCTTCGATCAGCAAGGCAATGTGGTCGGCGAGTTTCGGACCATGGCCGCCAATGTGGTGGCGTTGGACGCAGCCAGCACCAAAGCTGGGCTAATCCCCCTAGACCTTGAAACTCGCCGCGCGATATTGGGCAGCTACGACCAGTTTCTCGTCAACAATCCGCGCACACCGCCAATTCGATAACAGGGATTTCAAACCCAACCGGGGCGATTTTGGTTTACTATCTATCGCCAAGCAGCTTTCCACTATTGGACACCCATCATGGCTAACAGCGTTGACCCCCAGCGTGAGCAATTTGAACAATTTAAGGCACTGCCTCGAGACGAGCCCGTATCGATGCTGAACCTGGTTCGTTTGCATGCCAACGCGCAATACGCCGATGGCCGAGCCGCCACTGGCGTGCAGGCTTATGCCAGTTACGGCAAACAGAGCGGGCCGATTTTTCGCAAGGTGGGTGGAGAAATTATCTGGCGCGGAAATCCCCAGGTCACCCTTATTGGTCCACTGGACGAAACATGGGATATCGCCTTTATCGCTCGCTACCCTGCTGCCAGCGCTTTCCTCGCCATGGTCACCGATCCGGACTACCGAAAAGCGGTGATTCATCGTCAGGCAGCTGTGGCTGACAGTCGGCTTATTAGAACGGCTGATATTTCGGCCGGTGACAACTTCTAGGTTCTGACTTCGGTTCCTTTAGATCCTCGCTAAGCGCTAACCCTGATGAACTCCACATTGCATAAATCCGCCTTGCTAGCGTTGGTTTTCCGAGCGCTGTTTGCCGCCGGATTCATGCCGGTGGCCGCTGACAGCGGGTGGTTGATCGCCCTGTGCCACCAAGGGCTGCCAGCCGGTATCTTGGATACCAGCGACGGACACCACCAACATCACGGTGATGGTCAAGACTCTGATGACCTCGTAGACTCCAGCCGCTTTTGCCCCCTGGGCGGTGGCTTGGACCAACCCGGCTTAGCGCTGGACCTAACACCGAGCTTCATCGAAATTCAGCTCAGTCGAGCGCCCATCACGACCCCTATACGGCGCTCTAGTGTAAGGCTTTCCCTAACCCCCCCGATTCGCGCACCACCCCACTATTCCTGATCGGCCCATGCTCTGATTCCACCGCGCAAGACCCAGCCTTTTGCTGGGAGCTTTTGGGCGTGGCTGGAAAAAGGTTTGTTCAAAATACGTTGCCTAGCCGCAGACGATTTTTGGTCGTCTCTGTGAAGCTGCGTCTGTAATCAAAAAAATTCAGGAATACCCATGCACACGAGAAACACCTTTAGTCTGTCGGCTGCCCTTTGGGCTGCGCTGACCGTCACACCGGCCATGGCCGATTCGACCCGAGACATCCGCCCCGATGCCCACGCACCCATCAGCGTGATGGGAGACCACCTGCACGAAAAAGGCGAATGGATGTTCAGCTACCGTTATAGGCAAATGTCCATGGACGACCTGTCTGATGATGGCGATAGCCTGTCACCGGAGGACATTGCCAGCAGCGTAAGCAATCCATTTTTCGGCGCGGCTGGGCAACCGCCAACGCTACGGGTTGTCCCCACCGACATGACGATGGATATGCATATGCTCGGATTCATGTACGCACCAAGCAACCGAGTAACCTTGATGGTAATGGGACAATATGTGCAAAAAGACATGAACCACATCACCTTCCAAGGGCCCAGCGGAATCAACCGCCTAGGCACATTCAAAACCCGCAGCAGCGGACTGGGTGATACCCGGGTATCGGCACTCATTGGTCTGCAAAAACGGGCTAATCGGACCACCCACCTGAACTTGGGTGTGTCACTGCCCACGGGTTCCAGCGAGGAAACCGATCAAGTACTAGCGCCAACGGGTATGCAACCAACCCTGCGCCTGCCTTACCCAATGCAATTAGGGTCCGGCAGTTACGATCCAATTCTGGGCCTAACCCACACGGAGTTTCGGGAGGGGTATTCATTTGGTGGCCAATGGACCAGCATTCTACGGGTGGAAGACAACGACCATAGCTATCGTTATGGCGACCAACATACCGCCACCGGATGGATTGCATGGCAGGCCAACCGACAGCTCAGCCTCTCCAGCCGCCTCAGTTGGAACTCCCAAGGTGACGTAGACGGGCGGGATGCCCTCATTGTTGCGCCGGTGCAAACTGCCGACCCGGATCGCCAAGCGGGGCGACGATGGGATCTAGGTCTGGGCTTAAACTGGTCGGGCCAAGGTGATTGGCGAGGGCACCGAGTTGGACTCGAGTGGCTAATTCCCATAGACCAGGACTTAGATGGACCTCAGCTGGAAACCGAGTGGACTGCGACCCTTGGTTATCAATACGCGTTCTAAGAACTCGGATAAAAAAAGGGGTTCGACAGCGAGTCGAACCCCCTTTCCGCCACGGCATCATGGCACTACAAAACTGGGATTTTAGTGTTTATTCAGCGCCACCTGACCGGCGTCCACGGTGGGCGTAACCCAGGCATCAAGGACCTCTTGAATGGCGCTGACCTGCTCGGTCGCCGACATTTCTTCAACCCGCGCGGCGTGCCCGAAGGTGGCTTCAATAATCGGCATACCGTCAACTTCAGTATTGATGACCAACGGTTGACTCTGGCCGAGACGCAGATCCCAGGCGGCCCTGACACGGGCCCAATACTGTTGAGTGCGCTGCCAATAGCGGGTACCCGGGGAAAAGTCGTAACCGGTAATTGAGCGATAGTTGTTAAAGCCATACTCCCGAACCAAGGTCCTTTCCGTGTCCTCGCCTACTCGGACGGTTTTGGTGTTGTCCTGTTCATGAGTCCAGCCGTTGGGTGTCACGGTGTGGCGGTTTTCTGCATTGAGGGCGTTGTAATCACTACGCTTGGTGTATTCCCGGCGCGGTAACGGTCGCCAACTGCGATCGCTAGTCCATGTGGAAACGCCATAGCGATGATTCCAACGCCCAGTGCCGCAGTAGCGCGGTGCATCACTGACCTCAAACACGCATTGAGTCCAGCCATTGGCGATTTTTTCGGTGGCAATGGGCCTTGTGGCCCAGGTTTGATCGGAGACAAATTCGAACCGTTGGGGCGCTTCAAAATACCAATCTTGACGCCAGTGCTTAACCACATGTCCGCCAGGTGCAACCAAAATATGCTGGAGCACTACATGATCCGCCGTATCCTTCAGCACAACAACGGTTTCATAGCCGCCGGTATTTTTGTCCTCGTGCAGTTCATAACCCGCCTCGAGGGCTACGGTCTCCATAAAATCGAAACTGACTCGATAGTCGCCGCGCATGGCCAAAATGGCTGCGCGATCTTTTTCCCCGGCAGTGGTTTTTTCAGCAATGGCGCTGAAATGGGGGTTGGGCACAAAGTCGAAATCCACACTGGCTTTGACCGGTGTCTCATAGGATTGTTGGCCAGCGCAGGCTGCCAAACACAGCGCTGCGAGTGGGGGTAGCAATAGTTGTTTTGTGATCGCCATAGTTTTAGTCATTCAAGTCCTGTCAAAATGTCCAGTCAAAAGCCACACTGAAATGGCGGCCGGGCCGCTGAAAACGCGCTGGGTCAGCGGTTGAGGCTGGCACACCCTGAACATCCAGGTAGGCGGTGTAATCATGATCGCTGAGGTTGTAGATTCCGGCGCGCAGACGAGAGTTTGAGGTCGGCTTGAAGTACCCAAAGGTGTCGTAAATCACATAACCGTCGGGTCTCAGCAATGCTCCATCGCTTTGGTCTAGACGGTTTTGATCTGACGCCGCACGGGTTACCAAACTCATGCCCCATCGCCCACCGGGCTCTGTGTAGTCCACCCCAAAAGTGGCATTGAGCGGCGCAACACTGTTGATGGGAAGGCCTGTCTGACTGTCTTCACCGCGGGCGTAGGCGGCGGAAAGGTTGAGCTGAAACCCCTTTGGCAAAAATGATGGGAGCATCGTTCCTGAGAACTCGACCCCTTCAATATTGACCGCGTCAACGTTAATGGATTGAAACACCAAAAGTTGGTTGATGGGATCGAAATCCACTACCTGAAAGGATTGGATAAAGTTATCAAAATCCGTGCTGAACAAGGCCAAATCAGCCCGTAGGGAGTCGCTAGCAAACCGCGCGCCTAGCTCCACAGACTCACTGGACTCAGCCTCAAGGTCTGGGTTGGGAATGGTGGTGTAGCCAAACTGAAAATTGGTAAAGCCCACATTGACATCGTTCACCGGAGGTGCGCGAAAGCCTTCGGCATATTGACCATAGAGCTGCCAAGTGTCAGAAACTTCATAGCTGACGCCAAGCTTCGGCGAGAGTTGGTTTTCGTCCAGGGTCGCCGGATTGATGTTGGGATTGTCGGCGGCAAAAATGGCATCGTTGATCCCTTCAAGCTCATACCGGTCCCAGCGCAACCCGGGAATAATCGACAAACGCCCGAGATTAATCTGGTCTTGTAGATACAGTCCTGTGCGACGAGTCTCCGACAAGGGAAAGTCCCTCACCGGAAAAAGATCGGGGCCTACTTGGCTACTAGTAATGCCAGTCAACAAATTCGTTTCGATGCCGTCGCGAATTTGCGCGGTATCACTTTTCTCATACTCAAGGCCAAATGCGAGTAAATGTTCAACACTGCCGGTAGAAAAGGTATAGCCGCTGTTCACCTCAAGACCCGTGACATCCTGGTCGAATCGAAACGTGCGCTGTCGCGACGCCGCAGAGGCCTGGCCGGCAATAAACGACTCCCGATCCTCACCGGTGACCTGAGTGGTCAAACTGTCTTGCTGGTAGGCCCGCCAGCGCAGATAGCTTAACGGGCCTAAGCCGCCGGCCCACTCTTGGGCGATGCTGTAGCGGGTGCGCGTGCGCTCATCATCGGCCTCAACATTGGTGGTATCGATGATAAAAGGAAATCCAAACGCGGCGGTGAAATCCTGCACCCGTTCCAGCGAAACCACGTCGGTCTCACTGTTGTTGGTCAGGTCTTCTAGAGTGAACTCCACACCGCCGGCACCCACTTCGCCCCAGGCAAGTTTGGCCAACAGATTGAGGCTGTCGTATTCCAGTGGATCTGCCGCAGGAATATCACGGCCTTCACCGTCCCGTGCGGTGACCCGTAACATGGCCGACCAATTATCCACCGCACCGGCGGCGGTTGCGCTGGTGACGAAACTGGAATCCACGTCGTTATAGCCAGCGCTGATGTCAAAATAGCTGGAGTCCTCTGACAAGTAGTCAGCGGGTGAGCGAGTAACGAAGCTAACCACCCCGCCCAGGGCGTCAGATCCAAACAAGGCCGAAGCAGGCCCACGAGTAATTTCCACCTGGCGCACCGAGGCAATATCCACCAGGTCGCGACTGGCGTTAGAAAAACTTCCAATTGAAAAGGCACTGGCCGCTGGCACACCATCCACTTCGATCAACACGCGATTGCCGCCGGTGCCGCGAATGCTGAATCCGGAAAAGCCAAATCGACTGCCCTGATCGACCACATCCACGCCCGGTTCATAGCGCACCAAGTCGTTAATGGTCTGAGCCAATTCCTGGTCCATCCGGTCGCTGTCTATGACGCTGATGCGCGAAACCGCTTGAACATCGGGCAACGGAAGCTTGCTGGCTTCAACAGTGATAATTTCCAGGTCGGCCGGTTCCTGGGGGGTTTGGGCGCACAATGAGCCCAACGGCGCGGCGAGCGCCAGCCATAACAAACGGGTAGACATTACTGTCTCCTTTAGTCGTTCGCTGGCTGGCTAGGTGCTGGCTGGCGGGGTTTATTTGGTCAGAATAAGTTTTTGATTGCGTGTCAGTGTCAATCGATAGGTTTGGTCTTGAAAAACAATGTCCGTTTGTCGATAGCGTTCCATCAATTGGGTGACGTCTAAGGGCTCAGGCCGAACTTCAGCTTGGCGAGACCTTATTGGGGGTTTCTGCTCCGACATAAATAGGAATGATAATGAGTCTCATTTGAAAGTCAATGTAAATCGACCGTTTTGACGGTTCATTCGGAACGAATTGAGTTCGTTGGCTAGGAAAGCGCCAGACAAGGCCATTTACCGGCAATACTGCGGCACTAAACTGCCGACCCACGCATAGTCCGATCTAGGGAAAGCTAAAGGAGCCAGCGTTGCGAAAATTACCCTGTTGGGGCCTGATCAGACGCTCCGGAACACCGTTACCAGGCAGGCATATCGTCGGGACTCGCGCCCTTGATGATGGAAATTTTCTTCGCCAGCGAGCGCCCAGCCCCTTGCTCGGGTAAAAACCGCTGGGCCTGTTGTTGAGCATAGACAATTTTCTCATCATCGTCGTTAGAGGATCTGGCGAGGGACAAAGCAAGGCCTTGCCAGGCTAAGCCGAGGTCGGGTGCGTAGCGTAGGGATTTTTCATAGTAGGAAACAGCCGATTCAAACTGCTTTTGCCGCTGAGCCTCCATGGCCAGGCGCAACCAGCCAAATGGGCTGGACTCGTCCAGCGACACGATTTCCTTAGCCATGGCCTGAGCCTCTACTAACCTGCCTTGGCGTTGCAACAGTCCCAGATAGTTATTCATTAGCTCCAGCTTGTGGGAAGCGACCGTCAATCCGAAACGGTAGAAGCGCTCAGCACCTTCGTCATCGCCCATTCGACTGTGAAGCAATCCGACTAAGTTGATGGCTTTTTCCCGATGAGGCGTTAACGCCAACGCTTTGACGGCATAACCCATGGCGCGCTCTGGGTTGTTATCCAGCAATGACTCCACCGACAAGTTACGGAAATACATCGAGAGAAATTCTTCACGACTGATACGCCGACCTGAACGGTGATTGGCCTCTGGAAAAAAGTCGATGGCCAGACGCGATTGACCAAACACAAACTGCCCAGCGTTATACCTGTGATGGTTTTGAACCAGCACCGTTCGGACATGAACAGAGGTCATCATCAAACCGCCTCGAATATCGAAAACCGGTGTCTGATCAATTAACTGATAACGCACCTGGACGCCGGCCAACTCTGCTAGCGCAGTGGTAAGAACCGCCAATGACATACAATTGCCGCGTAACTGGGCGCGAGTGAACTGCGCTCCGGTAGTTTTCGGGAAATAATCAAACCCCTTCAGCAAATCCTGTAGATAATCCGACGTCAGCTCGTGGCGCGGGTCATCCATTCTGTCAGCCTGCTGAAGATAGGACAGAAAGTGAGCCTGCTGGTCCGCTCCCAATCGCAGAATCTGCGTTTCGTTTTCCAGTGGACCCGGGTAAGACAAAAACTGCGGATTGACCGCCGGAGTCGCCGGCCGCTGAGGCAGGTTCTGAGTAGTGGTGGAAACCGATTGTAAAGGTGCCGCACACCCGGCTAGCAGCGGTAGCAAAGCCATTGCGCGAATGCACCATTGCATTAATCTCCGACCGAATAACTTTTTCATACTGCCGTTCTCCTCGCTGACCTTATCCAACTTGGTTACCGCTAGCAGGCTGTCGTCATGAGTGTAATCGCTGATTCAGCGACCATGGTGTACTCCTCTTAGCCAGCATAGCCCACCTCTGCTTTGAGGTCATAGATCAGGTCAGTCTGCGGTCAAGATCTCCAGGTGCCGACTACGATGTTATACCCTGCTCGACCATTGAGCACTTGCAAATGAGCCTGCCGGCAATAAGCGTTATGCCTGAACTATCCACCGACCTGATCTTTGCCATAGCTGCGCTGGCATTTGCGACCGGCGTATTACACGGCGCAACGGGTATGGCTGGCGGCGTAGTGATGGCGGCGGTGCTATCCCATTGGCTGGGTATCAAGGTTGCCATTCCGGCAATGACCTGCGCTTTGATATTTAGTCATGCAAGTCGGGTGTGGTTGTATCGCAAAGACATCAGTTGGCCCATCGCTGGGCGCGTCCTGATTTTTGGCATTCCCACCACGATAATCGGGGCACTGATCTTCGTTTACCTTAAGCCAGCTATCGTTGCATTAGTGATGGCACTGGTCTTAAGCTTGTCATTTCCCATCAAACACTGGGCCCGCAGACGCCAGCTAAACACCACCCCTAAGGTGCTATCTCTAGCCAGCGCAGCCTGGGGGATGTTGGCAGGAAACGTCATTGGGCCAGGCTTTTTCTTGGCGCCGTTTCTGCTCGGCACGGGGATTAACCGACTAACGTTCGTTGGCACCCTGGCGGCGGTGACTGGCGCCATGAACGGGATCAAACTTGTGGTATTTGGCGGCGCCAGCATCCTGTCCGCGGACCTACTGACTCTGGGCGTATTAATCGGCCTGGCTACTATTCCAGGCAACCTCACCGGCCGCTATATCCTGACCCGAATCGGTGATGCCCAACATCGAAGCATCGTCGACATTCTGACCCTTCTGATGATTGGCAACTTCTTTTATTTATTCCTAAGCAACCGTTAAGGGTTGTCGCGAATCCCTGCCACACCTACTGGAAAACCTGCCACTCGCGCCAGCGCAAATAGAACGCCATAGGCCAGCATAGACACCACCAAGCCAAGCAGGGAGGGAATCACCCATTCAAAACCGGGAATCTCCCAACCGCGACTAGCCGCCACGGCGGCGCCAGCGCCAATGGCATAAGCTGCTACTGCCACCGGGTTCCAAGCGGGCAGCCGACCCATGGCATCAGCGTTGTACTGGCGACGATTAACCACATAATAATCCACAATCAACGGCCCAATGAGTGGCGGCACCAGGCTCGCCAGCAGATTGATCCAATCAAGAAAGTACTGGTAGATACCTAACCCCAAGATTGTTCCCAATACCCCGCAGATAACGGTGGTTACCCGTTGCGGTTTGCGCAGCAGGCTGGCGGTCTGCACCGCTGGCAGGTAAAGGTTGGCATCACCGGTGGTCCATAACGCCAGACTCATGGCGATTAAGCCAAGACCACCAATCACCATGCCCTGTTGCAACATATAGGTGGTGAATTCGTAGGTACCCGCGACGATGCCGCCCATGGAACCAAGGATCTGCAGGAACCATTGGGAAATGATCAAAACGATAAAAGGGATCGCTAGAGCGACCCAGGCTTTTTTCGCGAAACGGGTGTATTCGGCCATCACCACCGCGCCAACAATCCACGACCCAACCACAAGATTAATCGCATTTTTCAGCGTTATCGGTTCCTGGGCTGATTTCTCCGCTGACAGCGCCAGGAACGCGCCCCATCCACCAACCTGATCAATATTCAGCCAGGCGGCATAAAGGCCCACGCCGACCAACACCAACACCGAAGGCATACTCACCTTCTCAAGCGCGGAAACTCCAAAACAGGTAGTTGTGGTGTAAAGCACACCGGCCAATAGCGCCACGATATAAAAGGTGGTGCTATCAAAGGATTGCGCCCAAGCAAATCCGAATGCACCCACCACAATGCCCTGCCAGCCGATGGTCAGCAGGGCAATAAACATCACCGGGAGGTAGGCGCCGATATTGCCGTAAGTAAAACGGTAAAGCAGGCCACTGTTACAGGCGGTGCGATAGCCGATGTATCCCACCAGGGCGCCAATCACAAAATTCATGGCGTTACCCAAAAATGACGCCACTACCAGATCAGGCCAAAAGGGCAGTCCCTGGCCTAAGGCACCACCTGTGAGCAAGCCGGTAACCAAAAACCCCCAGCCGAAGGCCAGTGTGAGCAGGGGAAAGGTCGGTCGACGTTGAGCGTCGGTTAGCGGTTGATGGGGATTGTCTGCGCTTTGGGCCTCTTTTTCTTCATCCAAGGTCCACCACTGTTTCAGCTTGCTACCCATTGCACTCCCCCTTTATACGATCCCCAACCATAAACGGTTTTTCGCTTAAGGTCTCAATACCCGCCAATTGCGGGTTTCACGACACGGCTCTTTAGGCGGCCTGGTTGCGCTCTGGGTCATGCTCAACCGTGGTCTCACCAACCACTTTGGGCTCTGCCTCCAAGGTCCGCAGCACGGTGCTCAGCAGACGCTCTCGGTCCGCCCCCATCAAGGTTTCGTCGCGCTCGGTAGGCTGGTAACTTTCCACTGCCTGACCGACCGGCAGATTGTGCTCTTCCAACACTCGCTCCAGCACATATTGGCGCTCGCGCAAGGTCGACACCTCAGCGGTTAACTCCAGCACCATGCTCATTAATTCGTCAACGCCGTCAGCGTCGAAAAAGCGACTGCGTCGGCCTTTAGCCATCCGTGGAATAACTTTCATCGTTGGGTCGTTTTTCATGCTCATATTCTTATCCCTTGAACGCGCCAAAGCCATACCATCGGGTACCTTTGGGGTTCATTCGCCCAGTCTGACCGTCAAACACGGTGGGTTTATGTACCGCCTCAGCGAACTCTTCTTCATCCACAAAGGTGTAACGGGGGATCGTTGCCTCAATACATCGGTCGCTCGCAAAACCCGCGCTTTCACACAACCCTTGATAGTCTGAATCGCGAAACGGCTTATAGAATGGCTCGTTGTTGTAATAGGTATCCCAGTCCAGGTGAAAGCCCTGGTAGGCAGCCACCTTGCTATTGGGCGGCAACTCCATGTTTAGCAGCAAGCCGCCGGGTCTCAACACGCGATGGGCCTCCTTAAAGAACGCGCGGATATCTTTCAGAGGCAACTCGTGCAGAAACATGGAAGTAAAGACCACATCAAAACTGTTGTCAGCAAAGCTCAAGTTGGTGGCATTCATTTGATGAAAGTGCACCGGCACCTTCAGCGCTTGGGCTCGGGCATTGGCATAACGAAGTAAGCCAGGACCAACGTCGATCGCGTGCACCTGCGCATCGGGAAACGTGGTCGCCCAAGGCAGCGTGTTGTGACCGGTGGTACAACCACAGTCGAGAATTTTCTCTGGTGCAAAATCCGGATATTTCAACCGCACGTAGTTGGACATGGTCATGCCAATGTCATTGAGGTCAACGCCGAATTGATTAAACGCAAATACTCGGGTCGCGCTGTCATAGATTGCGCCCGCAGAGACATCATCGTCTTGGAATTCGGCATGAAAACTGCCTGGCGCCAGGTGCACATCCAGTCGAGTGACGTTGTCCGGCATTTCAAGACTGGGATCTAACGTCAGGGAGCCGCCTACCCCCTCCTCATCGGCTCGCAACGCCGCTGCTTTGTCAGCCAGCTGTTCCATGTCTCGCTCAACCGCCGGAATGACGGAGGCGAACACCATCTCCTGAGCGCAGCTGCGGATGCTGCTAAAAAATTGGAAATCCCGCTCATTTTTCATCACGTTGCGGACCTCCGAACTGGTGGCCGGCTTGCGCCCATGAGCACGTTCAAATTCTGGCTCCACAACCTCATCAAAGTGTTGCCGCATCCCGCGGGCCTGGGCGCCTAAAACGTGGGCCCGTAGCGTTGAGGTAAAGGCTTTGCGCGAACGTTCATCGCGAGTGAATTGAGGACGAATTTCCTGGGGTGTGGCCTGGGTCATGATTGATGCTATAGCGATTAGGGGAACACAATCATCTTTTTTTGTTTATATATTGTCAAATACAATTTAAATTTGTATTCTGGTTACCCATCACATCGAATCGCACCCAACCATGGAACTGAAACAACTGCAGCGATTTGTTGCGGTCGTTGACGAAGGCTCGCTGGCTGGCGCCGCCCGAACCTTAGGACTGACTCAGCAAGCCTTAAGCGCCAGTGTGGCAAAACTGGAGCAAGATCTATCGGTCACGTTGCTGGACCGGGCACCCGGCGGCATCACTCGCATATCCCCATTCGGCACGGCCTTGCTGCCCTTTGCGCGCTCCCAGCTTGCAGCCGATAAGCGCGCTCGTGCCGCTCTGGCGGCTATTGCTGATGCCGATGTGGGGACAGTCACCGTGGGCATTGGTGAGACCTTCGCTGGCGATATCATTGCTGAGGCGTTTATCGCCCTTCATCAAAGCCGCCCTGGCTTGAGGATCAATTTGATTGAGGGTTACTCGGAGATTTTGCTCAAACGTTTTTATCACGGCGAATTCGATTTTGTTGCCGTGGGCATTGAAGACTACTCACTGAAATCCGGCTATCGGGCGGAGACCATTTACACCACCCAGGATGTTGTTGCCTGCAGACCCGGCCACCCCTTGACTCAGAAAAAGACTCTTACGCTGAAAGATCTCGAGGGTTACGGCTGGCTGGTCCCCTACTCTCGCCCATCGGATACCGATGTCATCATTGATGCCTTTGTCGCCGAGGGTTTGACGCCACCCACTCAGTTCGTCGGCTCCGATGCGTATCGCGTGGGGATGAAAATTCTTGCCAGTAGCGACTTACTGCTGATGACCTCCCCCGCCTTAGTGGCCAACCCCTTTGTCAATGATGCCTATCGCGTATTACCCATTAATCGCCCTACAATTAAGCGCAAAGCCAGTTTGGTTTTAGACAATAACCGGCCGCTGACGCCTGCAGCGCAAACAATGCTGGAAAAGGTCCACGGGTGCGTAGGCGCAGCACGGTTTATCCAGGATTATCAGCAAACCGCCAGATAAAGCGCCGGTTTGCGGGAGCGGGTGTTGACTTGCCATAGCGGTATTTCAGTTATCTCAACATTCAGCCCAGCAGCGGACAACATAGTGGTACGGTTAAACTTTTACGACAATCTACGTTCAAACCTTTCATGCGGAAAACGTTTATGACTGAAACATCCAACAAAATGACTCGCCGTGATGCCCTGGCGGGTGTAGCCGGACTTGCCATGTTTGCGACCCTGCCCAACGTGCGTGCAGCCACCGCGCAGCCGTCCTTTGTGCCCGATTTTAAAGATCCGGTGCAAGCTCTCCGGGCACACGTCAAACTGGTCGGTAGCCTTGCGAAACAAGATGTCATTTCCTTTTATCGCTTGAACGTCTATGCGGATCTGCATGAAGGCAATTTTGTCCCCATGTTTACGATGAACAATTTGCTCATCGATAAATGGGAACCGAAAGCCGATAACTCGTTTCAAATGACCAAATACGAGGCCGGATATTATTCGCCCATTGACAGTTATGAACCGCTGGAAGAAATGCCCCACCTGCTGACCAAAGAGCCGATCAAGATTCAAAATTTTCTGCTGGGCCCGGTGCCCAGAGGCTATACGCCGGATAGGTTCATTGTGATGGGCTTCAACCCGAATCCGCTGCCATTGGAAATTCTCAGCGACCGGGTATTTCTGGCCACCCAATCCATTGAAGCGGCGCCGGATTTTGGCGACCCCACCACAACCCGTTACACCAATTCCTTCATGACCTATTCCGCCAGACTGGCCGATATGCAAAATCCCGACCTGCCCTGCGCGCCGGTCCACGCCCAGTTGCAAAACAAAACGGCCTGGGCTTCCTGGATGAAAATGGGTGACACACCTGGAGGCACAGTTGTGCGCGGGTTCGGCGGCAAGATAAACAGCCTGGACGATTTGCCGCCGGGCGTGCTGAAAGGGTACGAAAAACACACCCCACTCATTTTGGATCTAGACAACTGGAAAGGCTTTCTTAGCGAGGCCAACGAAGTTTCGGAATAATCTGGTCGGCAGTCCACCATGCAGCAGCGGATATTTGATCAATATCAGTTCGACCTAGATACGCTACGCCTTAAGCGCGGCAAGCAGAGCGTGGCTCTGCGTCCCAAAGCGGCGCTTATCTTGAAGCTGCTTGTGGATCAGCCCGGCGAGGTTGTCACTAAACAGACGCTGCTCCAGCAAGCCTGGGGCCACCGCCTCACTGCAGATCAGAATTTGTTTCAGGCCATTAGCGAACTGCGCAAAACCTTTGCGCCCCTTGAGCCGGTGCTGACCCACCCGAACCGTGGCTACTCCTGGTGTATTCCCACCCAATATCGCGACGGTGATCTGCCCGATAAATCGTCAAGTGAACTTACCCACAACTGGGCCACCCGCTTTGGTTACCAGGCTAAGGGTTTAGCTGCCGCTTGTGCGCTGCTGATTGGGGCGGCGGGTCTGTTGAGCCAGTCGCCTGCCGACCGGACCGCCGGGCACAAACTATCGCCCGCTTTGACAGCCTTCAATTCAGGTTTAGAAACTCTCGCATCCGACCCAGCACAAGCCTCTCAGTACTTTTCCCTAACCCTCACGGAAAACCCTCAATTCCTGGAAGCTCGATTGATGCTGGCACAATCGCTGTTGCTATCCGGTGATATGGACCTTGCTAGAACTGAGGCCGAACATCTGTACGCACTGGCTGTGGATCGCCAGCTCCACTACTTGCAAGTGAGTGTGATGGGACTGTTGAGCCGCCTGGATGACTCTGCTGGTAGATCAAGACCTGCCTTGCAATGGGCCCGCTCGGCGCTAGACAAAGCCACTGAACAGGGATTTGCCTGCGCTGCAGCCGATGCGGATCGACTACTCAACGACCTTCTGACCCAATATCCCGAAGCGGTTTTGTCATCAACCCGCCCCCGCGCCTCAGCGTCTGGGAGCAGGACACTAACATCCGCCACAGAGCAATCCTTGGCGCAAGCCTGCGACCCACTCCTAGGCGAGTCAACAATAGTATCCCCTGGAACTGACCCAACGATTTTGGGTTAACCAGCCGGCAGGTTACGAGGCTCGTCAGCGATCATCGGCGGGGAAACTATTCTTCATTTTTCAATGACTTGAGATCTTTTGAGGTGTAAATCAACCCTCTCATTGGCAGTATCCGACGTTTCCTCTTACTGGACCTTCGGACATGATCACGACACTTTTTTTCTCCATCGCAATAGCCGCTGCAGCGCCGTCCAACGACTATCCAGAATTGATGGCCGTTGCCAAAACTTTGCTGCCGGTATCGGGCGCTCCAGCCATTGAAATCCGCCCGTCTGCGATTCCCGATATGTTTGAGATTTCCCAGGGCACCCAGGTGTTTTACCTCAGCGCAGATGGCAGCCACCTGCTAGCCGGCCCACTCATTGAGGTGTCTACTCGGCAAGACCTGACTGCACAGCGTCAGGCAAAGGCCCGCATAAAGCTCCTGCAGGAAACCCAGCTTGCGACGCCATTGGTCTATCCCAGCTCGCAAGAGGCTTCTCACAAAGTCACCGTGGTGACGAACGTCGACTGTACGTTCTGCCGCCGTCTTCACAGCCAACTGGATGCCTACAGTAGGGCCGGCATCGAGTTTCGTTACCTCATCTTGCCTAACGGCAGCGGCAACAGTTTTGCGCGCGCCGCCGCGTTAATGTGCCAGCCTGATCCAGCTCACGCCTTTTCCGAAGCGCTGCTGGGCAAAGTCTCTAGTCATTCCCCTGGTAGTTCCGCTGGTGATTCCCCTGGTGAGAATCCTGGCGATGCCAAGGCCGACTGTGACCACCAGCTAAACCAGCATATTTCTTTAGCCACTCAGCTGGGTGCCAACAGCACGCCCAACTTGATCCTGCCATCGGGCGAACTGATTCGGGGATATCAAACGCCGGAGCAACTTTTGGCTCGACTCAAACGCTAAACCGCGAGACCGCAGCAAAAAAAAACGGCAACGGGTTAACGTTGCCGTCCTTTTCGCCCTTGGGGTCTTTCACAAGGGCAACCGATATCAATAACCGCTCAGAAGCGATCCAAGGTCATCACCTTGTGCCAAGCGTCAACAAAGTCTTCGATAAACTTCTGCTCGCCGCCAGTCTCAGCAAACACTTCAGCCACCGAACGCAGCTCCGAACTGGACCCAAATGCCAGGTCCACCGGCGTTGCCGTCCATTTTAACGCCCCAGTAGCGCGGTCTCGCCCGTCATAAAGCCCAGGAGAATTTTCAGACTTCGACCACTCGGTGGACATGTCCAGCAGATTAACGAAGAAATCATTGCTCAAAGTCCCAGGCTTGCTCGTCAGCACGCCATGGGCTGCGCCACCGGTATTGGCGTTCAGTGACCGCAAACCGCCCACAAGCACGGTCATTTCAGGCACAGTCAGGGTTAACTGATTGGCCCGATCCACCAAAGCCTCAGCGGGTGAACGAGTAGCGCCAGCACTATAGTAGTTACGAAACCCATCAGCTGTCGGTTCAAGTACAGCAAAAGAGTTCACGTCAGTATGTTCAGCGGTTGCGTCCATTCGCCCTGGTGTAAACGGCACACTGATAGCGTGTCCGCCATCAGCTGCTGCTTTCTCAATCGCCGCGGCGCCGCCGGCCACAATCACGTCAGCCAATGACACCCTTCGGTTACCGCGTAAGCCGTCGTTAAATTCACTTTGCACCTGTGCCAACCGTTTCAGCACGGTGTCCAACTCAGCCGGACTGTTGGCCGCCCAGCTTCGCTGAGGCGCCAGTCGAACGCGGGCGCCATTGGCTCCGCCGCGTCGATCGCTACCCCGAAAGGAGGCAGCAGAACTCCACGCTGCGCGAACTAATTGGGGCACAGTCAGACCAGAATCCATGATCTCCGATTTCAGTTTCTCCACGTCCCGGTCGGTGAGCAATGTGTGATCAACCTCTGGAATCGGGTCTTGCCAGATCAGCACCTCGTCCGGCACATCCGTTCCCAGATAGCGCGCTCGCGGACCCATGTCCCGGTGGGTCAACTTGTACCAGGCTTTGGCAAAGGCTAGTTCGAATTCCTTGGGGTCTTGCTGGAACCGCTTGGAGATTGCCCGGTAGGCAGGGTCTTCCCTCAAGGATAAATCCGTCGTCAGCATGATCGGCGCATGTCGCTTGGACTTATCATGGGCATCAGGCACTAGCTGGGAAAGGGCTTCATTGGTTGGAATCCACTGAGTAGCCCCCGCTGGACTCTTGGTTTGCTTCCATTCAAAGTTGAACAGGTTGTTGAAAAACTGCGTGGTCCAAACCGTTGGACTTGAGGTCCATGCACCCTCCAATCCGCTGGTTACCGTATCGGCACCTTTGCCAGTGCCACATTTATTCGTCCAACCCAGGCCCTGCTCTTCGACGTCGGCAGCGGCAGGCTCAGGGCCTACACAATCACTG
>CAZLJY010000055.1:0-25210 GCA_964559945.1 uncultured Gammaproteobacteria bacterium | reverse complement strand
AGCACACTCTTTAAACAGCGCCTCAGGCGTTGTGACTTCAGTGTTCAGCGTCTCCGTGGCGCACCCTGTTGCCTCTCGATACAAGGCAAAATAATTCACTTGAAGGTTCATCCCTATCCTCCTATTCGGTACATTTCGACTTTGCTGTCATCGCCCGTTTCCGTTGTCCCCTGCTGGGAACTGCGGATCTCACTGTAACGGTCGGCACGACGGCGCCAAATGGTGGCGATGGCGTCGCTGAGCTCCTGCTCACTGGCCTCGCCGCGCAATAGCGCCCTCAGTGGTGCTCCATGGCTAGCAAACAGACAGGTATAAAGCGTGCCGTCCGATGACAAACGGGCTCGATTGCAATCGCCACAAAAGGGCTGACTGACCGAGCTGATCAATCCCAATTCGCCTTGCCCATCCTGAAAACGGAATCGTCTTGCCACCTCACCCGGGTATCGAGCATCCAGCGGTTCCAGCGGCCAGCGCCGATGAATTCGCGCCTCTAAATCAACGCTGGGGACCACTTCTGCTTTCAACCAGCCATTCCGGGTTCCCACATCCATGTATTCAATGAAACGAACCACCACTGGGGTGCCGCGAAAATATTCCAGCAAATCCAATACGCCATCATCATTCACGCCTTTTTGCACAACGGCGTTGATTTTCACCGGCGCCAAGCCAGCGCTAACAGCCGCTTCGATGCCATTGAGCGCCAGCGTTAGATTGCCACGGCCACCGCTCATGCGGGCGAAAACCTCAGGGTCTACGCTGTCCAAACTGACGGTGACCCGACGCAGCCCGGCGTCTTTTAAGGCCTGGGCGCGGCTTGCTAGCAGCACGCCATTGGTAGTCAAGGCCAGATCTTTAAGCCCCTCAATGGCGCTGATGCCGCTGACGATGGATTCCAGGTCTTTTCGCAGCAGTGGTTCACCACCGGTTAGGCGAATTTTCTCAACCCCCAGACCGACCATCACTTTTGCCAAGCGGGTGACCTCTTCAGCGTTGAGCCTAAGACTGGAATCAATGAATTGGTAGTCCTCAGTAAACAGCTCCGCAGGCATACAATAGGGACAGCGAAAATTACACCGATCGATCAGAGAAATGCGCAAATCACGAAGGGGTCGGTTACGGGTATCTACCGTCACCATGGAAAAAACGGCAATTCTGAGCCTGCTTCAAAGACCCGCTGACTGGCCGGCAATTCGATAAATCCAGAGCTGCCGGCAAGAGCGAAAAAATCGCCGGAGGTGTTGAGTTCTAGCGGCTGAGCCACCGTGCCACCAGGAGCCAGCTGAACCGGCACAAACCGGGTTAAGTCATTACTGAAACTTAAACGCGCGCTCAGCTCAACCACTCGCGGTGGCAGCAGCTCGTCGCTCATCATGCGCAGGGCCGGTTCCACATACCGATGGAAACACACCAATGCCGAAACCGGGTTCCCTGGCAGGGCAAAAACTGGCTGGCCGGTTGGCCCAACGCCAAACCACATGGGTTTTCCCGGTTTCTGGCTGACCCGGTGAAAGGCTTTTTTAACCCCCAGACTTTCCAACACTCCCGGCACATGGTCAAACCTGCCGCGGGAAACCCCTCCGGTCAGGATGATGAGGTCAAATTCGTCCAGCCCCTTGGCCATTTCTTCGCCAATGATCTCAGGGTCATCGGGCAGATGAACCCGGGACACCTGGGTTAACCCCATACCGGCCAGGCGGCCACTGATGGCGTAATCGTTGGCCATACGAATTTGATGCGCTGCCACTGGCATACCGGGCTCAACCAGCTCATCGCCAGTTGCCACTACCAGCGCACTGGGCCAGCGTTTGACGCTCACCTCACTTCGACCCACCGACGCCAGCACCGCGAGCTCCGGGCCCCGAATCAGTGTTCCAGGTTGCAACAACACCTGCCCGATGGGGTAGTCGGAGCCACGCCGATGCACAAAACGCCAGGGCGTCACCCGTTCAGGGGCGTTGAGGGTAGCCGCGCCATCGCTGAGCGAAATTTCTTCCACCGGTATGACCGAGTCGCAGCCCAACGGCAATACAGAGCCGGTCATAACCTCTATGCACTGGGTAGGGTCAACAAGCTTAGGCTGCGGTTGGCCAGCGCCATGTACAGCGCTCACTGGAAAATTTAGTTGCCCGCTTGCTAACGATTCTCCGCGCAGCGCAATACCGTCCATGGTGACGCGATCAAAGGGTGGTTGGTCGCGATCAGCCACTACGGTCTCAGCCAACCGACGCCCATAAGCGCGGGCCAGGGGCACCTGAGTTAGCTGCCCGGTGGGCATCGCTGCGGCTATTGCGGCAGCGGCCTGCTGGGGAGAAATCAGCGAATTGGACGAATGATCGGACATCGATGGTTTTGCCTGGCGTTGCAGAAGTTCAGACCTAAGATAGTTTACGCAGATGCTGCCGCCATGAGAACCGGGTGGGAAGGAACCGATAAACCACCACCGAGCGCCGAAAACTTGCCCGAAGAAGGTCCCTTGCGCTGTTATAATGCGCCGCTTTGCGTCCAAGGCTACCCATGACCGCTCCCAGCTCTCCCTCTCGCCGCGCCCTAATTAGCGTTTCTGACAAGACCGGTATCGTTGAACTCGGCCAACAGCTCAACGCTCTGGGCTTCAGTATTTTGTCCACCGGTGGCACCGCCAAAGCGTTATCGGACGCCGGAGTTCCGGTCACCCAGGTGGGAGATTACACCGGCTTTCCAGAAATCATGGGTGGGCGGGTCAAAACCCTGCATCCCAAGGTTCACGGCGGTATTTTAGGCCGGCGGGATGTGGACGCTGAGGTAATGACCGAAATGGCCATTGATCCCATCGATGTAGTTGTAGTGAACTTGTACCCATTCCAAAGCACTGTAGCCGGTGGTGCCGACTACGCTGAAGCGGTGGAGCAGATTGATATCGGCGGGCCTGCCATGGTTAGGGCGTCCGCCAAAAATCACGCCAGTGTGAGCATCGTTGTGGATCCGGCAGATTACGCCACGGTGATTGACGAACTGAAAGCCAATGGCAGCACCAGCGACACGCTACGAAAACGGTTGGCTGCAACCGCTTTTGGTCATACCGCAGCCTATGACAGCGCCATTGCCCAATGGCTGAATGAACAAAACGAGACGCCATTTCCAGCAACCATCACTCTGAGTTACCAAGGCGGCGAAACCTTGAGATACGGAGAAAACCCACACCAGCAAGGCGCGTTTTACCGCTTAGGCCACCCACCTGCCGGTTGCCTTGCCGCCGCTGAATTGATCCAAGGCAAAGCGCTTTCCTACAACAACTTGGGTGACGCCAACGCCGCTTTGGAGTGCGCCCAAGCATTCGCCAATGCACCAGCAGCCTGCGTCATCGTCAAACATGCCAATCCGTGTGGCGTGGCCGTTGCCCAGACCCAACAAGCCGCCTATCAGCAGGCCTTTGCCACAGACCCGACCTCAGCCTTTGGCGGAATCATTGCTTTCAACAGCACCGTCGAGCAATCCATCGTCGAAGAAATTCTGGCCAAACAGTTTGTTGAAGTCATCATTGCCCCTCACTTTAGCCAAGGTGCACGGGAAGCACTCAAGGCCAAACCCAATGTGCGGGTTCTGGCAACGGGGGATTGGCCCAGCGCACCCATCGGCGGCTACGATTTCCGACCGGTTGGCGGCGGCCTGATATTGCAAGATGCCGATACTGGGGTGATCGGCGCAGAAGACTTGAAAGTGGTGTCGAAAAAAGCCCCCTCTGAGGCCCAAATCAACGACTTACTGTTTGCATGGAAAGTGGCGAAGTTCGTCAAATCTAACGCCATCGTATATGCACGGGACTTAGCCACGGTCGGCGTAGGTGCCGGTCAAATGAGCCGGGTGATCAGCGCGCAAATCGCCGGCCTGAAAGCTGAGCAGGAAGGCTTGAGCGTGCCAGGTTCGGTCATGTCTTCTGATGCATTTTTTCCCTTTCGCGATGGTATCGACGCGGCCGCCAAAGCGGGTATTGCAGCGGTGATACAGCCTGGCGGTTCAATGCGCGACAATGAGGTCATTGCGGCGGCGGACGAACACGATATCGCGATGGTCTTTACCGGCATGCGTCATTTCAAACACTAATGAAGATTCTAATTGTTGGCAGCGGCGGGCGGGAACATGCGTTGGCATGGCGCTGCGCTCAAGACCCCCAGGTGACAGAAGTTGTGGTGGCCCCCGGAAACGCAGGGACCGCCGTTGAGCCTAAACTTAGCAATGCACCGGTTGCCGCTGACGACATTCCGGGTCTGCTGGCTCTAGCCCAAGAGCAAAAGATCGATCTCACGATTGTTGGGCCGGAACAACCACTGGTTGCCGGCATCGTTGATCGATTTGACGAGGCCGGCCAGCGCTGCTTCGGCCCCAGCGCTGGGGCCGCCCAATTGGAAGGGTCTAAAGCCTTTAGCAAGGCTTTCATGCAGCGCCACCAAATACCCACAGCGCGCTTTGAAGCCTTTGAACAGGTCGATGAGGCACTGGCTTACCTGCAACGTGTTGGCGCACCCATCGTGGTCAAAGCTGATGGTCTGGCCGCTGGCAAAGGCGTTGTTGTGGCAAAAACCCTTGCTGAAGCGGAACAGGCGGTGGCTGACATGTTAAGCGGTGGCCGGTTTGGAGAGGCGGGACACCGGGTCATAATCGAGGAATTTGTCGAGGGAGAAGAGGCCAGCTTTATTGCCCTTTGTGATGGCAAAAATGCGCTGCCGCTAGCAACCTCCCAGGATCACAAGGCTGCCTACGACGGCGACACGGGGCCCAACACCGGCGGTATGGGCGCCTACTCACCGGCACCGGTAGTCACACCCCAGCTGCATCAGAAAATCATCGACGAAGTGATTAATCCCACCCTGGAAGGAATGAGCGCTGAGGGACATCCTTTCACCGGTTTTCTCTACGCCGGCGTCATGATCACCCCCAAAGGCGAATTAAAGGTCCTGGAATTTAACGTCCGGTTCGGCGATCCGGAAACCCAGCCCATCATGATGCGGCTCACCTCCAGTTTGGCCAACCATTGTCTAGACGCGCTGGATCAACAAGTACTAAAAACCCCCGCCAGCTGGGATACACGGTCGTGCCTCGGGGTTGTCATGGCCGCCGGCGGCTACCCAGGCGCCTACACATCAGGAGCGCCGATCAGCGGCCTTGACAGTGTTACCTCGCCCGCCCGTGTGTTTCATGCAGGCACTCGCCAAGACGGCGATCAAGTGGTCACCCAAGGCGGTCGAGTGCTGTGCGTTTGTGCCCTGGGTGAAAGCTTATCTGCGGCCCACCAAGCAGCCTACCAGGCGGTGGACGCGGTTAACTGGGATGGTTGTCAGTTTCGAACGGACATCGGGCACCGCGCGCTGTAACGCTGGCTGTCCCAGGGCACCTGCTGTGCCCTAGGTTTTTTGGCTATTCCGTGGCGTTACAACTGATCGATGAAGGCTTCTTGTTGGCTACGCTGACTGGCATCAGGGACAGCGCCAGTGGCCGCAGCCATGTTGTCCTGCACGTGTTTAATTTTTCTGGTGCCCGGAATTGGGCAGGTCACGGCGGGGTGGCCCAGCAGATATTTTAGAAAAAATTGTCCCCAGCTCTGACAACCAAAATCCGCTGCCCACGGCGGTAACGGCAGGCCTTGGGTCTTCTCAAACAATCGTCCGCGGCCAAAGGGTAGGTTGACCAGCACCGCAATGCCGCGGTCCTGGGCCAACGGAAGCAGGGTTTCGGCTGCCTGTCGATCGTCCAAGGAATAATTGAATTGAACAAAATCCAACGGTTGATTGCGCATAACGGCTTCCAGCTCAGCAAACTGTTCGTGGCGTGAGGTAGTCACACCGACGTAGCGAATCAGCCCTTCGGTCTGAGCCTCTCTCAGGGCTGGCAGCAGAGTATCAACGGCCCGCAAATTATGGACCTGGATCAACTCCGCACGATCGGTTTTCAACTTTTCCAATGAGGTTGCCATTTGCCGCGGGCCATCGGTACGCCCGTCAACCTTAGTGGCGAAAAAGAGTTTGTCCCGCAGCCCCAATGCCTCGGTTAACTCGCCAATCACTTGTTCCGATACACCGCGACCGTAGGATGGTGCAGTATCGATCAGTTGGCCACCCAAGCGTGAAAACTCGGCGAGGGTTTCCTTAATGACCGCCTTATCTGCGGCGCTGCTGACGCCATAGCGATTGGTACCGATGCCCATGGCGGTAATGGCGTCGCCGGAGGCTGGAATCGTTCGCTGGATCAATGGCGTCTTGGCTGAACTCTGACCTGTTACGGCCAAACCCAATCCCGCAGCAAGGCTGCCTGCCATCATTCGTCTTCGACTCAACATTATTTACTCTCCAGAAATACCTGATGTGAGGGACTCGGCATTATATCCCCATAAGCCAGCGCAGCACGCTGGCAACCGCTATTAGTGTGGCGACACCGGCTAGCCACAAGCCAACAAACCAAGCTAACTGTTGACGCTTGCGACCTTGGCTACCTTGCTTACCCTGACGAGTCATCAATGGTAGCCCTCACCGACCTTTAACTTACCGCGAAACACCCAGTAAGCATAGGCGGTATAGACCAAAATCATGGGCAGTAGGATGCTGGTGCCTACCAACAGGAAACCGAGGCTGGAATCCGGCGCCGCAGCCTGCCACAGGGTAAGCGAACGAGGCACCACATAGGGAAACAAACTCACCGTCAGGCCAAGGTAACTCAACATAAACAGACCGAGGGTTACGCAAAAAGGCAGTAGGTCAATCTTTTTGCGCAGACCAAAAATCAACAGCCCCCCGAACACCGTCACCACAAACGGAATCGGCCAAAGCACCGCGATGTTCGGCCAGCGGAACCAGCGGTTAGCTATATCTGGACTAAGCACGGGTGTCCACAGGCTCACAACGGCAACAAGAGCTAGTATTGCCGTCGCCAGCGGCATAGCCAGTTGATAGGCGCGCTCTCGTAACCTGCCGTCAGATTTTATGATTAGCCATCCTGCACCCAACAATGCGTAGCCGACGCTAACGGCGATTCCGGTGAGCACACTAAAGGGGGTGAGCCAATCAAACCATCCACCGGCATAGCTCCGACTCTCAATCTCAATGCCCTGAACGAATGCGCCAAGTATTACCCCCTGACAAAAGGCCGCCAGGAGGGAGCCTGCGGTAAAGCTAATATCCCACAACGCCCGATGGGCCGGATCGCGCCAACGAAATTCAAACGCGACACCACGGAACACCAGCCCCAGCAGCATGGCGATAAGGGGAGCATAGAAAGCCGTCATTAGGACGCCGTAAGCCAGTGGAAAGGCCGCAAACAACCCTCCCCCACCGAGCACCAGCCAGGTTTCGTTGCCGTCCCATATCGGCGCAATCGAATTCATCGCCCGGTCTCGTTCGTCACCAACGGCCAGCCATGGAAAGAGCATTCCGATGCCGAGATCAAAACCATCCAGTACCACATACAGCAACACGGACACGCTAAGCAGCCCCGCCCATACCAGCGCAAGATCGATCATAACAATCCCCCAGAGCGGTTAAATTCCCGCGAGCTGGCGGCCGCCGGCGCTGCCCGAGAAGGTTCCGGGGCGGCAAGCTGGTCCTTGCCTGGCAGCGGTGCTCGTGCCATCAACCGCAGTACGTACCAGCTGCCCATCCCGAACACGACGGTGTACACCACAACAAAAGCAAGCAGCGATATCAAGGTGGCGGGTGCTCCGATGGGTGAGACCGAATCTGCCGTTCGCAAAAGGCCATATACGGTGTAGGGCTGGCGTCCTACTTCGGTGGTAATCCAGCCCGCGAGTACGGCAACAAATCCAGATGGCCCCATCAGCCGGACCACTTTATGGAAGAGCGGCGCGTCAAAAAGTCGCTGGCGAAACCGTAGCCACAAACTCAGCAAACCGACAACCAGCATGGCCAGACCCATAGCAACCATTACCCGAAAACTGAAAAATACCAAAGGCACGTTAGGCCACTGCTCACGAGGCCAAGCGTTGAGACCCCGAACCTCGCCATCCAATTCGTGAGTAAGTATCAGACTCCCGAGCTTGGGGATTTTTGCGGCCAAGCGCATCTCCCCCGCAGCCATATCTGGCAGACCCAACAGGACCAACGGCGCACCTTGTCGGGTGTCGAAATGCCCTTCCATGGCAGCGATTTTGATTGGCTGATGCTCAAAGGTATTAAGGCCGTGCAGGTCGCCAGCGACGATCTGCAGTGGCGTGACCAACGCCGCCATCCACAGTGCCATGGAAAACATGACCCGGGCCGCTTCGTTGCTTTTATCCTTTAGCAGGTGATGGGCGCCGGCTGCGCCAACCACAAAAGCGGTGGTCAGGAATGCTGCAAGCACCATATGCACTAAGCGATAGGGAAATGACGGGTTAAAGATCACCTTTAACCAGTCTTCAGGAACGAATTGACCGACCTCGTTGATGGAAAAGCCGGCGGGAGTCTGCATCCAACTGTTGACGGACAAAATCCAGAAGGCGGAAATCAACGTTCCAATGGCCACCATCAACGTTGCCATATAGTGGAGTTTGGGTCCCACGCGGCCCATGCCGAACAACATGACTCCCAGAAATCCCGCCTCCAGGAAAAACGCCGTTAATACCTCATAGCCCATTAACGGCCCTAGGACAGGGCCGGTTTTGTCGGAAAACACGCTCCAGTTGCTGCCGAACTGATAGCTCATGACAATCCCAGAAACCACGCCCATGCCAAATACCACGGCAAACACCGTCATCCAATATTTGAAGAGTCGCAAATACACCGGGCGGCCGGTTCTCAGCCAAAGCCCTTCCAATATTGCGAGGAAACTGGCCAACCCGATGGAGAACGCAGGAAAAATGATATGAAAGGCGATGGTGAACGCGAATTGGATTCGCGCCAGCAAGGTAGCATCCAGCAGATCCATGTCTCTGTGCTCCAGCCGGTACTGTGCGCCGACTCGTCGCACCCACTCACCCTGATTATTTAAATGGGGATGAAAGGGCTAATTTCAAGCCAGATAAGGGCGGTTTAGCCTGCAACTTTGTCCTCGTGGCGTTAGGATAAGTCATGGCCAAACTCTATTTTTACTATTCAGCGATGAATGCGGGGAAATCGACCCATTTGCTGCAATCCAGTTATAACTACCGTGAGCGGGGGATGAATACGCTGATTCTCACGCCCCAACTGGATGATCGGGACGGCGTTAACACTGTCTCCTCGCGCATCGGTGTCAGCTCACCGGCACTGGCATTTGCCGAAGATGAGGACCTGTTGGCGGTGGTACGCAAAGCCAACGACGACAAAGCATTGTCCTGTGTACTGGTTGACGAAGCGCAATTCCTCAGTCGTCAGCAGGTCTACCAGCTAACCGATGTGGTGGACCAACTACAGATCCCGGTGCTTGCTTATGGCCTGCGCACCGATTTTCGTGGCGAACTGTTCACTGGTAGCCAACATTTGTTGGCTTGGGCTGATGAGTTACGAGAGCTAAAGACCATCTGCCATACCGGTAGTAAGGCCACTATGGTGGTCAGGGTGGACGATCAAGGCCGCGCCGTCACCGCGGGCAAACAGGTGGAGATTGGCGGTAACAATCGGTATTTGTCAGTCAGTCGAAAGGAGTTCAAACGGGTCTTCAATGATCAAAGCGACGTGGAACCGGCCCAGGTGCCTCTGCCGCTCAAGCTGTCCTCTCCATAGGGCTGAAGCCAGCCATAAAAAAACCCGCGTGGCACGCGGGTTTTTAAAGGTACAAGCAAAAATCGGTGTGACGTTTTACTTGATTTTCGCTTCCTTGTAGATCACATGTTTGCGCACGACCGGGTCGAATTTTTTCATTTCGATCTTATCCGGCGTATTTTTCTTGTTTTTGTCCGTGGTGTAGTAGTGACCTGTACCGGCACTGGACACGAGTTTGATTTTGTCTCTCATTTGCCGGTCTCCTTAAACTTTTTCGCCACGGCCGCGTATATCGGCTAACACGGAATCAATGCCGCGCTTGTCGATGATGCGCATGCCTTTGGTGGACACTTTCAGCCGGACAAAGCGGTTTTCGCTTTCCACCCAAAAACGATGACTCTGCAGGTTCGGCAGAAACCGACGCCGCGTTTTGTTGTTCGCGTGGGACACGTTGTTGCCAACGGCGGGGCCCACTCCAGTCACTTGACATACTCTGGACATTGCCAAAAGCTCCACATTATTAGTGCTCGACGTCGCCGAGCGAAAATCAGCCGCGCATTTTAACGGTACTGGGGTAAATTGCAAAGGTTATTTAGGCAAGCCCTTGATTGTCGCCCTCTGACAGGCACTTAACGCTGACAGGCGCTACAGTAATAACTGGCCCGTTGACCAATCACCCGCTGGCTAATAGGTTTCTCACATCCGGGACAAGGTTCACCCCCTCGCCCGTAAACCGCCAAAGACTGGCCGAAATACCCAGGTTGCCCCTCGCCGTCAACAAAATCTCGCAGGGTCGTTCCGCCCGCCTTTATGGCGGCTGACAGGGTCTCTCTGATGCACTGCTGAAGTCGACCGTAACGCACCTTCGATACCCGTCCGGCAGCCCGCAACGGGTGAATGCCCGCGCGATAAAGCGCCTCGCTGGCGTAAATATTGCCCACACCAACCACGATATGGCCATCCATAATGAAATTTTTCACCGCGCCTCGGCGACCGCGGGAAGCATCAAAAAGATGGTTGGGTGAAAAATCCTCCGACAGGGGCTCCGGCCCTAACTTGCTGAGTAAGGGGTGTTGCTGAACCGGCGCAGCGGTCCAGAGCACCGCGCCAAAACGTCGTGGGTCGGTTAATCGAAGTACACTGCCGCTGGCAAAGGCTACATCCACATGGTCGTGTGCCCCGGGTGGCTGAGCCCGGCTGAGAATCTGCAAACTGCCGGACATTCCCAAATGGATAATCGCCGTTCCAGCTGCACAGCCCAACAACAGGTACTTTCCGCGGCGATCAACACGCTTAACGGTTTGTCCAACCCAGACCTGAGACAAATTGTCAGGAATCGGCCAGCGCAGGCGAGGCTGGCGCACAACCACATCAACAACCCGCTGATCGCGCACGTAAGGGGCTATACCCCGTCGGGTGGTTTCCACTTCTGGTAATTCAGGCATGGCTGCATGGTAACCAAATCTGCCGGCCCTGAGGTGATCGTACGTTGGATGAATCGCCACAATTAGGGCACCTGGGGCAGTTATGTTAAGTGACGAACCCTTACCAGGTGGTGTACGGTGCCGGCGCTATGAATCGCTTTGATGTCATCATTATCGGCGCCGGCCACAATGGTCTAACTTGCGCCTGTTATCTGGCGCAGGCCGGCTTGTCGGTGCTAATTCTGGAGCGCCAAGATGTGGCAGGTGGCGCAGCGATCACCGAAGAGTTCCACCCTGGCTTTCGAAATTCAGTGGCCAGCTACACGGTCAGCTTGCTCAACCCCAAGGTCATCAAAGATCTGCAGCTAGCTCGCCACGGTCTGGAGATCAGATCCCGCCCAGCTGCCAATTTCCTGCCCTGCGATGACGGGCCGGGGCTGTTAATAAAAAACACCCTGGAAGAAACCCAGCAAGAGTTTCGTCGACTGTCTGAAGCCGATGCCGATGCCCTGCCGGGCTATTACGACATGCTGGACGACGTTGCCCAAGTATTGCGAGACCGGGTGTTGAAAACGCCGCCCAAAGCCGGTGGACCCCTGGTTCAATGGCTCGATGTCATTAAAATGTCCCGGCAATTCAAACGCTTGACGCTGGGCCGCCAGCGGGATCTGCTTGGCCTGTTTAGCAAAAGCGCCAGCGAGGTTCTCGATCAATGGTTTGAGCATCCTCAGATCAAAGCAGCATTTGCCTTCGACGCGGTTGTCGGCAACTACGCTGCGCCATCGACACCAGGCAGCGCCTACGTGCTGCTGCATCATGTTTTCGGCGAGGTGAACGGGCGCACTGGGGCCTGGGGCCATGCCGTTGGCGGCATGGGCGCAATTACCCAGGCGATGGCAAAACGCGCCCAGGAGCTTGGCGTGACTGTTAGGCTCAATGCGCCGGTTAAATCCGTCGTCGCTAACACCGGGCGTTGCAGCGGCGTGACCTTAGCTGACGGTGAAACCTTCAACGCCCGCGCGGTGGCGTCAAATGTGAATCCCAAACTGCTGTATCAGCGGCTAATCGATCAAAACCTGCTGAGCCAGGATTTTCGCCGCGCCATCAACGCTTACCGCTGCGGATCGGCCACCTTCCGAATGAATGTGGCGTTAAACGAGCTGCCCAATTTTCGTTGTCGGCCCGGAGTCGAGCAGCAGTTGCATCATCAGGCTGGCATTGTGATGGCACCGGACATGGAATACCTGGAACGGGCCTTTCTCGACGCCCGCCTGTATGGCTGGTCGCGCCAACCCATTGTGGAAATGTTGATCCCATCAACGGTTGATAGCAGCCTTGCCCCTGCTGGCAAACATGTAGCCAGTTTGTTCTGCCAACACTTTGATCCTCAGCTTCCCGACGGCGCCAGCTGGCAAGACAAGCGGGAGGAGGCTGCGGACCTCATCATCGGTACCGTCAACCGATGGGCGCCCAATTTTGCCAGCTCAGTGCTGGGTCGCCAGATCTTGTCACCGGCAGATCTTGAGTCCCGATTTGGTCTCATCGGCGGTGATATTTTTCACGGTGCGCTGGGCGTGGACCAGCTTTACAGCGCCAGACCTCTGCTGGGCTACGCCGACTATCGTGGCCCTATCCATGGCCTCTATCATTGCGGCTCCGGAGCCCACCCAGGCGGCGGCGTGACCGGCGCGCCAGGCCACAATGCGGCCCGGGAAATCATCAAAGATCTGAAATAGTTTGTCTGGCTTACACAGCCGGTAGCTCCCCCGCAAGCGTTATACGCAGTGATCTCAGCCCGTCGGCGGGGATCAACGGTGTTTTGCGCGCCGCTGCTTGGGCGGATAGAACGCCGGCTCGCCCTTTGGACGGGTTTTAAATCGCCGGTGCATCCACAGGTATTGGGCTGGGTTTAGGCGAACCTGGGTTTCAATCCAATCATTGATGACCGCCGCATCTAGGGCCGGTTCGTCGCTAGGCCAGTTCGCTGGACTTGGGAAAAATGTCATCCGATAACGGCCGTCAGCACTGCGGTTGAGCCAGGTCGGCACGACCGAACAATTCAAACGCTTAACCAATCGAGAGGTCGCGGTTGTGGTGGCGGCCGGGATTGAGAAAAAATCGACAAACTCAGCACCAAAACTAAAATCCTGATCAGGCGCGTAAAACAGCGCGCCGCCACCTCGTAACCACCCCATCATCCCTCGGGTATCTTTTTTCTCCAGAGTCCGGCCAACGTAGCGACTGCGGGCTCGACGAATCACCCGGTCCACCAGCGGGTTTTTGTGATCCCGGGTGATCGACGCTGGCGGCGGATGACTGATTAAATTCAGCATCGGCCCGATAAGCTCAACCATGGTCACATGGGCTATAAGAAGGACGCAGCCGCCCTGGGCACGGGCCTGGGCCAGATGCTCCACGCCCTGAAAATCCACCAGTTTGGCCAGCTTGCTGGGAGAACCCCAGAGTCCTAACGGCAATTCCAACAAGCCTCGACCCACTTCACGAAAATGCGCTCGGACCTGTCTGGCGCGTTGCACCTCAGATAATTCTGGGAAACAGGCGTTGATGTTGGTTTGGGTAACCTGACGGCGTTGATTCATAACCAGCCAGGCCAACTCGCCTAACCTGGCACCTAGCCAAAGCCGCAGTGAATGAGGCAGCCATACCGTCACTCGCATAGCACCAATAGCAGCCACAGCTGGCCAATTTCGCGGATGAAGCCACAATCGAGTGTGTTGGGGCACTACTTCAGCTCGTCGTCCTGAGGTTGACGGGATTCAAACAGTTTTGCGTATTTTAAAAACACATAAAACGCCCCGCAAACGGCACTGATAAAGCCCGCCCATCCGTTAAGAAACTGACGTTTAAAAATGTAGCCTCGGACAAAAAACCACGGTGGATATAGCACCATGCGCAAACGGGTAAAACGTTGACCACGACGCTGTTTGTCCACCACCAGACCGGTAGAGTAATGATTAATTTTGTCCACCTTTGTGTGCACATCCACCTCACCAAAGTGCACAAAAGGTGCATCCAGCCGGCCCACCGAACCTTGCACTTCGGGCGCAGCATGAATTGGCATATCACCCATTTTCCCGCGAGTTTTATCAAACAAGCGAAGAAAATCGTTGAGACGAGAATGTTTGCTTTGCAGTCGCCAGAACATCTGCTCTATCCGCGGTAGACGGTAGCCCGCATATTCGGGCTCGGTCTTTAGTAAATCGGCTATGACTCTTTGCGCCTGGGGCGTTAACGCCTCATCAGCGTCCATCAAAAGCACCCACCGATGGCGGGTTAGTTCCAACGCTTTCTGCTTTTGCGGGCCATAACCCTCAAACGGACTTTGCTCCACTCGGCAACCAGCAGCCTTTGCGATTGCGACGGTTTCATCACTACTAAATGAGTCCAACAGCACCACTTCGTCGGCAAAGGCGACACTGTCCAGCAGCCTGCCTAGGGTGCGCTCATTATTCAGCGTGGTGACAAAAACCGAAAGTTCAGGCATCGGGCGGGGAATCGAGTCGACGAACGTTTTGGGAAAAGCCACAGTAAACCATCACCAACCACCAGCAAAGCAACGACCAAAAGGTGGAATAAAAGGCCAGATGAGTGTTGACTGGAAATAGCATCACACCCAGCGCCATGGCAAAGGGCAGTACGGCGTGCTTAGCACTCACTGGCAATGCCCGCCAATGACGCCAAGCCAAGGTTAGCGCCAACAACAAACCCAGAAAACCCAACAGGCCAGTCTCTGACAACACCTCCAGCACAATCTGGTGGGCGTGAGCCGCACCGGTATCTTCGCGCCCCCCCAGCCATCGGTCGTTGTCCTGGGCAAACGCTGGATAGGCGTAGCGAAACCCTCGCGTACCCACACCATTGATTGGATGATCGGCAATCATGCTTAATGACGTGCGCCAGATAGGTAGTCGCCAGCCCAGTGCGCGATCCACCGAGTCGGCGTCGCCTTCCAACACCAGTAACGACCGGTCTAACCGCTCCGCCAAGGACGGCGATAGTTGGTAACCTAACACCAAGGTGACACTGGCCACCGTGGTCAAAACAACCCCGGCCTTCAGGTAGCGACGGGGGCGCCCTTTGGCGTACAGGTAAATGTAGGCCAGCAGCACCAGAGCAAACATCACCCATGCTGCGCGGGTACTCACCAAGACAATAACCGTCAGCAATAGGCCCAGCACCACCCAAAGCACCGGCCGTGGGAAAAAGCGCCTGGCATATTCAAGCGGGATCGGCGCCAATACCGCGAGCACGTGGCCAAGTTTTATGTTGGTCGCTCCAAAAACGCCGTTCAAGCGATCGGGGCTCATGGGCATACCCAATAAATTGCGCCCAAAACCGACTTGGATTAGGGCGTCTAGGCACCAAAGTACGATCAATGCCGACACGATTCGCCACAGCGCTAAGCGCTGGCGGCTATCCGCCAGATAATGGATAACAAAGAGCCCGACTGGTAGAAAACGTAAAAACGCTAAAGACGACTGCCAAGATCGAGCGGGTTGCACAGCGTCCAGACAGGAAATCAGACTGGGCAACAAAAAAGCCAACAGTAGACCGACATACAACTTCACCGATGGGCGCTGCCAAAAATCCGCCGTCGTTTTTGCCATCAGCACAATTCCCGCCAGCATCATGACGGCTATAGGAATTGCTGACAGCCGCGAAAAGGGCAGAAGGACCAGCACCGACGCCATCAGGCCCGCCGGCCACCAATACAGCCAACGTCGTCCTCCGCCAAGCTCAGCGGTGGAAAGGGTTGGTTTTTCGGCAATCGAATTCATGCTTGAATGAATGGAACTTACAGGGTCCTGAGGTTAGAAAAAGCCGGTATCAGCGGACAAAGCTCCGCTACCCTGGGTAGACGGACGGCGATCTTGAGTTGGGCCTGTCGCCGGCAAGATTGTACCATCGCTATTAGCATCAACTGACGCCGCTGAACTGCGACTGAATTGCCAAATGGGCCAGGTCATTGGAGCGGCCGACTCCAACACATCAGGATAGCCCCCATGCTTAAGCTATTGAAAGACGGCTGGATCATCATCGGATTAACCCTAGCCCTGTTGCTATTGACTGATGCTGCCCTCAAAACGCTGCTGCCTGACAACCCGGGCGCGCTGGTTCAACCCGGAGCATTGGCCCCCAATAGAAAGGACTCTGCCGCATTGAATGACGCGCAGTGGGTGGAGGATTACTTCGACGAACTGCGCCGGGCCCGCAAGACTGTCTGGTCAGCCTGGGAGTATTGGCGTCGGCAACCCTTTAGCGGCGAGCACATTAACATCGACCTCAACGGCATACGCCGAAGCTGGCAGCCGTCTAACCCTCGTTTCACTATTTGGATGTTGGGCGGTTCCACAGTCTGGGGCACGGGGGCCAGGGATGAATACACCTTACCCTCAGCATTGGCCCGAGAACTGGCAGCCCGCAACCTGCCAACATCAGTGATAAATCTTGGGGAAAGTGGATACGTCAGTGGGCAGTCTCAAATCCGATTCCTGCGCAAACTGGAGACCCAGTCTGCACCGGACCTGGTGATCTTTTACGACGGGGTCAACGATGTATTCGCCGCCTTGCAGTCCGGTGTCTCTGGCCTGTCACAAAACGAAAGCCATCGGCAATCTGACTTCCGCGTCACCGATGGCATCGACAACTATTTTCAGGCGGCACCCAAAGTGTTGGAGGGCATCAGCAGACTGCTCGCCAAACCCGCTCTGGATGAGCCCGTCCAGCCGTTAGCAAAGAGCATTGCTCGCACCTATGCTGCTCGCGTCCATGCCAGTTTTGCGGTCGCCCGCGCGGCGTCAGCGCCAGCGCTATTTTTCTGGCAGCCCAGCGTATTTAGCAAAACGCCCCTTCACCAAAGTGAGCAGTCTGTACTGGCGGCCAGTCTCGCCCGCCATCAAGCGCTGCAGCAGGCTACCGATCAGGCAGTGGTCACAGCACTTGGCAGCACCGGATACTGGACAGACTTAAGTCAATCACTTAACGGCGATGGACAACCACTGCTGATGGATTTCTGTCACTTGTCGGAAGCGGGCAACCAGCGGGTCGCCGGTCAGATGGTGGCTCAGGTGGCCGCCACACTGGTCGGCTCACCACAAGGCCCCAGCGATTGATAGAGAGAGAGGGTTTTTTCCTGCATATCGCTTTTACGAAACGGTTGCTGATCCGGCACAACGGGCGCTGATTGGAGAAATTGTCGAGTTTTTTCCAACAACTCCCCTTGTTCTCCTGGCGCCACTCGACCCTCAGGAAAAATCGTCGCCAGCACCTCGCCTATACCACCATGATCGAAACCAATGACGGGACGCCCCAGCGCCAGGGCTTCAGCCGCCGTGCGTCCGAAAGATTCGGGTTTGGCAGACAAAGAAAATACAATATCTACCATAGCCATCAGGTCTCTAATATCCTGGCGCTGGCCGGTGAAGGTGATTCGATCAGCCACGCCCAGGCGCTCAATCCGGCTTAACAGTCGTTCGCGGTAACTGCTGCCCGCAGCAAAATCCCCCACAATAACGCCCTGACAATCCACACCCTGCACTGATAGGCGGGCCACCAGGTTCACCAAAGCCCCAAAACCTTTGGACTGGGTCACTCGACCCGGCAACATCAATAGACGTCGCTGGGGAGGAATCTCCATCTCTGCGAAAAATTGTTGGCGCTTCCCATCCTCAGGTTGATAACCGTAAGAAAACACCTCGGGGTCAATTCCACGATAGATGAGACTGACTTTTGCCGAATCCAACTGGGGATAGTGCTGTAACCAATACCTTCGAGCACTTTCTGACACGGCAATTATCCGGTCACCGCGAGTCATTATTGCGCTGTATCGCGAGACAGAATTTAGTCCATGTAAAGTGGTAACGAAATGGGGCTTGGGAGACATTTTGCTCAAGGCTCGCAGCCCAATCCAAGCAGGCAATCGGGAGCGTGCGTGGACGATATCCACTCGATGCCGCGTCATCAAATCTCGAAGAGCGGTGACTGTTCTGATCACCAAGGGTGATTTGCGACCGATGGCCAGTTGGAAGTGCTGACTGCCCGTAGCTTCCAGTGGTGGCACCAACACGCCACCTGCGGAAACCACTAGCGATCGATGGCCTGCCTTTACCAGTGCTTCGGCCACCTCAAAGGTGCCTCGTTCGACGCCGCCAGAGTCAAGCGCAGGCAAAAGCTGCATAACGGTCAGTCGCGACATAAGGGTCTCAGGGCAGAGAGGGCTGCCAGGACAAAATCAGGGTGATCGTTCCACGCTATCAGATCGAACTGCCAACGGCCGCCGGAGCCCGCCATTTAACTGCCGGTTGCGGCCAACTCCAGCACGAAGACCGCGCCGCAGTAAGGGCAGGTCTCCCGGCCACTTTTTTCCACGGGCAAGTACACCCTTGGATGGGAGTTCCACAGCGCCATGTCCGGCGTCGGGCAAGACAGAGGTAAATCGTCACGCGTGACGATGTATTCTTTTTGAGCGTTGGCAGACTGAAGCTCTGGATTGTCTGCATCGGTTGGATGACTCATGGCTGACCTCAAAAGTTGTGGATGGCGCCACGCCGTTGGGATTGGGACGAATGATATCAGGGAAGAAAACAATGTGCGCTATCTCGGTTCACATTATTGTCGCCAAGACGCAAGTCGCTGGGAAAGACGCAATCTGGAGAAACTGTTAGAGTTCGCGCCCATGGCGACAGATTGCTGGATAGTCACCGATGGCGCGAGGGGCAACGAGAAGCAGTGTCAGGCGCTGGCTCATTACCTGGCCCAGATCGGCGCGATTGAGAACCAACCACCCAGCCGGTTTCGCCTTGCCTTGGCCCAGCCTTGGAGTGCTTTGGCACCCCGTCTGAGTTGGCGAGCACCCAGTGCGTACAGGGCTGCCGCCAATGCCGATGCAGACTGCACAGATATTGCCCGACTGACCCAACACCCGGCGCCCAGACTCCTAATTTCCTGTGGCCGTAGAGCCGCATTGGTAGCCCGAGTGCTGAAAAAAACCGCAGGATCTATGCTGACCACGGTGCAAATCCTCAACCCTCGTATCCCACCCCAACACTTCGACTGGGTGGTTTGTCCCCGCCATGACCTGCTCAGTGGCAGCAACGTGATTACCACCGAGGGCGCGCTCCACAATGTTGACGACGAAAGCCTAGAAACCGCGCGAACTCAGTGGTCAGAGCTTGCCAGCCTCCAATCGCCTAGAATTGCGGTGCTGGTGGGGGCGAGTAACGGCGCTTATCAAATAGATCAAGCCTATCTTGAGCGCCTGTTATCCGGTGCCTCAACGCTGACGGGTCGCGGCACAATGATGGTCACCACATCAAGGCGCACGCCGCCAGAATTGCAAAACTTTGTTCGTCACTGGCTAACGAAGCACTATCCAGAACGTTTCCTATTCCATGCCGACCAGCCAGGGCTAGCTAACCCTTACCCGGGCTTTTTGGCCTATGCTGAACGAATTGTTGTGAGCTCTGACAGCGTCAACATGATCAGTGAGGCTTTGGGAACTGGGCGTCCAGTGCATTGTTTAACCGTCAGCACAGAAAATCAGCGCTTTTCTCGTTTCCAAAAGGCGCTGGTGGACAGCGGTAGGTTACTGTCACTGGATGACCCAAGCCGTTCAAATTATCCACCGATGAGGGAAACTCTAGGGGTGGCCAGAACGATTGCATCCTCACTGGGCTCATGAATTTCGCTCCCCAGACCTATCGCCAAGGGCGCGGCAACGTGATGTACAAAGCGCTGGCCCATCCGATGGCGGCCAAATCCATTGGCGCATTGGCCACGCAACTCCAAGGGCTTTCAGAGCTTTCGATTTTTGATCCCAATGGACAGTTCTCGACCTGTGACGCATTTCTGCATCTGAGCCAATTACCAAACGTTCGGCGCTTCTGCGCTGACACCCGGCAATGTGAAGCGGCGGTCAAACCCATTTCTCAATATTCCGGCGGCCCGCTGTTGGTTTTGGATTTCGACTATCCTCATTTAGCGCATCTGGCGACGCTGGGCGGCAGCGGCCCGGTGTTTGATCTCAACGACATCAAGCTACCGGCGTCATGGCAAACCGTGCCAGCCCAATACCTATCGCCACTGAATTTTGTCTACGATTTTGCACTGTTCCAGCATCAACAGCCGCGGCCTGGAATCGTCACCCGTATTACCACCGCCAATTACTGGGCCCGCTACGGGGCCACAGAAGTTGAGCTCCATTGCCTACTTTTTGATCAGGCTGGGCAAATCATTGCTAACTGGAAGCGATCTATCAGGAAGGCCAATGAACTGATCCAAATAGACAGTGATCAACTGGCCCAGGAGTATCAGCTGCCAGGGTTTTCCGGCCAGCTCATGTTGCATGCGGTGGGTGCCGCGGGTCACGACGTGATGAAGTACGTTTGCGACCAATACGACGTCGATGAACACCTGACTACAACCCATGATGCCAACAGTTGGCCGGCTGCCCGCTATGGTGGCATTCCTTTGCCCACCGCCGATGATCAGAAAGTCAGTTTGTGGATCCAAAATCCGCACTTCCGAGAGATACCTGCTGGCACACTTTCTTTAGCAACACCCGCTAATCAGCAGGTCACTTTGCAGCGTCCTATTGCACCACTGGAAACCTATCAATGGGTGTTGGGCCCTATGGCGGACAGCGCTCAGGTCACCCTAAGCTCAGCCCGCCAGCTGGCCCGTCCACGATATTCCATCGAGCAGCGAGGTAAACACCACCTTGCCCACGCCAACGTGGTTCGTGATGATCTGGCGCACGACGAGAATTATTGGAAACAGGACACGGCCCTTGGCCGAGGGTATCTGCTAACCGCGCCATTACTGACGCCAGCCGATTATCAATGTGAGGTGCTGGTTACACCAATGTCCAGCCTCAGAGATCCTGCTGATATTCGTTTGCAGACCTTTTCCACCGATGGCGTTGAGATGTCGGACATTGCGCTGGCCAGTGGTGACCCTCGCTGGCAGACCGTTGACGGTAACCACGTGGGGCATCTGGAATTAAGTTATGACCCGCAGCGCCGAGGACCGGTTGATGGCTGGCTGCACGCCATTTTTCGTTATCGCCACCGCGTTTCCGGACACCAAAGTGAAACCAGCTTTGGTAGCCATATGTTCAACATGCTGGCCACTTATGGCTCTGAGCCCCAAAGCTACAACGGGCCACCGCCCGGCTTAAGGACTCGCCTTTTTGGTCGATCACCACCGGCCGGATGTCGCGGCTTTTTTGTCCTTATCTACCCAACCTCCCAAACCTGGCATGAATTGTCCGACACTCAAATACAACTCCTAGATCAGCGAGGCACGTTGCTGGACCAACGCCAACTGCAGATACCGCAGTCTGGATCGGTCCAGTTTTTCGTTGACGAGCTGTTTGACTCGACACTCCTGAGCGCGCCTCATCAACTGTTGATTCGCGATTCACGATGCCGATTGTTTGGCTACCACGGCCTGACTCAGGGTGATGGCGATCAAACCCGCTTCAGCGTTGATCATCTGTTTGGGTTTTGACTATACGATAGTCGATGACAGTCAAACTGACCGACCCACAACTCCAGATTGACGCCGCGGGTTCCGTCAAATCCGGCCTACACAATGAGCGTTATTTTCCACTGGAAGGCGCTTGTGAACAAAGCCAATACGTGTATCTGGAGGGCTGTGACCTTGCCCTGCGTTGGCGCGAAGCCCCTCATTTTACCATTGCAGAGACTGGCTTCGGATTCGGGATCAATTTTCTTCATACCTGGCATCAGTGGCAACGAAACCGAGGCCAGTGCAAGCGCCTTCATTACGTTGCTGTTGAGGCTCATCCACTGTCGGTGGCAGCCCTCAACGCACAACATCAGCGCTGGCCTCACCTGCAATCGCTCAGTGCTCAGTTATGCAAGCACTACCCTGCCCTGACCCCGGGATACCACCGTTTGACCCTAAGCGATCAGGTTAGCCTGACACTGTTACTGGGGGATGCTCACGAGATGCTTGAGCAGTTGGAGGCCCAAGTAGACAGCTGGTTTCTAGATGGCTTTAGTCCGTCGAACAATCCAAAGATGTGGCAACTGCCAGTGTTTCGGCAGGTGGCTCGTTTATCGACCCCCGGCGCATCTCTAGCAACCTTCTGCACCGCGCCGATGGTCAACGAGGGTCTCGCAGAGGTGGGCTTTAGATTGACTCGACGACCCGGCTTTGGCGAAAACGAAGACTGTTTGTCAGGTATTTACGAAGGCCAGCCCCGTTCGGGATGCCCCCGATGGTTTGATCCACCCAGCACAGTGTTCTCCAGCGCCACATCGCCACCACAGATCACCATCATTGGTGACGGCATTGCCGGCCAAAGCGTCGCCAGCGCGTTGCGCCTTCGCAACTTGCCCTATCGAATTGTGGGTGCAGAACCTGGCGCTTCATCAAACCCCTCTGTATCGGTAATGCCGCGACTGGAAGCTGGGGACGCGCCGGCTGGTCGTTTTTTTTGGCACGCCTACCGGTATGCCCTGGACTACTGGAATCGGCGAGAAGAGTTTGACCCTTGCGGCGCATTGCAGGGCGCCAGGAGCGCCGCTGAGGTCCAGCGCTTCGCCCGCATCATTGACTATTGGGACATGCCCCACGCCCATCTGCGTCTGATTGACAGCCAAACATCCTCTCGCTTTAGCGGTGTCAGCAGCCCCCACAGCGAGCGTGCGCTTTGGTTCCCCGAAGCCGGCGTTGTTCGAGGGTTCGCTCCCAGTGTGCAAGAACAGGTAACGGTGAGGTCACTGACTTACACCGAGAACCGCTGGCGAGTGCAAACCTGCCACGATGAGCATTTCGCGGATATCGTGGTTCTGGCAACTGGCGCAAGTGAAGCGTTGCTGGACACGGGCATACCGCTTCAAAACTGGCACGGCAGCGCCCTGAAAATCCCCGCCACTGAGCGCTCGATGGGCCTGCGCTGCGGTCTTTTTGGCGGTAAGTACCTGCACCCAAATATCGCCGGCGCCCACTGGGCCGGTGCTAGCTTTGATCAAAGCGCACACGCCACCTCTGCCGGACAATTAGCTCAGACCATCGAGGGCCAATACCCAGACCTACTATCCCCTCAGCCACCATTAGCCCATTGGAGCGGTTGGCGTCACGCCACCCCAGACCGTCTGCCCGTTGCCGGACCGGTACTCGATATGAAGCTCGCCCAAGACACACTCGCCTGGGTGCGCGGCGGGCCTGTCGGGGCCAGTGCGCCCTGGCTGCCAAACTGCTACTTTCTCGGCGGCCTAGGTGCACGGGGTTTCACCACCGCCCCGCTGCTCGGCGAATGGCTAGCGAGCATGATCAGCGGCGATCCCTGGCCACTTCCCCGTGATCTTGCTCTCGCTGTGTGCAGTAGCCGCTTCCTAGTCCGAAATCTCAAACGCCAAAGCAGTGAGCGGGCTGAATGACAGCTCACCAAGGCTGTGTCGATCTACCCCGCCTTAGCCTTAATTTACGCCGATTTGGATACACAAGGCTGTTGAAAAAATCGGAGCTCAACATTCCAGGGCTCGGCACATGGATCTGCCGGCACTTTCATTGATTGCAAGTCAATAAAAAGGTGAAAAAACGGAAAATGACATTTGTCGTTCGCCATGTAGAAAAAGCCAAGGATGACTTTTTCTTCATCCTGCTAGTTCTCTGGCAATTGAATTTGCTCCTCAACCGCCTTTATGGCGGCCCAAAACCCCTTATTCGTCTGCTGCTCGGCCCGATGCAATGCACCCGAGACACTGCCATAGCCAGACAAACGAAAGTGCCTCGCCAACTGCTCCAGAGTGAGATGGCTGTGTTTTCGGCACAACCACATTGCAGCCATCCTGGGCAAATTCGTCCGACCTCGGGAGGATGTGAGTATGCTGCGCCGGGTGACCTCAAAGTGATCGGCCATCGCTCGAATAATCCGCCGGGGAGGTACCCCCGGAATACTGGCACGAGCGCCTGGGGTGTGCTCCTGTCCGCTTAACGAACGCCGAATGAAAGGATCGCTACCCAGTACCGCTCCTGGTCTGCGGCGACGATAGAATTGCCGCACCAGGTCATTGGATTCTCCATCTCGCTCGACATATTGGCGGTAAACCCGGCCACCGTCTTTATCATCTGATTGGTAACCCACCGCCGCCAGCACCGCCTCTCTTCGCAGCCATTCGGGCTTACGTCGAGAGGTAACAAAGCTTGGATAGCTGGACCAGCGATACCGATCTAGCCTCTGCACCATTCCGGTGACTAGCGGTCGTCGATGGAGGTGCCGCGATACACCTAACAGAACCGTTTGGGGTTCGAACAATACGGCGCGGAACCGACCTCGAAACAAGGGCCCGTCCCGTCCAACCAGCCGGTTGTAACGCTGGGTGTAGACACCACCTAAGTGCCGCATAGCGATAGAAAGATTGGCGTGGGTGGTATGCAACATTAGGTCAAAGCGGTTGCTCATCAAACAATACCCGTGGACCTGGACCCCAAATGTGGGCTCCAGAGTCTTGAGTAAATCAAGAAATGTCTGACGGTGTTCATCATTGCGGAATATCCGTTGCCGGCCAGCGCCGCGGTTGGCAACGTGATACCAGCCATCCGCTATTTCAATCCGAGTTGATCGGGGCAATTTCTACTCTCACCTTTTGTATGAACCGGCAATTTTTTTCTGTAAATAAAGGCCTGTTCAAAGATTGTTGTTTTTCCAGCACTTACGCGATGAACTTAAGCTCTGAAGGCGACAATTGACGCTTAGAGCCGTGAGGTTCGCCGCAATTGAAAGTTCGCATGCTTCGTATAATTTCTTTTATATTATTGTTTTATAACGTTTTTTTTGAACTCTTATTTCGCTATGAAACACCGACCCATCAGTTGTACCTTTTTTGTACAATAAAAACAAACCTGGCACTTAAATCAAGAGGTTCGTGTGGCGGGAGGCTGAATCATTGGGACTTATTAGCGAATAAAATAGATAAACAGACCTGACCCTTTATGCTGATATTTTGTCTTTTGAGCTGATATTTAGCCTTTATGGTCGCTGGAATTGACCGAATCCAAGGCCTGGGAGTAGCTTAGATTCCAACGCAACGGACAGGCCTGACGCCAGCAACCCCACCAGGAAGCCGGTGTCTAGAACTAACCTAAGCG
>CAZLJY010000054.1:0-25483 GCA_964559945.1 uncultured Gammaproteobacteria bacterium | reverse complement strand
AGCCACTACCGGCGGATTGCATCGGCTCGATCAATCCAGCAGACGGTTCTTGCCTGTGGCAGATGTTCAGGGACCAATCTGGTCCATGCACTCGACTCCACAGGGCCTTATTTTAGGCCACAGTAATGAATTGATGATTCTCGAAGCCGAAGATGCCGTTAGGGTATTGCATCGGATTTCTCCGGTTATGTCCCAGTTTCCGGATCCAAACAATCCGGATCGATTGTGGATCGGCCACAACGAAGGCCTGTCCACACTGATTCGAGAAAACAATGAATGGCGTTTTGAAGCGCTGCGTGTCCGGGCCCAATCGTTTATTCGGTCCTTTGCCCATGCTGGCGATGGCATTCTGAGTACTGGCAGCGATCTTGACGGTTTGCTGCGCTTCGACAGTAAGCTGGCAGATCTTCATGATGAACTCCCCGAGAGCAGTGTGGAACGCCTTGGCCCGGAACAGGGGCTGGCTACATCGGTGCGTGTGGTTGTCCGTAATTCTCCCCACGGAGACCTGATTTGGAACGAGTCGCAACTCTATCGCTATGACGATACCAGCGCCAAGCTGGTCGTCGATCAGCGCATGCAACCATTGCTCGATAGCGTGGGCGAAGGTTGGATGGATCCGATAGAAGGCATCTATCCGGATGGCCGCCTGCTGATATCCATGGGCCGAGAAGTAATGCCAGATCTGGTCACCTTGGTTCAGGCAGGTGAAGACGGAAACTTTGTTGAAACGGAAAATCAGTCTCTACGACTGTTACCAACCCGCAGCGTGATTTCCGCCTTAGTCGATCCTGATGCCACGTTATGGATTGGTAGCAACGAAGGACTTTACCGCCTAGACGCTACCCCTAAGAAGGCCCCGGAGTTCGTTTTCAAATCACTCATTCGGTCCTTCGGCACGGTGGGTACTCCACCGCGCTTCTTAGACATCTCGCCCGGTCAGGTGCTGCCAGAATCTGACCCGCTGGCGTTCTCTCGTGAGGCTCGTCGATTCAGTTATGCCGCACCCTGGTACGAATCGCCGGAAAACCTGTTTTACCAAACTCGACTGATAGGTCAGGACGATGATTGGTCAGCCTGGTCTTCGGAAACCTATCGCGATTACACCAACCTGCGTGAGGGGGAGTACCAATTCCAGGTTCGAGCCATGAATGTTTATGGCAAGGTGAGCGAAGCGGCCCAGCTCCAATTTCAGGTATTGCCACCCTGGTACAGAAGCCCCTGGGCATATCTTACGTATTTCATTGGCGCACTGATGGTTCTGGGTCTGGCAATGAGCTGGCGCTCGCGCCGTCATCGTCGAGAGCGACTGCGATTGGAAGCATTGGTCAGTGAGCGCACCGATCAATTGCAGAGCGCGTTGCAAACCGCCGAGCAAGCAACACGGGCAAAAAGTGAATTCCTCGCTAGCATGAGTCACGAAATCCGAACACCGATTAACGCGATTATCGGTTTTTCCTATCTGGGTGAATCCAGTGAAAAACTGGATGACGGTCGTGAGTTCATGCGCAAGGTTGGACGAGCCGGTCGCACCTTGCTGGGTTTGGTTAACGATGTACTGGATTTTTCCCGCATCGAGGCTGGGCAATTGCCCATTGAGAATATTGATTTCAACCTGCCGCAATTACTTGAAGAACTGGAAGATCTGTTTTCCGTACAAGCACGAGAAAAGGGCCTGTCACTGAGCGTAGACGTGGACCCTAATGTGCCAATGATGGTCGCCGGCGATCCGCTCAGGGTAAAACAGGTGTTGATCAATCTGCTGGCTAACGCGATTAAATTTACCCCGCAAGGTCGGGTCAGCCTAGCCGTGGAAAGAGGATCTGATGATCAAATGGTATTCAGCGTGTCAGATACGGGTATTGGCATCGCAAACGATCAGTTAGAAGCGCTATTTCAACCCTTTACTCAGGCTCAGGCCGGCACAGCGCGGCGTTTTGGCGGTACCGGATTAGGGTTGAGCATTGCGAAGCAATTGGCTGTTCGACTGGGCGGCTCACTGGATGTGAATAGTCAGCCCAATGAAGGTAGCGAGTTTATCTTCACCGCTAAGCTTCCCCAGGGACATGATTTGCCTGAGCAGGATCGCCGACCCATCAGCGACTTAAGCGGCGTTCGGGTGCTTGTGGTGGAAGACAACCCCGTTAATCAGGATGTTGTGCATGGCGTACTGACCCGGCAGGGGGCTCAAGTGGGTTTTGCTAACACGGGTCCGGCTGCGCTGCAGACGTTGTCGCAGCAGCAGTTCGACGTCATTCTCATGGACCTGCATATGCCCGGTATGGATGGCCTGGAATTAACTCAGCGGATCCGCTCCGGAACAAACGTGCCCAACATTCCGATTATCGCCCTAACCGCTCAAGCCATCTCAGGCTTGCGTGATGAATGTTTGGCTGGCGGAATGAACGACTTCCTAACCAAACCCTTCGATCCCCGAGAGTTAGTTGACACCCTAGCTCGCCAGCTAGGCCGAGTCCTACCCAGCCGCGCAGCGGTCTCCACCGACGATGATGAACCCTTACCAGTGCAAGCACCAGTGAACGAAAGCATCGACAGCTTGCTGCAGCAACTCCAACAACACCTAAACTATAGCGAGCCTGAGAGCGAGCGAATTTGGAAACGATTGAAAGTCCATCCTGACCTTCCCTGGGATGAAACATCTTGCACACAGCTAGGCCGCCTTATCCAACGCTATGAATTTGAGCAAGCGCTAGGGATGCTGGCAGAGTTGGAGCAGGCCAAACCAACCAACAATGACACCGACAAGAGTTGAGGAAAGTAGGCAGGTACACGCACCAAAATTACCTAGCATGATTTGCGAGGACCGGTAGTTTTGCTACAGCGCCTGACTGATCCAGAAAAATGTTCAGCAGGACCTGGCAACCAAAGAATCTGAATTTTCCCGAGAATTTCAGAAAACTCTGGTAACGGAACACCTTGCGCCAGCCGTGTGAAGAATACGAAAGTGTCCACTTTGACATTCGCCTAAACGGACCCTGTATTATCCATAGGGTCTACAAACTGAACATATCGTGTCCAATATATTCAATGGAGAACGCCGCGAAGCGGTTGTCTTCCCCAAAGTCGCCCAGATCCTCGCGCAATTAGGCGAGGCCATTCGGCTAGCTACGAAACGTCGTGGCTACAGACAAACACTGCTGTCTGAGCGATCCGGGAAGTGAAGCGCCCGAAATGGAAACCCATCGTCCTGACATCGCTGGGGGTGGCGTCCGTTGTCGCGTGTGTAGCGACATTCCTGGACTGGTCGAATAATCCGGCAGGGATCTTCCACAATGACACCACAACCTATTGGCCAATCGTGTGGGAGACGGCGATTAGTTGGTTTGTGCCGATAGCCATCGCAGTCGCTGTGATACACACAGCTTTTCAATTGATCCTAAGGCGCTGATTTTGACTGAAACCTATTGGAGCATAGGTGCGTTGCTGGGCAGCCGTGTGTTCGAGGAAATCTGGATGGTGTATCCCGTAGTCCATGACGCGTTTACAAACTCGGGATCAAAGCATTGAAAGCGCTGGTCGCAATTTTCGCCTTCCTCGCGGTGGCGTATGTGATTGGCAACGTTTGGATTGCTAGGGTAGGGCTTACAGAGAGCGCACAACCGCCCAATACTCAATTTGACGAGGAATACACTCAGCCAGAGATCTCCTCTGCGCTCCAGTCCAGTGGCCTCACCACTGAGTCGAATTTTGAACTTCAAACCTTTCCAGAAACGTTGCCAACCAATAATTCGAGCTACGTAGATTCCCAAGGGATCAATCTAACGGAGCTTGGCAGCGATGAGTATCGAGATCTATTGAGTATTGAGAAATACGATTGGATCCATCGCGATCTTGCGCCGCTTAAGAAGTCCGCCCGCTCCAACCCACGAGATGCTTATCTGTTGTTCATGATCTATTTGGATTGCCGCACAGCGGCAGGTATGGATGAATCTGCCTATCAATCAAATATCCAAGGCTTGCAGGCCATGATTAACGAGGAAAGTGGGGTCGGCGGTGACCATGAACTGTTGCGACAACACCAAGAATATTACGACTATTTCCTTGCGTACTTTGATCGATGCTCGTCAACGGATGAAGACTTCCAGGCGTTAGCTTTTGATGCAATTACCTTGGCCGCATCTGCGGGTCACTTAATTGCCCAAATTGACTACATGCGGATTGGACGCATGCTAATTACCAACGATGACTTTTTTATCAGTCACCCAGATGCGCTGGATCAGTACTTGAGCACTGCGCAGTTCTCTATGCAGGGAAGTATCGCAAGCGGTCATCCACAAGCGTTCACAGAGGTCGCTCTTCAATATTTAAAAGGCGGCCTGGTTGAGGCCGACCCGTTTAAGGCCTACGCCTATGCCCATGCCGCATCTTTGGCATTTGAAGATTTTGTGCCGGCGATCAACCGCCGCGGAGATATGCACTTACATGTGATGGAACAGGCGAGTGAGACATTGACTGGGCTTGAGCAGCGACATGCTCGGATGTCAGGCCGAGACCTCTACAGAACGAATCGGACTAAGCCTCAGCCTTGATTGGCGCTTTTACGACGTGGTGTTTTGCTACCAGACCTTGGTCCTGAGCCCTATTCAAGCTGTGTAGCTGGCGAGAACCGGCCCGATCTTAGGAAAGACGCTGGCCGGTTTTCGCCTTAGTCGCGACTTAGGGTGCGCCGAACGAAAACTCAGCGCTGGCGAAAAATTGGATACCTCTAGCAAAGACCGCTTCTGCATAACCTAGTCGTTGGTTGACGTTGAAGGAATTGGCGTATTCCTCATCGGTGAGATTGGTGACGCCCCCTGAGAAACGCCATTGACCCGTGGGTGTTTCATAGCTCACGTTGGCGCCGAATAGTGCGTAGCTACCTTCGGCGGCTTGAGAGTCATTTTGTACCGTTCCCTCGGTGTCTCCTCTATAGGAACCATCCAGCCGCGCCGTCAACAAACCGCCATTGCTGAGGTTGACCAGATATGACACGCCCACATTAGCAGTGAATTCTGGGATTCGCGGGAAACGGCTATCCAGAGTCACCGCGCTGGACACTCTGGAACCCAGCTCATCGTACTCAGCGTCAAGCCACCCAAATCCCCCTTCAATCATCCATTGATCGTTGGGGACGTAAGTGAATTCACCCTCCAACCCTTTGATGCTGGCTGCTGCGGCGTTTTGCGTTACTGTTGCGCCGCTGCTAGTGGGTGAGTCGGCGCTGATCTGAATGTTGTCATAATCGGTGGCGAACAAGGCCAAATTTGCTCTAAAGGCGTCGCCTGAGAATTTATAGCCAAGCTCAAAGTTCTCAACAAACTCAGGTTCAAAAGCAATTGCTAGGCCATCGGAGGTTGGAGCCAAATAGCGTGGATTGAAACCGCCACTTTTAAAGCCATCGGAAAAGGTCCCGTACAGAAGGGTAGAGTCACTGGGTGTGTAGGCCAGTGATGCTCGAAACGTGGTTTCCGAGAAGTCTGCGGTTTGGCCCGGGTCATCCACTAGAGTGACAACATAGCCGCCAGTCGCTGGGTTACCGCTGGTGGCGACTGCACGATCAAAGATGTCAAAGGTTGCCAGTTGTTCAGGGTTGGTTGTTGGGTCATTTGGGTCGAATCCGGCAAATACGGCGCTTCCATCAGCGTTGCCGTTAACCAAAATAAAGCCCTGGTCGGTGGCATAGGACTTGGATTCATCGGAATACCGCGCCCCAAAGGTGGCAGACCAGCGGTCTGTAAAGTCAAAGGTATATTCGCCGTAGAGGGCATTGCTGTCGTTGTCTACGTCGTTATAGAACAAGCCGTTGAGTAGCACCGGCCCGCCAAAGGCTGGGAGAAAAATTTGGGTAAACTCGAAGGCCTCCTCTTCAAAATAGTAAGCGCCCAATACCCACTTGCTACGCTCTCCTGAGCCACTGAGTTGAAACTCCTGGGTGAATTGGTCTTGATCCTGTAAGTTTGCGGTCGCAAAAATGGGGAACGGCGAGTGATCGGAATCTCGGGCAAATTCCGCTTCCAAATTTCGCACGGCGGTAATGGATTTGAAGTCTGCCCATGGTGCGCTGTAGTCGATAGTCAGTGAGACTCCGCTGATGTCGTTTTCTGATTTCGTCAGCGGAAAGTTGCTGTTGGTGCGTTCGATGTCGTTGGTTTCATATTGCGGCCCAAAGCAATTTAGATTGCTCACCACTGAGACCGCATCGAAGGGGCAGTTCGGCGCAAAGAAGTTAAACCGCGTACCAAAGTCGTCACCGCCACTGGGCGAGGGACCGCCGCCAACAAGCCCAAAATCGCCGTCAAAAGCGAACAGTTCTATCGGCACATTGGGAGCGCCGTTTTCATCGTCCTTGGAGTAGTCAGAGCTTAGCCGAAAGCTCAGAGAGTCACTGGCGTCCCAAACAAACTGAGCGCTGGCGCCGAGGGTGTCATCATCACCCAGATCCACTCCACGTCCATCGATCACATAGCCATCACGTTGGCGCGAAAGTACGCTAAAGCGGCTTTTAAGTGTTGGCGATAACGGAACATCCAGTGAGGCCTGCACATCAATCCGGCTGTCGCTGCCCACGATGGTCTTAATTCGCCCGCCGAACTCGTCGCCAGGACGCTTGGTGACGAGCTGGATAGCACCGCCAATGGTGTTTCGTCCGAACAGGGTTCCTTGAGGCCCGCGCAGAATTTCAACACGATCAATGTCAACCAGATCGATGACGCTACCGATCGAGCGGGACATGTAAACCCCGTCAATGTAAACACCAACTCCTGGGTCAACATTAATCGTAAAATCCAGCTGGCCGACGCCACGAAGAAATACGGCAGCCCCGGCTGAATTGCCAGATATGGGTGGGGCGGTGTCAAACACTAGGTTTGGCGTCACTCTGGCGACGCTGGAAATATCCGTGAATCCGCGCCGTTGCAATCCTGCGCCAGTGAAGGCTGACACCGCGATGGGCGCGTCTTGCAAGTTCTCCTCGACCTTTCGCGCAGTCACCACAATTTCCTCCAGGGCGAACCCTTGGTCCGAGTCATTCTGCTGAGCATTTGAGCCTGAGCCCACGAATAATGCGGCGAGTCCTGCGAGTAAGCTTGCGGGTTTTTTGGTCATTTGATCGTCCTCAGCAACCGGCGGTTTGTCAGTGATGTTGGTTAGCAAACCTTGCTCACTAAACTCAGGCCTCAGTATGGTTCCTGCCAGCAATTGCTTGATGCCGGCATTTACCGTAAAGGTGCCCACTAACGGATTGGTTTCAACCGATTGCGCCACTTCAAACGGCATAATCAAGGTCACGTTAGCTTGTTCTGCAAACAAGGTGAGCGAGACGTCTGCGCGTTGCTTAGGAATGTCAAATTGCATCGTCGGTTCGCTAGGTTCGCCGGCGATCGCGGCTGTTGAAGCCACTATTGCCAGCGCTAGCGTTACCGCGACAGCGAGTCCCCTTTGACTATCCCCAACACGGCGCTTAAACCACGCTCTTGGGATAGACAAATCAAAAATCATAATCCCCCACTACTGTTGTCCACTGGCTATTTTGGTTCATGAATCGATATTGGCCTATTGTTGCTTTGGGCTTGGCCGATGACGCGGGTGCATCCACTATTTTGCGCCAAGTAGAATTTTGTCTTGCCCGACCCATTGCGCCGATATGTTGAAGTTTTTTTGCAGTGCCACGAGTAATCCGTCTACATCCCCGGCCTTAAAAAACCCGGTCAGGCGTTTTTTCTTCGAGGCCTCATCCAGAAAAACAAATTCCACTGCCGTGTAGCGACCAACCTCCGATACGGCTTCTTCTAAAGATTCCCCGCGAAAGATCAAGTTGCCTTCACGCCAAGATAGCTTCACCGCGACCTCCTCGCTCTTGATGGCTTCCGTCTCAACATTTTGGGCGATCAGCGGCGACGGTTTGATCACTGCCTGTTGGCCTGCCGCCACAATGGTCATGCCGGATTGCACAACGATGGGCTCATGCTCGGGGAGAGCGCTTGGCGGGGCGTCCAACACGCCAATCATGACGACACCATCGGTGACCAGTAGTTCGACGCTTTGGTCACTGGTGATCTCAACGTTGAATTCCGTGCCCACAGCTTGGACGATCTTATCGCCCACCACCACGCTCAAGGGGCGTGTTGGATCGTGGGCCACGGTCAAATGAATCTCGCCCCTTTCCAGGGTAAGTAAGCGATTGGAGTCGGTGTACTGAACTTTCACAAGGGAATTGGTGTTGAGTACTAAGCGAGATCCATCACTGAGCGTTAGCCCGGATTGTTCACCAATGATGGTTGAATAAACGGTTTGTGCTTCGCTGGCGGATGCTGCCACGGTAACCGGTGGGTTGCTACGCTGGTGCAACGCCATCCAGGCGACCCCGCAGGTGATAGCCAGCGCAAAAACTGCTGCCGAAACCCAAACCGGGTGGCGTAAACGCCTAGGCCTGTTTTGGCGTGCTCCCGCCGCAGACTCTGCGGGCTCAGGGAAAATTTCAGCCAACCGAGAAAGCCCATCCAGGCTATCCCAGGTTTTGGCAACGGCCATCAGTTCTTGATAGTTTTCGTTACTCGATGCTAGCCAGACCCCAAGCTCATCTTCTTCTTCGCGGCTCAAGCCGTTGTCCAACTTAATAATCCAGACGCTGGCCTGCTCGCTACGCTGCTTTTGTACCGACTTAAACTCTCGAATGTTATTCATGGCCCATCTCCTTGGGCAGCCTTAGGTCATCAGTTTGACTACGCTCGCGCATGAGCATGTGCTCGCGGCAACGCGACAGTCCCTTACTGATATGTTTTTCCACCGTCTTTTCACTGATATCTAATGTAGTGGCAATTTCCTGGTATGAATGCCCGTACACTTTTTTCAACACAAACGCCCGTCGACATTGCACGGGGAGCCGCCTAACCACATCACAAAATTGGGAAAAGTCCTCGTCGGAGCAGACCGCATCTAACGCATCAGGGGATTTTGTTCCGGCCAGCGAACGATCAAGTTCATCGGCGTTGTCGTAACTACTCACTAAACGGGTTTCCGCCCGATTGACGTAGTTGAGGGCGACATTTCGGGCGGTCTTGAACATAAAGGATCGTGGCGAGACGATTTCTTTGCTGCTTTTGATCTGGCAAACCCGGACATAGGTTTCCTGCACCACATCTTCGATTTCTTTTGGCGGCACAATGCTGGAAACAGCGCGGGCAAGGCTATTTCGAATGGCGAGAAAAACGCTCGTTAGCTTTTCGTCCACTGGCACCGCGCAGATTCCCCCATTGGCTAAAAGTTTCCCCGAATAACTCTAGACAGTTCACTCAGGAATTTCCCCCACCCTATATTAAATGGGAACCCGAATGTCTGACTATTGCGCGATAAAGAACCTTATTAAGGGACGGGGCCAAGTGTCAGGTCCGTTTTGTGAAACTGAGATTGGGTGGGCTTGGCACTTGGTCCTAACCCCAGAAAATTTCGCTAGCGCACCGGCGGGCCTCTACGCTGTTATTTCGGACGGCTCAGCTCAGCGTCAGTTTGAGCTGTTTTCGAGCCTCAAAGATTCGGGTTTTGGCTGTGCCCAGGGGTATCCCCAACCTATTTGCCGTTTCTTCTAGGGAATATCCTTCTATCAAATGAAGCGCTAGCGCTCGCTTCTGGTTATCAGGCAGGCGAGTTATCCCGGCCCGTATTAAATCGCCGAGTTCTCGGCTGCGACTTTCCTGATTGGTCCCGTTTACACTCTCGTTATAGGTCACCTCAGGCAGCGCACCCTGCCGCCTTCCTTCTCGATCGCCAACCCGCATGGCTTTTCGAATCGCAATGCCAAATAGCCAAGTGGACAACTGACTGGTCGCAAGAAACTGATTGGCTTTGTCTCTGGCCGTTAGCAGGGTGTCGGAAGCAACGGCTTCCACGGTATGAGGGTCATTTAGTCGAGGTCTAAGAAATTTGAGTAATCGTGGGTGGTATTCGGCAAAGAGCGTGTTGAAGGAGGTTTTGCAGCCCTGACTCACTTTCATCATTAGGAACCAGTCTTTCAGTTTTTCAGTGTTAGAAAGCACGCGAGATTTCCCTCTATCAGTTAATGACCCTCGACTCTGAAGGGACAGACCGGGAGGCAAAAGCCTTTCATCGAAAAAATGAATGAGACCCATTGGAATAAACAATGGAAATAAAAAAACTATTTGATCGTTGGACGGGATTAACGGATAGGCCGCAATTATGAGACAGCATGCACGGCCCAAAAATTTCATCACAAAGACCCATGATCAACTTAGGAACCCAAACAATGACCTTTAGTAAAGCCACACTTGCCGCAGCCATCACAGGGCTGCTGGCCTCGGCAGCAATCAACGCAGAACCCGTTCGTGTTCGTGTGACTATCGAAAACCTAGCGCCCCAGGCCGGTACCTTTCTGACCCCGGTATGGGTGGGCTTTCACGATGCTACCTTTGATACTTATAACGGCAACACGCCAGCGTCTAGCTTGCCCCTTGAAGGGTCTGTCGCAATGGAGCGGTTATGCGAAGACGGCAATAACGCCCCTATTGCTGAGGATTTTGCCCTGCTGGTGCCGGCTGGTTCGGATGCAACGATCCCGGGCCCTAACGGTCCGATTGCTCCGGGTGACCTTACTGCTATGGAATTTGATTTGGACTCCGAAGATCTGGCTAACCGTTGGTTTTCCTACGCATCGATGATATTGCCCAGTAACGATTTCTGTATTTCTAACGGTAACCCCAGAGCCCACCAAATATTTGACGCTAACGGCCAATTCGTTGCCCAGAATTTCTTCGTCGCAGGCAATGAAACGTTGGATGCTGGCACCGAGGTGAATGACGAGATTCCTGCAAACACGGCGTTTTTCGGGCAAGCCACACCGAACACTGGCGTCGATGAAAACGGCGTCATCGGAACAATAGGAAGTGACCTGGTTGCAGGAACCGGCTTTAACCCTCCCGGCAGCGGCGGTGTGCTGGATGACCCTCGGTTCGCCATGGCCGATTTCACCTTATCCGGCTATCCCGTCGCCAAAGTCAGTTTCGACATCGTGGATACCAGTCAGCTGTTTGACGCGGTTTTGTCCGGCGACCAGGAGGTACCGCCAGTGACCACCAATTCATCGGGGGACGCGCTGCTGGAATTGTCGGATGATGCAATGACACTCAACTACGACATCGCCCTTCGCCGTGGCAATAATGGCGCAATCAGCCAGGTCACAATGGCACACCTGCACCTAGGACCTGCTGGAGAAAATGGTCCGGTGGTGGTTGATCTTCTTGCTGGTGTGGATACCTCTCGGCTGGTACCTATTAGAGAATTGATTGGACAAATCAACGCTAGCAGTTTGACCGGCCAATTGGCAGGCCAGCCCCTGACGGCACTAGTGGACGCGATGTCTGAAGGAAATGTGTATATCAACATTCATACTCGCCGAAACCCAGCTGGCGAAATACGCGGCCAGATTTCAGCTAACTAAAAAACCAAAACGTTCGATGTTTTGTTCTAAACGCTGGCCCGTCTGCAGAGACGGGCCAGCGCTGGGTAGTTATCCCTCCTTTCCAGCCGATTTAATCCTTGCCGTTTGAACACCCTGTTCGTAACCGTTGGAGATAGGATCAATTGCCAGGTAAGCCTTAGCCCCGTTTGACCGGACTTGTCACTATGTCCTGACCTCAGGAATTTTGGGGTCAGGTTCAAGTGCCAGAGTAAGGCGCTATCAATTCACTATTTTTTAGCCGGAAATGCTAAGGGAAATCTAAGAGCGCTAAAGGTCTGAGCAATGGGTGAATACGAAAGGAAACGCTGACGGATTGTGGCACTTGAACCCCCAATTTTTTTGCGTCGTATTATCTGCCTGTAAAGGTTGGAAAGACTTATTCAGCAACGAGGTGGTTTAGTTTTAGTAAGCCCCATCGGCGTTTCGTTGCCCCTGACTCCCCCCGGGGTAGGGAGAGGAATTATGCTTAGATAGCTGTCTAATGACCATTATAATAGTCACTAAGTGGTCTTATGCCTGCTTTAGCGGTCATTTTCCTTGACGGGTTGTTAAAAAATGACTATTAAAGTAGTCATGAAATGGTTTTGTGGCCATTTTCCTGATCATTTTTAGGTGTCCGTGCGATGGCCAAAGACAGAATCTACTCCAGCTACACCCGTGCAGCAGCCTCTCTGCTTGGCAAGCAGATCCGCCTTGGACGCAAGCAGCGCAAATGGACCGAGCAAGAGCTCGCTCAGCGCGCTGGAATGTCACGGGCCACCCTTCAGAAGATTGAAAAGGGCGAGCTCTCTGTTGCCCTCGGCCTCGTCTTTGAAGTCGCAAGCCTCGTCGGCATGCCTCTGTTCGATTCAGGCAGTACGGGGTTGGCCAGCCACATAGCCCGCATCGATGACAAGCTGGCATTGCTGCCCAGCGCTGTACGTAAACAAGGAAAGGCTCAGGTCGATGACGATTTCTAATCAGCCCTATGGCGAAGCCTTTGTCTGGATCTGGCTACCCGGAGAAGTTGAGCCAGTCGTCGCTGGCAAGCTTACAGCCGAGCGCGATACGGTTGTCTTCAACTACGGTAAAAGCTATCTCTCCCGCGACAATGCAATTCCCATCTATGAGCCCGAGTTGCCATTGCAATCTGGGATCTTGCCATTGCTGCCGGGCCTGCAGATTCCCAGCTGCATTCGCGATGCCTCTCCTGATGCCTGGGGCCGGCGAGTGCTTATTAATAAGAAGTTTGGCCTTAAAGGTGACAAGGCCGAGTCAGTCGATCTTGATGAGTTGACCTGTTTATTGGAGTCGGGCTCTGATCGGATTGGCGCATTGGACTTTCAGCGCTCAGCCACGCAGTACGTCCCGCGCCAAATTCAGAATGTTTCATTAGAAGAGCTGGTGCGCTCAGCTGAAAAGGTTGAGCAAGGCGTGCCGTTGACCCCCGAGCTAGATCAGGCATTGCATCATGGCAGTTCGATCGGTGGAGCCCGCCCAAAAGCCCTGATCGAAGATGGTGACGTCAAATACATTGCCAAGTTTTCTGCAGCTTCCGACCTTTACAGCGTGGTTAAGGCTGAGTTTGTTGCGATGCGGTTGGCGGCGCTCGTTGGGCTGAATGTTGCGCCCGTTCGCTTAACAACATCAGCGCAAAAAGACGTATTGCTCATTGAGCGCTTTGACCGCGTGCATACGGCCGGCGGTTGGCAACGCAAAGCATTTGTGTCGGCACTAACCATGTTTGGCCTCGATGAAATGATGGCCCGCTATGCCAGTTATGCAGCTCTCGCCGAAATCGTTCGCCATCGTTTCGTTAATGCTGGCGATACGCTGCGTGAGCTCTATAGCCGATTGGTTTTCAACATCTTTTGCGGCAATACCGATGATCATGCTCGCAACCATGCCGCCTTTTGGGATGGAGAGAGTCTGGAGCTCACACCCGCCTATGACATTTGCCCACAACCGCGCACCGGCCAGGAAGTCGGTCAGTCGATGTTGATTGCAGGCCAAGATCATTTAAGCCGCATTTCGACCTGCCTTGATGCGGCGGGGAATTTTCTGCTGTCGCGCGAGCAAGCTTTGGAAATCATCGAATCCAAGTTGACGGGTATCATTGAGAGCTGGGAGAGCGTTTGCGACGAAGCGGGTTTAAGCGCTGTTGACCGTGCTTACCTCTGGGGGCGGCAGTTCCTCAATCCCTTCGCCTTCGATGATCTCAGCGGCGATGTCGCGCACCTCAAGACTATGGCGGATGACGCCCGCGCTTAACTGCGTCTTGCCCTTAACTTTTGGGGGCATAACTTTTGGGGTCAAACTTTTGGGGTCAGGTTCAAGTGCCAGAGTAAAGCACTATCTATTTGCGATTCCTTAACCGGAGATGTTAAGGGAAATCGAAGAGCGCAAAAGGTTTGGGTAATGGGTGAATACAAAAGGAAGCGCCGGCGGATCGTGGCACTTGAGCCTGACCCCATAAATATTATGGGTAAGGGGTGAATACCAAACGAAATGCCGGCGGACCGCGGCACTTGGACCTGGCCCCATAAATAGCGATGCCCAACAACAATACCTATGATTTCGGTGTTCCAATCGGGCTATTCCAGGAGTCTGATATGGTTCATGTTCTTAGCACATCAGCCGCAAACGCAGCTGGTTGGAGGTAAATCTTCATGGTCTTGGGTTCCAGGCTAGTTGTTTGGGCTATCGGGGCGGCAGCATTTTTGTTGCCGCCCTTGGTGGCGGGGCAGGATTTCGAACCATTCTCCGGTCTCTGGTGGGTACCTGAGGAACCCGGGAGCGGCATTGCTATCGAGTTTCAGGATGACATCTCTGGAAACATCACGGCTTTCGTCGCGATATATACCTACGACGAAGCAGGAAACCCGGTGTGGTACGTTGGAAACGACGATTACGTGAATCGCAGCCTCACAGTCGAACTAAGTTCCGCGACCAATGGCTCATGTCTTGATGGATGTATTCCTGGCTCGGCACAGGTTGAACCAATTGGCAAGTCCGTAACCATTGACTTCTTTGGGTCACATGCCGCAGTGATGCGGTTGGGCGACGGCGAGCAAAAACAGCTTCGAGCGTTTTATTTTGCAGCTCCTTTGGCGGCGCTTGGCGACACCTCGCAATTCGGTGCCATTGCTGTTCCCGATATTACTGGAACTTGGGTGTTTGCAAATTTGGATGGCTCTTATTCGAGGGTGTTCAACATCACGTGCTGCATCGCAATCGACCCACCCTTTCCCATTTCCGTGGGAATGAGCGTGGAAACGCCGGACGGCGAGACATTCGCGATTTTTTGCAGCCCGCAAGATGAAGGCCTTGTGACGCCATATTGCGTGCTCCGAGACGGGTTTGACCAAAATGTCTTCACGATGTTTGGAGGAGACATTGGCCCAACCGCTATTACAGGCTACTTCGGTGATCCGATCTCTAGCGAAAGTGGTGAATTACGCGGGGATGAACTTGTGTTCGGCAGGAGGATTCAGGGGGACGCTGCCCTTCGTCAATGACGATTGATCCGGCCCAAGCCAGCAAACGCCGCCACTGACATTTAACGACCGAGGAAAATGGCGGTGATCGCTTCACGTTCGAGGCCAAGTTCTCTAATGATTTGAGCACGCACTGCCCTATCGCGGATCCTGAATTAATTTATGGAGTCAGGTTCATGTGCCAGAGCAAAGCAACATAAATTTGCGGTTCCCTAACCGGAGCTGCTATGGGAAATCTCACCGGGCTGAAGGTCTGAGTAATGGGTGAATAGAAAAGGAAGCGCTGGCGGACAGTGGCACTTGAACCTGACCCCAAATTTACATGCCCCGCTCTCTGGCTATCTATTGCGAAGCAAAGCCGGCATTTCGGTGTCTAAAGACAACCAGTCTTGTTTGCTAATACACCAAACTTGAGTTTGCGGTTCTAAACCGCGTGGGTCATCTAGCGATCCTACTTTCAAAGCGATTAAATTGTCTTGAGCAAGGATTTCAGAATAGATTGGAGAACCGCATGCCTGACAAAAATTGCGATTCACAGGATCACCCGAATCGCTTTTATCCGAGTAGGTGGCCAACTTTCCTTGGAGCTTAATTTGATCGGAAACTCCAATCATATTGATTGAAAATGCGCTACCACTTTGCTTCTGACAATTTGTGCAATGGCACAGGACAACCGCCAACGGGTCACCAGTTACTTCGTATCGCACTTGACCGCATAAACATCCACCTTGTCTTGTCATCATGGCTCTCCAGGTTTTTTGACCAACTTCCACTCACAGTTTTAACATTGCTGCCCTGTGCCAAAATCGTTCACCGGATCAATTTTATACATCAACCTAACCGCGACCAAAAACTCATAAATGATAGTGCCTGGTATGACCCGGTTTAATTTGTGGGGTCAGGAAAGCACTATCAATTTGCGATTCCTTAACCAGAGCTGCTAAGGGAAATCTCAGGGCGCTGAAGGTTTGAGTAATGGGTGAATAGAAAAGGGAGCGCTGGCGGACAGTGGCACTTGAGCCTGACCCCAATTTTCGGTCCTACATATTCGGAATTCGCAGCCTGATACGATAGATCGGTACACCGAACTCGGGTACTTGGTGGTGTAGTTTTCTGGCTATCGCTACCACTAAAACCACAAAAATTGCAATAGTAAAATAACGAAAAGGTGATGTATTTCACACAAAAACATGCCAATTCGCCGCCCGCTTCTAATGTGAACTCTAGAAAAGCACAATAAGATATTGTTTTTATTGAAAATTAATATTTTGACAATTGGCCAACGCACGCTTAATCTAGAAATCGAGAAAGGGAGTAATCAATTCGCTGGCCGGAGGGCCTAAACCAGGAGGAGAAAAAATATATGAGATAAAAATAGAAGACAACCGGATACCTGAATTACGCCAATAATTCAGGCTCCGGACTGAGCAGAGGGCGCGAAGGCCACATACTCATTTTTTCAGATATCTGACTGTATCATCAGTTGGAGTCAATGTGGAGTATTTCCGCCCTCCAATTTTCAATTAAATAAGTTGGAGGCTTTATGCCCTATTTTATTGCTAAGACCGTTAGCGTAATCGCTTATATGCGATTTCGATTCGGTCGTTGGGAGGCTGTGCGTCACCACTGGCGCCGACCACCTCAACGGTAAATCAAGGCTGGGGGAGCAATGCTCCCCCAGCCTTATTTTCCCCGCAGTTGGCGGCGAACTGCCGATAACGCGCGAGCCTCTCGGTTATGTACGTCGGTTAGAAGATCAGCGAAGTGAACAGTAAATATCTTGAATCATTGGGCTATAGATACTTTTACATGCTCGGCTCGCTCTTTGTGTGAGCGGTCACGGTAACTTTCGGGATCCATAAATTCTTCAAACGCTAACTCTGCAATGGCTCGATTGATTGCCGCGGTGATCTTTCCCTCTCGCTTCCGCTCTAACCAAAGGTCCCACGATATGCGCGCTGTGCCTTCAACCAGCGATTCGAAATTTTTGGGGTCGGGTTCAAGTGCCAGAGCAAAATGCTATCAATTCGCTATTCCCTAACCGGAGATGCTATGGCAAATCGCAGAGCGCCAAAGGTCAGAGCAATGGGTGAATAAAAACGAAAGCGCAGGCGGATTGCGGCACTTGATCCCACAAATTTAATCCGCGCTAGCAATGAAGATTTTATCGATAGGATTATCGGTTTACGAGATCGAGAACTGTCCGATACTACGAATGCTAGCGTTGACAGCCCAACTTGCTATTTTGGATCCAAATGATTGGAGATTTGGCACTGTGTGAACTTAATCAGGGTGTCTTCCTTATCAACTCCGATGCGGTCAGGGTACAAGCCAAAACCCAAATAGGCCGCTCGAAAATCACTCAAGATTAGCGATGAATCATCAAATGTTTTCTCACCTCTTGCGAAATCGAATAGCTTATTCGTCAATGCCTGGAGCTCTCCAAGTCGGTATAAATATACAATTAGATTGTGCCGATCATCTCGATCAGCGACTGTATCTTCAAGTCTCGCGCAATGTATTTGAAGTCTCACCAAAATCTGTGACAGATACTGACCAACGCTAGGATCTGCAAACCGAATGCATTGTCGAAATACCTCTCTGGTATCCTTCGGCACCATCGGCACCATCGGTTCCGTTTGATTCTCCGGTCTATGTTCCCAAAGGTTCGTCAAAACCTTGCTGCATTCCTGAAAATATGTACTCAAGTCACTAAGTGCAGATGGCAAGAAAGCTCTTTCCGCAGAAAAGTTCCGCTCGCGTTGTTTAATTTCGTTAATACGGGAAATATTAAATGCAACAATACTAGAGGTGAAGGCAATCATCGCAACATTAAGGCCCTGCCACCGGGCCCATACATTCTGAATCACGAGCCAGTCCCCACCTGTGGCCCAAATTGGATAGATCACCATGCTGCATAGATACGTAAAAACGGTTGGGACGCCAATCCAAGTCAAGCCTTTGACGACAATTTCAGAGTTGAGTAGATTCACGTTACTTTCCTTCGGAAATAGAATTTAAAAAAATCAACGTGGTAATTTCACCATAAAAAATATGATTGCCAAGTTTGTCACGATCCATCACAAAGCAGGAGTCGCGAAAGCTCCCATCAAGGATCATTCAACGCCGTGCCGAGCGCGCGAACGTTAAGAATTTCACTCTTAGCGTTGATCAATTCGGCTGACTGTTGCTCGGTTTTATCGGGTTTGATGGCTTTGACCCATTTGTACAAACTGTGGGCAGAAACGCCCAGTCGTTCTGAAACTTCAGCGACCGAATACCCACGATCAACAATCTGCTTGACCGCTTCATCTTTAAATTCTGGGGAAAATTTTTGGGGTCAGGTTCAAGTGCCAGAGTAAAGCACTATTAATTCGCTATTTTCCAACCGCAGATGCTAAGCGAAATCGTCGAGCGCTCAAGGTCTGAGCAATGGGTGAATACCAAAGGAAGCGCCGGCGGAATGTGGCACTTGAACATGTCCCACTTTTTTCAACATGCTGGGATTTGGAGGAGGTGCACTTAGGCGAGGTATTTCAAGAGGTTAGTGGTGCCGGCACCAGGAGTCGAACCCGGGACCTACTGATTACAAATCAGTTGCTCTACCAACTGAGCTATGCCGGCACTGTGGGAGACGCGATGATAGCGGATACGGCGGACATTTCCAGCGTTTTAGGTAGCCATTTTTCTGTGTTCTGTCCTTTATTCGGCCACTGTGTGTTGCCGGTATAGGCGAGAACAGGGTGTTGTCGGTCCGATTTGCGCCAACTGGGCGATTTTCTGGCGCGTTTCCCCTTGGTTAGGCGTAAGATCGCGCCATGCCTAAATCAACCCATTTCCGAACTCTAAATTTATCCCCTGAGCTGCTCAATAACCTGGGCGACCTGGGATATCACGATATGACCTTAGTGCAGGCCCAAGCGTTGCCGCTGGTGTTGGCCGGCAAGGACGTGATGGCCCAGGCTAAAACCGGCAGCGGCAAGACCGCGGCTTTTGGGTTGGGGCTATTAAACAAGTTGGACGTGGGCCAGTTTCGCGCTCAAGCACTGGTGTTGTGCCCAACACGAGAGTTGGCGGACCAGGTGGCCAAGGAAATTCGCCGGCTTGCTCGGGCGGTGGCTAATGTGAAAGTGCTTAGTCTTTGTGGTGGCACGCCGATTGGGCCACAAATTGCGTCCCTTGAGCGCAGTGCCCATGTGATTGTGGGAACGCCCGGTCGGGTGTTGAAGCACCTGCGCAAAGCGACGTTGAAGCTGGGCGGCGCTAAAACTTTGGTGTTAGATGAAGCGGATCGAATGCTGGATATGGGCTTTGAAGACGATCTGGATGCCATCGTGAACTTTTTGCCCAAACGGCGCCAGACGCTGCTTTTTAGCGCCACCTATCCCAAAACCATGATGGCGATAAGCCGCCGCGTGCAGCGGGAGCCGGTGGTGGTGGACGTCACGGTAGAGGAAAAGCCGGCTCAAATTGAACAGCGGTACGCTACGGTCACTGTGGAAAATCGCCAGCCTTTGTTGGTGGATGCGTTAAAGGCCTGGGGTGGGGCGTTGAACGTGGTGTTTTGTAATACCCGGATCGACTGCGCCGCGGTTGGGCGTTATTTAAAGTCGAAGAACATTTCTGCAGTGGCTTTGCATGGGGATTTGGATCAGAGCGAGCGCACCCAGGTGCTGGTGCGGTTTGCCAATCGCAGTGCTGCGGTGCTCATTGCCACGGATGTTGCCGCGCGGGGTTTGGACGTAAAAGATCTAGATGTGGTGTTCAACTACGAACTGCCGAAACAGGCCGAGGTATATGTGCACCGTATTGGTCGCACGGCTAGAGCGGGCAAAACGGGCTTGGCGGTGAGCTTGGTGGAGGCCAGGGAACAGTGGCGCTGGGATGAGATCAACGAAATGCTGGATGGTAAGCCGGCAAAAAAATACTCAGTGCCCAGCGATCAGCCTATGCCAGATTTCTTAGTGCCCGAAATGACCACCCTGCAAATCAATGGCGGTCGGAAGAACAAACTGCGCCCGGGCGATTTACTGGGCACATTGACCGCAGAGGGTGGGGTGCCCGGAACTAGCGTTGGAAAAATCGACTTGTTTGATACCACGGCCTATGTGGCGATACGCAATGGGGATGCGGAAAAAGCGGTGGCGCAGCTCAACGCAAAGCCCATTAAAACCAAACGTTATCGAGCCAGAATTATTCGGTAAGCGCTTATCGGCCGCCAGGGTCTGATTCAGCGGTTGAGGTCACCGGTTCATCGCCCGCTTCCTGCCCAGGGGGTGCGGTCTCAAGATTAAGTTCAGGCTCAAGCTCAGGCTCAAGTTCAGGCCCAAGTTCAGGCTCAGGCGCGCTGGGCCCTTGTTCAACCGGTGTTTCGCTAGCTGTCGTTGGTTCACTCTCGGGTTGGCTGGATTCTGCCGCTGGTGGGTCATCGGAGTCTTCTGCCTCGAGATCGTCAACCTCTTCTCCTGGCGGCGCCATGGGGTCACCCAATACTTCAACGTCTTCAACCTTAACCGGCGGCATATCGGTATCCGGTTGTGGCTCGGTGGGCGCAACCTCTTGGGCCGGTTTTTGGTCTAGCGGGTCGGCCATGGCTTCAGCGATGGCCTCTTCTTGGCTGGCTTGCCTGCCGACGTGGTACGCGGCAAAGCCCGGCATGACCACTTGATTCACCGCCATACCTAAAATGCGTCCAGAAAATGGTGCCTTTAAAACGGTTTGATCATTGCGAATGGGATCGGTGATGGTGCCTAAGGATTGGCCCGCATTAACCGTCTCGCCCAATGCCACCTGACTAAACAAGATGCCGCCGCTGTCAGCTCTGACCCATTGAGATTCATAAAATGCCGGTTGAGGTTCACCAAACAAACGAAAGCGCGGCACCATGGCCATCCGGTTCAGCAGCGATTGAATCGCCTCAACGCTCTTGCTCACCGATTCTTCGTCAAACCGGCCGGCCTCGCCAGCTTCAAGGGTCACCGCTGGAATACCGATGTCCGTGGCGGCGCGCCTCAAAGACCCTTTAGGGCCCGCGCCATGCAGCACCGCTATGGCGCCAAACTGTTGGCTAAATTCCGCCACGGGCGGCGCGGTCAGGTCGGCGCGAAGTTGGGGAAGGTTTATTCTTTGAAAGCTGCCAGTGTGCATGTCCACCACCGCTGAGCAACGTTTAATCACCGTATCAAACAGGGCTTTTGCAAAGCGCGACGCTAAGCTTCCGCTGGCGCTGCCGGGGAAAAATCGGTTTAGGTCTCTGCGGTCGGGCAGGTAGCGAGAGCCACGCAAATAACCCGATGCGTTGGCGATGGGGATACCGATAACCGTACCCACCAAGTCTTCCGGTTTGATTTCGAACAAAATGCGCCTTACCACTTCAACGCCATTAAGTTCGTCACCGTGCACCGCAGCCGTTAAGCACAACACTGGCCCGGCCTGTTTGCCGTGGGCTACCAAGATCGGCGTTGGGGTTGCCACCGCACCCATGGCTGCCTCAATTTCCCAGTTCAGCTGCTTGCGCTGGCCCGCGGGGATGTCTTGTCCCAGCAATTCAAAGGGTTTACCGGAGGGGGTTGTTTCTGCGCTCTCAAATCCCTGAGGGCCTAACAGGTCAACAACCAAGGTCTCCTCGGCTGGTTGAACTTCGTTGGCGCCGGCAATACTGGCGGTGCTCAACAGCAGTGCCAGTGCGGCGTTTCGTAAAAAAAATGTGGTCATCGTTTCCTGCAATCGGCCACGCCTAATTCATCTGATATCGGCGTTGCACGCAACATCCGTTGTTATCTGTGTACCCGGCGGTGAGGCCAGCTCGATGGGGTTCATCATAACCCGCTCCCTGGATCAGTCCCATGAACTGGCACTAGCTTTGGCACAACAAAATCAAAAACCGGTTGCCAAGGCCTGGTGGGCGTTGTTGGGGTTTGCACATTGAAACAGCTTGGTTCATGGTTATCTGATGGCGCAAGCAGATGACATTACCCGTTTGCTGGAGGCGGTGAATCAAGGTGACCAGCAGGCCCGTGACGCACTGTTCAATCAGGTATATCCAGCGCTCAAGACCCTTGCCAAAGCCCACCGGCGCCGTTGGCATGGCGACGATACGATGAATACCACGGCGCTGATTCATGAGGCCTACCTTAAACTTACCGTTAATCAAGACCCGGATTGGCAGGGCCGTAGTCATTTTTTTGCCACGGCGGCCCGGGCAATGCGGCAAATTTTGGTCAGTTATGCCGAGCGACAACAGGCAGAAAAACGTGGTGGGGGGCAGCAACCGGTCACCCTGGATGAAAATCTGCAAGGTAGCAATGCCACCATCGTTGAGGTGCTGGCGCTCAATGGCGCGTTAAACGCGCTAGAGGCGGATTACCCAAGGCGCTGCCAGGTGGCTGAGTGCCGCGTATTTGGCGGTATGACGAACGATGAAATTGCTCAAGCGTTGGATATTTCATTAGCGACAGTGAAACGGGACTGGGCGCTGGCGGCACCAGTATTACGTGAACATATGAGCACTGCTGAGTAAGCCGTGAGCCGGTTTTTCACCGAATGCGGTATGAGTCAGTGGAGGTAGTGATTTGAACCGGCAAGCGGAAGACATTTTTAACCAAGCCCTTGAGTTGCCGGCGGCTGAGCAGGACGGGTTTGTTGTTAAGGTTTGCAAGTCAGATACCGAACTTTTACGCGAGGTGCGCCAGCGCCTAAAAGACAGCCAAGAAGCCGGGGCGTATTTTGATTCCCTGTCCGACCGCATGATTGCGCTAATACCGGACTCTCCAATCCCCGAAAAGGTGGGTGCCTATGAACTGGGCGAATTATTGGGCCGAGGCGGCATGGGGGCGGTCTACGCGGGTAAACGGGTAGATGGTCAGTATGAGCAGGAGGTGGCTATTAAGCTGCTTCCCAAAGAGCTGGCCGATGCTCATAGCCAAGAACGTTTTCTCAACGAGCGGCAAATTCTTGCGCGCTTAGAACACCCCAATATTTGTCGTTTGCTTGATGGCGGTTTTACTCAACAGGGGCTTCCCTATTTTGTGATGGAGCATGTCAGTGGCATGCCCCTAGATCGGTACTGCACCGCCCAAGATTTACCCGATGAGCAACGCCTCACACTGTTTTTGCAAGTGGGTGACGCGGTGCATTTTGCCCATCAGAGTCTGGTGCTGCATCGTGACCTAAAGCCTGCCAATATTTTGGTCAACGACCAGGGCCAAGTCCGGCTGCTGGATTTTGGTATCAGCAAGGTGATGGATCCAAACGCTGACAACCAAACAACCCGGCTCCCAATGACGCCCCAGTACGCTAGCCCTGAAATGTTAACCGGTAAGGACGTCACCACCGCCAGCGACGTCTACTCCCTAGGGGTGGTTTTATATCAACTGTTAACCGGACTGCATCCAAAACTGGTTCAGCGTCAGTCAACACTGGAAGATCTAAAGACCCTGATGGAAGCCCAACCCATCAAAGCCAGTGTTCGCGTCACTGCCAATACGGACGGCGCCCAGTTGCAGCAGGATCCAGACCGGCGACCTGCTGGTAGGCTTAGGGGCGATCTGGACAATATTCTCAGCAAGGCCTTAGAAACCGATCCATCTCGACGCTATCGATCAGTGGCCGCATTGTGTGACGACATTAGACGTTACCTTTCCCATCAGCCCGTTAGCGCTCGAGCGCCTCGCCTGTCTTACCTGGCTGGGCGTTTCGTGCGCCGTCACCGTTTGCCCACGGCACTGGCGTTGCTGACGCTGGCTGCGCTGACGACACTAGCCATCACCGCAACCCGGTCGGCCATTGTCAGTCAGCAGCAAACCGTTGAGATTGCCGCGGAGCGAGACCGAGCCCAATCGGTGACTAACTTTTTATTGGAGATGTTGCGTCAGTCCCATCCCCAGGCCTTGGCCGGAGAATCGGTGTCGGTGCGGGAGCTTATTGATCGGGCCAGCGATCAACTGGATGAAGGCCTTGAAGATCAGCCATCCATCCGCGCCGAGCTGCTAAATACCGCAGCGACATTGCAAGGTTTTGTGGGTGCCTATGATCGGTCGCAGCAACTGCTAGAACAGGAGTTGGAGCAACGCCGCGCCATTGAAGGTGACAACAGTCCAGGCGTTGCGTCGGTGCTTGAGCGGATGGTCTCGGTGGCCGATAACGCCGGTGATTCGGACCGCTCAATGGACCTTGCCAAGCGAGCCATGGCCATGCGCGAGGCCATAGGCGACGTGTTGGGTGCGGCCCACAGCCATCGCCGGCTGGGGCGTGTCTATCACCGACAAGGAGACTATGACCAAGCCCAGGTTCACTTCAGCGCGGCGTTAAAGGGGTACTTGCAAACCCACGGCGAGCGTCATAAAGACACTCAGCAAATTCGTTCCCATCTGGCCTGGTTAGCGATGCACCAAGGCGATGCGGATTTATCCATCGCCCGACATCGACAGGTCTTGCGGGTGCGAACGGCGCTGTTTGGCGATCAGCACACATCAATCGCCGAAACCCAGCTTGGACTGGGTCAGGCGATGTCGAAAGCGGGAGATCACGAGGGTGCTTTGGCGGCGTTTGGCCAAGCACTGAATATCAATAACCGGGTGCTGGGGGAAAATCACCGGGACAACGGCTACGTATTTAGTGCCCTGGGCAAAACCCAGCGGGAACTGAAAAACTACCAGGCGGCAGCGCAGTGGTTTGAAAAATCCATGGCGATTTGGCGTCAGGTTGCACCCGATCATCCCGACCTGGGTTATGCCATGGGCAACCTGGCGCAGGTGCGGGTCGATCAAAATCAGCTTGAAGAAGCCATCCATTTGCTAGAGCAAGCATTGGCCATCTTGCTGGAAAAGCGCCCCGAGCATTGGCTGCGGTTTGACATGCAATCCCTGTATGGCGAGTGCTTAAGTAAAGCGGGCAAGGCGCAGCAAGCTGAGGCCGAACTCACCCAAGCGCTGGACGCCTTGATCACCCGTCGCGGTGCTGACGACCCAGCGTCCACTAAGGCACGTAAGCGTCTTGCAGAGCACCGTTTGCGCCACCCCTAAAAATTATTTTCACTATTTGCGCTCAGAAGTGAGCCACTTTCCAGTCCGGTCCGGTAATCAGAGGTAAGCACATATACCGGGAGGCTATTGTGGAACACTTTTTTTATCCCAGACAGCGGCAGTCAGGTCGAACGTTGAGCTTTGCTTCGCTTTGCTGCACAGCAACAGCTGCATTGGCCATGGTCGCAGTAAACACCAGCGCCTTTGCCGGAACTGTCGACACCATTTTCCTTGATGGCTTTGAACAACCGATCCCTGTTATCGACATCATGGATGTGTCGATTAACGAAGGCGATGCGGGCAACACCCAGGTTGAGCTTATGGTGACCTTAAGCAATGCCGCGCCACAGACGGTGTCGTTCGACTACGCCACCAGCAACGGCTCGGCCCAGGCCGGCAGTGATTACACCGATGCCGCCGGCAGCGTCGAGATGGCAGCGGGCATAACGGAAAGTCTCATTGAGGTGAATGTCAGCGGTGACATCTGCCTGGAAGACGCGGAAACCTTCAACCTC
>CAZLJY010000053.1:0-25525 GCA_964559945.1 uncultured Gammaproteobacteria bacterium | reverse complement strand
CCTAAAATATATCGCCGCCTGCCAGCATGCTGAGAAAGAGCTGCCCTATAACAACATCATCGCTCTTAACGAGCACGCTGCCGTGTTGCATTATCAAAACCTGTCTCGGGAAAGCAGCGGCCCACGACACAGTTTCCTGATTGACGCTGGCGCCATATGTGACGGCTATGCCAGTGACATCACCCGCACCTACGCCCAGTCCGGTAGCGAGTTTGGCGAACTGGTATCGGCCATGGAAGAACGCCAGCTGCAAATGGTTGACGGCGTTAGGGCGGGGGTGAGCTACCCAGATCTGCACATCGACTGCCACCGGCATGTGGCCGAACTGCTGGAGGCATTCGAGGTTGTCAACATGCCGGCCCAGGAGATGATCGAACAGCAAGTTACCAGCACCTTTTTACCCCACGGCCTTGGCCATCTGATTGGTCTGCAGGTGCACGACGTGGGTGGTCATCAGGCGGGCCCGGATGGCGGCGATAAAGCGCCTCCGGCCAGCCATCCATTTCTTAGAACCACTCGGACGCTAGAGGCGGGCTTTGTGGTGACCATCGAGCCTGGTTTGTACTTCATACCCCAACTGCTGGATAAGCTAAAGCGCAGCGACCTTGGCAGCAAAGTGAACTGGCGCAAGATTGATCAGTTTCTTCCCTATGGCGGCATTCGCATTGAAGACGACGTAGTAGCCCAACAAAATGGGCCGCCGGAAAACCTCACCCGAGATGCCTTTGCGTTGCTATAAGGCTAGCAATTCCTTTGGTTTTTGAGCTTTGTGAATCCAGACAAAAACAGGGGGAGTGGCTCATCACCAGGCGCTGCCCTCATTAGGCCTGCAAGCGGATGGCTAACATTGGTCCGCTTTACTCCGCTTGCAGGCCTAATGAGGGCAGCGCCTTCGCCTTGCAGCCGGTTAAGAGAATGGAAAATGGCTTTTTTCAACAGCCTACTAGCTGGTTTGTTGTTTAGCTGGGGCTAGATGGGGGAGCCTGGGGGTATGGTGATTCTTGCAGGTAGACTTTCTTCTTCGGGCTCTTCCAGGAAACGGCGAATTTCTTCACGCATTTGTTCTGCCTGAGGGCCCCTGCGCAATTGGCGAGTCAGTCCGGACAAGCGATTGCGGCTGGCCATGGCGATAGGATCAGGAGCGTCACTGACGGCCAGGCGTTGGAGTTCGCGAAGAGCAACCCAGGCCACTTCCGTGGTGATCAAATTGGCATCCCGCGTGCCGGCAGGAATAATCAACGCTTCAACGTATTGGTTAAGTAGATCCTCCACAGACAGCTGACCGGAGTCCAGATTTGCCTGTTGCTGGACGCGCTGCAGACGGCCCGGTTCAAGCACCATTTGTGTAATCAGCTGGGCCAGAGCTCGAGCCGGAGCGGCTTGGTCGAATTGGTTGGCGGTGCGATGGGTAAAGTACTCGCGACTGCGAACATCACCATAAGACGGTGGCAACAAACTGGGTAACAGCTCTGCCGGCAAGGTCAGTTCTGTGGGCGCCAGGGCCGATAACAATTCTGCCAATGCTTCTCTCTGCTGAGATGCGGGAACCACGGTAATGGTGGCATCAGCGTCACCGCGAAGGGCGTAGCTATAGTCCACACCTCCGATCAGTTTGGTTACCGCCTCCGCCTGAAAACGATGCAGCAAATAGGTTGGCACCAAAGCCTCTTCCAAAGTAGCAAGGGGGCGGCCAGGTCGAATTACATCGGGGGAAAATCGGCTCAGCGCGGTCCGTCTTACATCGCGCAGCTGATTGAAACGTTCTAGCACGTCCGCCCCGTTGTCCCATAGGTGGGCTCCCGCATGGGCGGTGGTTGGGCCACGAACTTCGGGGTCGGAAATAAACCGTAGCCCTGCCTCCTGAGCCTCATTAAGCGTTGCCGCCAAGCCGGCCTTTTCCGCCTCATCGTTGGCATAGACGCGATAGCCGTAGTTGATGGCCAGTTTGTCCCATTCGCCGATATCTCGGTCGTAGGCGCCAGCCAAATCGATACTACCGTCAGCAGCTAAGCTAACGTTGGGGTGGGGATAGTCCATCACTGAGGCATCTGCTTTGGCGCTGGCAGCAAAGTTATGGGCCAGACCTAGTGTGTGGCCCACTTCATGAGCCGATAGCTGGCGTAACCTTGCCAGGGCCATCTCTTGGGCCGCCGCGCCACCATCACCGTCGGCGCCGAAGGGGGCTGTGAGCCCTTGGGCAATGAGCATGTCTTGGCGAACCCGCAGAGACCCAAGACTCACATGACCTTTCAATATCTCTCCGGTGCGTGGGTCGATGATGCCCCAACCGTAGGACCAACCTCGGGTCGACCGGTGCACCCATTGGATGACGTTGTAACGAATATCTAGAGGGTCCGCACCCTCGGGCAGTATCTTGACCTGAAAGGCATTGCGAAAACCGGCGGCCTCAAAGGCCTGATTCCACCAGCTTGCGCCTTCCACCAGCGCTGAGCGAACGGGCTCGGGCGCACCGCGGTCCACGTAATAAACCAACGGCTCTACCGCCTCGCTGACCGCTGCCAATGGATCTTTCTTTTCCAGTCGGTGGCGCACAATTAAGTGTTTAGCCACAGACTCGTCCAATCCAGCGGCATAATCGCGATAACTGACGGACCAAAGTCCTGAACGGGGATGATAGGTGCGCAACGGAAATTGGTTGTCTGGCAACTGAATAAACTCATGGCGAGTTTTTACTGTCAGCGAATCGGCTGACGGGACAACGCTGCTGACCTGGGCACCGGGCTTCGTTCCCGCCAGGGTGACCCAAGACTCCATCAGTGTATTTTGCGGAAAACTCTTCAACATCGCCGGATCGGCGGCGGACCGATTCGCGTCAACAGCGAAAGTGCCTTCTTCTAGCTCGGCCAACCGCAGCGCCACACCGTAGGCATCGCCAATCAGCAGCGGTGTCATATCCACCAATGCACTCTCACCATCGCTGGCCAAAACCTTTAGGCCCGCCAGCACACTCTCGGCGAAGGCTTCGCGCACTGCCCTGCGCTCATCAGGATTATCGGAAGTCGCGCGAAAACCCAGATTGCGCTGCACCAATAACACCTTGGGACCGCTGCGGCGGAAATACACCACTCGGGTTTCACTCAACTGCCCACGATCCAGGCCAATATCGTTGGAACCCACACCGGTGGGCAGAGACACCAAATACAGCATGTCCTGCTCAAATCGGGAGATATCCGCCAGCACCCGACCCTGATCGGCGTCCCACCACAGGGGCAAGAACCCGTCGATCGCGACCGCGCCTTTCAATTCAGTGGCTCGATCCGCTAACGCCGCGCTAGGCAACAAGACACTGATTGCTAGAACGACGAGCAGCCCCAGCGGCGCCTTGGTGGGGTTATTCATTATCATTTTCCAACCCAAGCCTGAAGCCAAAATCCCCTGGGGCCTGGGCCGATAGGTAGGCAAACACCGTGTAAGCAGCCACGTTTTGGGCGAGATGTTCAGGATTGACCTTATCCAAGGTGTCGTTGGCTGTGTGGTGGTAGTCGAAATAATCGGTACCGTCTTGATGCAAAGTAGCAACCGCCATGCCTGCCCGGCGCATGGGCACCAGATCCGGCCCGCCGCCGGCGTTGTTGTTGCCGCGCGCTATCCCTAGGGGCGCAAGCACCTGAGACATTTGATCCACCAACGCCAGTGCGGAGGGTTTCACTCTAGAGGAAAATTGGTAAATGGGTCCGGCGCCAAAATCTGACTCGGCGCCAATAATATGGCGATCCATTTCGGTCAGGTGAGCCTGCTGATAGGCCCGAGCGCCATACAAACCCTGCTCCTCGTTGGCATAAAGGATGACCCGTATGGTGCGCTTGGGTGCCTGGTCGAGGCTGCCGATAATGCTGGCGGCGGCCATCGTGATGGCACAGCCAGCGCCATCGTCAATGGCGCCAGTGCCTAAATCCCAGGAATCCAGGTGGCCGCCGATGATCACGTACTCTTCGGGCTTTTCGCTGCCCACAATGTCACCAATCACGTTGTGGGAGGTGTAATCCCCATCCCAGCGACTGGTCAAGGTCAAGGCGACTTCCACCGGTTTACCGCGATTAACCATGTTGACTAGGAGATCGGCATCGGGATTGGACAATGCGGCAGCGGGTATCCGGCGCACGTCGAGGGAATAGGACATATTACCCGTGTGAGGGAGTCGATCTTTGTCGGTGCCAATGGATCGGATCAATATCGCGCTGGCACCCTTCTGGGCTGCGGTGACAGCGCCGCTGCTGCGCGCCACCACTGCCTGGCCATAACCCATGCCGTTGCGGAAGCGTTCCATACGATTGCTGATGAAGACAATTTTACCATTCAGGCTATTGTCCGGCACCGCTTGCAAGTCATTCAGCGTGGCAAAATGGGCCACTTGAGCGCTCAGCTCACCCTCGGTAGCAATGCTGCCACCCAAAGCGGTGACCACCAGCTTTTGCGCAAAAGGCGCAATGACCCTAGCCTCTTCCACGCCCCGCCGCCAGGCGGGAAAGGTGACCGGCTCAAGACTGACGCGGTCAAAGCCTAATTCTCGAAATTTAGCCTGAGCCCAAGCTACCGCGCGGGCATCTGCCGGCGAACCGCCCATCCGCGGCCCCACCTCGGTGGTAAGACTTTCCAAAATCTCCATCGCCAGGGATGCTTGTTTGGCTTGATCGCGCAGCTCGGCTGCCTGGGTTAACACGGCCTGATCGAAGGTATTTTGGGCGCCGGCAATCTGGCTCAGCAACACAAAGGTTGTCCCAATCAGCGCATTTTTTATTCCTGTCATCATTGTTAAAACATCCCCACTTCTAGGCGTGCCGCCTCGGTCATCATGCTCTGATTCCAAGGCGGATCAAATACCAGTTCTACCTCCACCTCGCTGACGGTGGGAATAACAATCAATTTGCTACGCACATCGGCCACCAAGATGTCGCCCATGCCGCAGCCTGGCGCCGTTAGGGTCATATCCACTTCCAGGCGCCGTTGGCCGTCATCGTCTTTGTTGATGTCACAGCGATAGATGAGTCCCAGGTCAGCCACGTTCACCGGAATTTCCGGGTCATAGCAGGTGCCAAGCTGGGTCCAGACCAGGGCCTCAAATTCTTCGTCCGACGCATCCTCGGGAAGCTGAGGTCTAGGCAAAGGCTCTTTGCCTAAGGCATCTGCATCCAGTCCATCGATACGAAACAAGTTGCCTTCGATAAACACGGTAAAACTGCCGCCCAGTTGCTGGGTAATGTATCCAATGGTTCCCGCTGGCAAAGTGACCTCGTCACCGGCAGGTACAATGATGGCTGGGCAGTCCCGCTCGAGTTTGATCGGCTCGCTGTTATGGCTGTACATGGGTCGTTCACTTGTTAAAACCGAATCATTATAGGAGGCCTTGGCCATCAGGTGTGAAGTACCCTGCCACTAATTTGATGCTCGATGGCCTATCAGGCTCAGATCTGATCACTAAAGGCTGTTTAAACCTTTCTGTAACACCTACCGTCCAAACATCGTTAGTAAGAGTGAATCGCAACAGCAATTCGCTAAGCCTTTGATGGTTATCGGCGCTGCTTCGGCAAAGCTGTGACGCCCTCGCCGGTGCAGCACGCAGCGTGATCTTGGCCTCCCATGGAGGGCTCACGCTCAACCAGTGACTTTATTCAGAAACACAAGACGGAGCCCTAGATGAAAACACTTGTCAGCCTGGCAGGCCTGCTAATTGCCTCAAGCGTTAGCGCCAAAGAGTACTGTGAGTACACCAAATCCCTGGACTTTTCCGCGGACGCAGCGGCTCTCAACGAGCTGGACCTGAGCGCCGGTGCCGGCAGTCTGACCATCCTTGGCGTTCCGAATGCGACGCAAGTTAACGTGACCGCTACCGCCTGTGCCTCAAGCCAAAAACGCCTGGATAACCTATTTTTGGACCAACGGGTCCAAGGCAGAGCGCTTAAGGTGGAAACCCGTCAGGAAAAAAGCGCTTGGTCTTGGGGCAACAACAGCTATGCCTCCATCACCTTGGAAATTCAGGTACCCGAACATTTCTCGGTCATGGTCAATGATGGCAGTGGACAGGCGACGATCAGTCAGGTGGCATCACTGGAGATCGAAGATGGCTCAGGCTCATTAACAATCAATGAAATCAGCGGCCAGGTGTCCGTTGAGGATGGCTCAGGCGATCTAAACCTCAGTCAGATTGGCGGCAAGATTTTGATTAGCGACGGTTCTGGGGGTATTAGGGTTACCGACGCCGAAGCCGATGTGTTCATCGAAGAAGACGGATCGGGCGGCATTACCATCCGCAATGTGCTGGCCAATGTGATGATTGAGGAAGATGGATCGGGCAGCATTGATATCCGCGAGGTGGCTGGCGATGTGTACATCGAAGAAGACGCCTCTGGCAGCATCCAGATTGCCGATGTCCGTGGCAGCTTCACCGTCGACCGGGACTCAAATGGTGGCATCAGCCATAAGAACGTGGCCGGCGACGTGTCGATTCCTGAAGACAGCAAAAGACGCCACTAACACGGCTGTTGCCCGACTGAAACATCGACAGCGCCGGATGCCGACAACATCCGAGCGCAGTCTTAACCCCGAAATCTGCTAAAGTTCGCCTCGTTTCGCGCAACGGTTAACGGGTTTTCGGGGTTTGATTTGGTCAAAACGACAGCACCGCCGGTAACACCTAGGGCACAGTGGTTAGGGGGCGTTCTTGCTGCCGTTGCTATTGCGGCCTTAAGCACACTGCTCGCCGGCCTTTTGGGCGGCGGCACCTTGGGGCTGGAGATTTCACCGTTAAGCCCCATCATGTTGGCCATTGTGCTCGGTTCCATCGTGTGCAATCTCAATTGGGTCCCCGACCAGTGGCAGCCTGGTCTCAAATTTTGTACCCAGGCCGTCCTGCAAGTCGGCATCGTATTACTAGGATTTCGTTTAAGTCTCACCGCAGCCGGCAGCATTGGTCTCACCGCCCTGCCCCTTGTTCTGACTTGCATCGCTACCGCCCTGCTGGTCGTCATCGTCGCGGGACGAATGATGGGATTGCCCGTTCGACTGGTCGGGCTGATTGCTATTGGCACCAGCATTTGCGGCTGCACGGCGATTGTTGCCATGGCGCCACTGATTCGCGCAGAAGATGAGGAGGTCAGTTACGGCATTGCTGTCGTGGCCATTTTTGGCATGGTGGCCATGCTCATCTATCCCTGGTTAGGCTATACCCTGTTCCCCAGTCGCCCTGACCTGGCCGGCTTTTTTCTTGGCACCTCCATTCACGATACCGCCCAGGTCGCAGGGGCGGCGCTGATTTATCAGCAGCAGTTTTCTGCGCCAGAGGCGTTAAATGTCGCCACTGTCACCAAACTGGTTAGAAATTTGATGATGGTGGCGCTGATCCCGCTGGTCGCGCTGATGTTTCGCCAGACCCATAGGGCCAGCGAAAAAACCGCCAAGGGCCTGTTCTCGCTAGTTCCGCCGTTCATCCTGGCCTTTGTCGCCATGTGTGCATTTCGAAGCTTTGGCGATGGGGCCATTATGAACGGGGCCAAAGCGTGGGGGGTCTTCGATGAAGAGCATTGGCAACAACTCACAAACGCCCTAGGCACCGCGGCTAAATGGCTACTGGCAACCGCCATGGCGGCTGTGGGTCTAACAACCCGACTGGATGTACTGTCTCGACTGGGTATAAAACCCTTTCTACTGGGGCTCACCGCCGCGTTAGGCGTTGGCGCAGCCAGTCTGGCGTATCTGAGCATCGCCTTTTAGCGCCCTCGACGCCCTTTTCGCTCAACCAACCTTGAGATCATCGGGGTCATGCTCAGAGCACGCTGTGCCCTCGGCTAAGGGATTATTGGAACGTCTTACGGATAGACAGCACCGCACCGCGCCCGGGAGCATCGATGCCCGACCCATGTTCGCGGTACTGGCGATCTGCCAGATTGTGCAGTGTTAGATCCACCGCCAAATCGTCATCAGGCTCCCAACCGGCGCGAAGATCGACCGTCACCCATCCTGGCGTCCCATCCGGAGAAATTCGGGGGTCGCGGCTATCCCGGCTGCTGAGTCGGTTTTGACGCCGGGCGGCACGCCCGACCAGACCAAACTGCCAGGCATCGTTGTGCTGCCAATTAAGGCTAATCTCCGCATTGGCTGGCGGTATTCGATCAGCATTGCTGGATTGCCCGGTCCCATCACGCTCAACCCCTCGAATGGCATTGAACTGCATGGCTCCGCTCAGTTTATCGGTGAACTGGAAACCCATAGCCAGCTCAAGGCCGGTCAACTTCACATCGTTGACGTTGTCACTGATGACCTCCAATCGCCCCTCTGGCGTGAGGTTTCCGGTGAGCACAGAGGTAATTCGATCATCGTAATCCAATGCAAACGCGACCAGCTCGCCGCGCCAACGAAGGCCGGACCACTTTAGGCCCAGATCAACGCTCAACACTTTTTCAGGTCCTAGGGAGGGATTGGCGATGTTAAAACGATTTCCAGGCCGGGGCCCCAAAGTGCCCAAGTCAAAAATATTGGGCGCGCGAAACCCCTGACCGACGTTGGCCACCAGATTAAGACTGTCAGTCAGCGCATATCGAGCAGCGACGCTGGCGGTGACCCTGTCCAAATCGAGTTCAGCGCCTAAGGGGCGATCAGCCGCTGCCAGGTCGATATCGAAACGGGAATAACGAAGACCGGCCTCAAGGGCAAGACGTTCACCCAGTGCCCCATCAACATGGGCGTAAATCGCAGAACTTCGAAGCCTGGAACCGTCAGGAAAACGTGCCAGGTCGGTCTGGCGTTCACCGCTGGTCACATCTTCCAGCAAGCGGCTACTTGATACGCGATCGTCATAACGTTCAAAGCCATACACCAGATCAACCACAGCTGTGAGATTGCGGCGAAATTGACCGGTCAATCCATACAAGGTGCTGGCATTGTTTTCCAGCGTTCGCTGTGACAACCCCAGATCTCGCGAGCGCCGATCATCGGTCACCCGCTGGGCTGCTAGATGTAACTCGTACTCAGAAAACCACCGATTTTCACTATCCCCAGACCACTTCAGGTGAGCAAAATCGCGGCTGTTTGGCTCGAAGAAAAACTCACTGGACGCTGCTTGATCCTGACCAAACCCTGCCACAAGCTCATCCACTCTGGGGGTGGAGGGTTGTCGCAGATGCTGCAAATCCACGCTGAGTTCACTGCTTGCTCCCAGCCGCTGGCGCCAGCTGAATGCGGCGGCCCGAGCTTCGTAGCCAGACGGCCCAACCGTGCCGCCACCCGTGCGTCGATCACCCACATCTTGATGAGACAGCTGCACTCGCCATGCGCGATCCTGGGTACCGGCGTCAGCAAAAGCGCTAACCGTGACCGAGTCATCAACGCTGCCGACAATCAGCGAGCCGCCGCCGCTTAAGGACTGATCAAATTGGGGCCTGCGAGTCAAAAACTGCACCACGCCGCCCATGGCATCAGCGCCGTACAGCGTCGAGGCGGGTCCGCGCACCACCTCGACCCCGCTGAGCAATTGCGGATCAAGCAGGGCTAAATATTGATTGGGTGCGTTACGAAATAGCGCATTGTTAAGGCGCACACCATCAACCAAATGCAAAACCTCAGAACCCTTCAAGCCACGAACAATGGCGTTACCTTGCCCTGGCGTGGTCTGCTGCACGAACACTCCGGCAGTCCCCCGTAATGCGTCAGCGGTGACCTTTGGTGCCCCTTTGCGCAGATCCGACTCGGTCACCACGGTGACAGGTTGGGCCGTTTCGAAGGTACTAGCGGACCGCCGCTTGGCGGTGACCTGAATCAACTCCAAAGGGCCTGCTTTCTCCGTGCTGGGGGACAAACCGGGCGCCTGGGACGGATCCGACTGGGCGAAAACTACCGGGCCCAGCACTGCCAGAAAAGCTGGGATCAACAGACGTTTGAGCGGCTTGCGGCTCAGGTGACGAAAACCATCCATGTCGTTCGGCCTATTGATCTACGAAAAAAAACGTATTAACGTTATCGTACAGGCGGTGGGAGTCCCAACTGCCGTCTGTCTTCCCCGTGCCATAGGCACAAGGACGTGCCTTTTTTGCCGCCGGGGAAAAAGATCGTCAATCATTGGCTCAAGCCCGAGCCGCTGCGACAAATAACCCAACCATGGCAACAACAGCCGCCACCCAAACCAATGACCGGGCCGTCGCCCAATTGGCCAGGTAAGTGAAGCCATGGGCCAAACGAAGGACTACAAACGCGATTGCTAGGCGGTCCACCCAAAGGGCATCTGCTCCCGCCAGATGGGCAATAATGACGCCAGCGGCAAAGCCAGGCACTGCCTCCATAGCATTTTGCGCGGCCCAATGAGCGCGTTGCCGGTAACCGGTACTGGCCTCCAGATAGACCCGCGGCTGATGATTATCGTAACGACCACTGTACTTAGCGATGGCAGTCCAAAGCAGTGGCATCAGCACCACAACCAGCACACTCCAAAAAGCAATACTCATGATGACTACCGGTCAGGAACGGCCTGGCATTCTACCGTAAACCGGTCCATCGCTTTGTCGACTTTTAGCGGTTTGTTGCTTATTCCCGCTGCCAGGCATGGGATTCAACACAGCACCAATTTCAGCTGCCTGAGCCTTGACCCATCGTTATCGGACAATTGTCCGTCCGCCAAGCGGCTTTCCAGCCAGAAAAATTCCAGCAGACGCACCAGTTGCAGAGCCAAGCCCATACGTTGTCGGATCTGCGGATCGGCTCCGCCATAATAGGAAGCCAGCAGGGCCAGTTGCTCGTCTGGGGTCAGGTCGTGATATTCCGCTAGCCAGGCCAAATCCAACATGGGATTGGCGCGACGAGCGTACTCAAAGTCGACAAACTTCACCGGCCCAGAGCCAATCACCTGATCTAAGTGCAGATCAAAGTGACACAGAGCATGCTGATCAAAGGTCAAGCTACTTTGCTCCAGTTCATCAACCAATGCCCCCACCGAGGCTCGCAAAGCCGCGTTGTCGCGGGAGTCGCTGAACGCCAATCGTTCCTCCACGGCGGGACCCCAACGGGTAGCCGGTAAATCGATGGCAGGCAGTCCATGGAGCTGACGCAAGGCGCGGGTTAAATCGTCGAGACGGTCAGCATCAGACAACGCGGCACGATCCCAGACCGGCTCATCCACCCACTGGGTGATCTGATAGCCGGGACTGCAGGCAATGACCCGAGGCGCCAGGCCCGCGTCCGCCACTCGGCGAAGTATTCGACACTCCAGCTCTCGGTCCACATCAGGTAAACGCGCGTTGCGGCGAATCATCCAGTGCCCCTGCTCCGTGCTCACCCGCCATGTCTGATTCACCGAGTCTTGTTTCAGTGCGTGCACATCCTTGACCTCAGCCTGTTGGAGCTCTGGCAAACCTTTGATCCACGCCATGGCTGTTGCCTGGTCACCCACTAACCGGATACTCCCGCATTTTTTCTCGCCAACGGCGATACCCCAGTACACAGATCACCAGGTATAGGGCAAACAGTCCGGCGGTGATATACAGCTCCTTGGCCAAGTACAGATAAATCGACAGGGCATCTATGACCAGCCAGTAAAGCCAATTTTCTAGCACTTTGTGGGTCACCATAAAAGTCGTGACTACGGCGAAACAGGTGGTGGTTGCGTCGAGCAACGGATAAGACGCTCCGGCAGCGTTGGTGAGAAACGCCAGCAAAGGAACGAAGGCTGCTGTAGCCAAAATAACCCCAAGGTGTTTAGCCGGACTCCAAGTCTGGATCTTTCGGTTGTTACCGGCGCCGCCGCCTCGCCATTGCCACCACCCGTAAATGGCCATAACCAAATAAAAGATGTTGAGCAAAAACTCAGACAGCAACGAGACGGAGAAAAACAGCACAATATAAATTGCCGTGCTAACAAAGGCGCAAGCCCAACACCAAATATTTTCTCTGGCTGCCAGGATCAGATAAGCCAAAGCCATCACGACGGCTAGGCCCTCAAATACCTGAAACACTGTTAGTAACCCGTCACGTTAGTCAGTTGGCGACTGGGTCAGTAAATTGCCGTTTAGCACCTTCATGGCAAAACACGCTTTAGGAAATTCCTGGTGAGTTTTACCCATTTCCTCAGCCAAAATCTGCAGGGTTCTGGCGTATTCGCCGAACACTTGGGTACTCATGCAGTTAGTCTTAACAGTGAGTTCTTGGTAGGTGTTCAGGCGCTCAATAAATTGGGCGATGGGCGCAATGAAGTCATCGCGCAGCGGGTACAGGCTGATTTCCACGGAAACCTGATTCATAGAACCCCCTTAAACCTTGGGTGTTGGATACGCGATCGCAAACCGCTATAAGCGCCAGTTGGCGGTAATACCAAACACCGCCGGGTCACCCAGCTGAGTATACAAACGATCCGGGAAGTTAGGTGGCTCCAAACCAAAGAAAAAGCCTCGGGTGGCATACTCTTGGTCAGTGACGTTGCGACCCCAAAGCTCAACAGACCAGTTATCCGACTCATAACCTAGGTTCAGGTTAACCAATTCATAGGCGTCAGATCGTTGATCGTGAGAGTCGGAAAAGAAAAACTCATCCCTGCCGGTGACCTCCAAACGGGCGTAAAAGCCCTGGGCTGAGCGCCAGTTCAGGCCCATGGCGAATTGGTAATTGGGGGCGTGAGCCTGGTCGCGTCCATCAAGGGTGCGCTGGGGTGATTCAAAATCGTCAAACTCGGTCTCCAGCAGCCCCACCGAGGCATCGACACTGATGCTTTCGGTAAGACTCAGCTCCCCTTCCAGCTCCAATCCCAGATTGGTACCACTGGAGGCATTGTCAGTGAAAAACACAAAGGTCAGAGGGTCGGTGGGGTCAACCTGAAAAGAAGTTCCCACCTGCATATCGTCGCGGCGAGAATAGAACAGGGCCAGCGATCCCCGCGCGCGACCCTCCAGCCAACTGCCGCGCAGCCCCGCCTCCAGATTCCACAGATATTCTGGATCGAACTCCCGCCGTTCGCTGGGAATGGATAAACCTAAATTAAACCCGCCAGCTTTATAACCACGGGCAAGGGTCAGATACCCGCTGGAACCTGAGGAAAAGCGTCGAACCCAGGATAACTGGCCACCTAACATGACGTCGTCAGGACCAGCGTTCACGCCCCCGGTATCGGAATAATCGGCGCTGCGACGCTCCACCCGCAATCCTGCGGTAAGGGTGTCGCGATCGCTGAGGTCCACATCCAACTGACCAAAAAGGGCTAGAGAGGTGGACTCAAATTCGCTACTTAGGTCTCGAAACACCTCGTCGTTGAAGAAATCGTTGAAGCGGTTATCTTCCTCTAAATCCAGCAAATACAAACCGCCTAACCAACGCCAATCTGAGTCCGTGTTGGAGGCAAAACGAAGCTCTTGGCTAAATGTCTGACGATCGCGCAAGGTGTCTGAAGTGAAATCATAGGGAGCAAATTCACCCCAGAATATATCGTTGCCCCAGTCGCCATCGAAGGTATAGATCACCTCGCTGTCGGCAACGCTGGTAATGTTGGTGATCGTCACGCCGTTACCCTCATAGGTCATACGCAGTGCAGCGCCCAGGGATTGCTGGGCATCACGACCTGGATCATCGGTATGGGTCACGAAGGTGTTTTCCGGTGCAAAGGTGTCAAAGCCGTTGTCGATGTCGGCCAGCAGCAAAGTGAGGTCAACGGTGAGCTCATCGCTGGGCAACCAACGCAAGCGGGCCCGCGCGCTGAGTTCATCGCGGCGGTTAGTGTCGTCTGCGGGGAAAAAATCGTTGTCGCGAAAACCGTCGCTTTCGAACTGTTCGATGGCCACCCGCCAGGCAGCCGTTTTGCTATCGTTGAGCGAACCACCCGCTGACAATCCCAGCCCCAGAGTGCCTTCGGAACCGGCGGTTGCCCGCAGCGCCGCGTGAGGTTCGAAGGACGGCGCCGCCGTGCGCACATAGATCAAACCCGCCAAAGCGTTAGCCCCATAGCGGGTACCTTGGGGCCCCCTTAGTACTTCAACTTGTTCGGTATCAAACAATGTTCCCACCAGCCCGAGGCCGGAGAAATCGATGTCGTCCACCACAAACCCTACTGAAGGATTGGGCGCCCCTTCATACTGGCTGCGCTCACCAATACCTCGGATCTGGAAAAAGCGTGGCCGATTGGAAGCCGATGACCAGTTCAGATTGGGCACCCGTGCGATGACTTCCTGAAAGTGTTGAACACCACCGGCGTTCAGCGCCTGATCCAAAACGGTGACTGAGGTGGGGACATCGAGAATTGACTGAGCATCTCGCAAGGAGGCCGTCACCACGATTTCCTCCAAACGTTCTTGCGCTCCAGCAACCGTTGCACCCAACAGGCATAAGACGACAAACAAGCGCCCAACGGCGGCGGACAACAAACAATAATTCGGACGCATCAAACGCTCCTTTGAAAGCGTAGTCTAAAGTCAGAGACAATGCCGCTGACGCTGATTGCGACCGGTTACATAAAGGCGGGGAAACAAGACAAGCCCATTCCTACGCCGGCACTAACCGGATCAGGTTCTAAGGGTTTGCAACCTTGCATCTCAGATTGGTGCCGCGCACCAACCACCCCTTGGGATACGCTTTCTGAAAAGCGCAGGGCTACGATAATGGTTTTTTGAACAAAGATCGACAAAAATATTGGCGCCCTATGGCGTGTTTTGCCCGCCTAACCCTCTGTCGATGGGTCTTCCCAGGGCCAGCGCGGCTTTAGGCGGTCCAAATCCGATTCCAGAGCAGCCAGTTCCTGGACTAGCGGGTTAGCGACTTTCAGCGACTGGAGAGCCGTCAAGGGCTGGGCCAGGCGGGTGTCCAAAAGATTGACGAAGGACTGAACATCGTTGTCGGCTCGATTCTGGAAGTCACTAATTGAGGGGGTTTGCCGAGGTTTTGGGCCTTGCTCATTCAGCAGGTAGGCCCCTAGCAACAGCGCCGCGGCACAAAAGACTAAGGCGGGTATTGCCCTAAAGGCTGCGCGACGAGCTTGCGGCGCCGCTTGGTTGGATTGCTGTAATTGCTCATTGTGAACTCGAGCCATCACATTTTTGTGTAGCCCATCGCTCACCGTTTCGACGCGCTGACTTGCCCTCAGCACGGATTCCAGTGAATCCTTCTCTGTAGATTTATTGATCTCACGGGTCATGGCGTCAGTCCGTAATCATCAGGGTTTAGCGTGCCGGCAAGTTTTCGCCGAGCGCGGAACAGGGTGACTTTCACCCAGCTTACCGGACGGCCAAGGCAAGTGGCGATTTCGCTCAGCGGCCATTGTTCGTGGTAGTGCAGCCACAGGGTGCTGAATGCCCCCGCCGTTAGATGCTTGCGGGCCTGATCCCAGACATCCTGGTTGGCCGGCTCAGCGGGCGCCATCAACTGCGCGTCATCCAAGGCGACCCAGGATCCCTGGCGGCTGCGTTCGCGATGGCCTTGGCGCAGAGCAATGCGATAAAGCCAAGTGCTAAACCGCCACTTGGGCCGATAGCTTTTCCGATAGCGCCAGGCCGAGGCAAACGCCTCTTGCAACACATCCTGGGCATCCACTGGGTGACCCAGCCTGGCGCACATAAACCGGTAAAGCGCCGTTTCATGGCGCAACACCAATTGCTCAAACGCCCGATGATCACCTTGGCAGCTGGCAGCCATCAATGTTTCGTCACTAGGCGTCTTGTTGGAAGCAGACAGATCCTAAAAACCGTCGGACAGATCAGTGGCCAGCTCGGGCGAAATGGTCAGATCCAGGGTAACCTCGGGGCCATTGCTGGTGATGGACAGAGCATCAATGAGTTTGTTGATGCTTGGATTGCTGCCCGAATCCAGTGCTTTCAGAGAGATCAACCCTTGAACAATGTTATGCACATAGCTTGCGGTGGCATCATCACGCGCGTAAACCTTAGCGAACAGGTGTAAGCCCGCTGGCGATTCAGAAATGACCCCACCCAGTTGATCAATATTTTCCATCATCGAGGAATCAAACGGGCCTCGGCTCACACCGCTGGGGTTCATGCCGCCCTGCATCAGCGACTGATTGGCTCGCATCACTAATAAAGCACCCTCAGCTGCGGGTCCATTAGCCCCTGCCATTTGCGAACCGGCATCGATAAATTGCTGCAGACTGGTGAGATCGCCGGTAACCACCGTTTGATCGGGACCAAAGCTGAGCATAAACGGTCGATCAAGTCTCACCCGGGAGTTGTTAATGCCGTCTCCGCTGAGCTCGTAATAACTGACACCGGCGTAATCCATCTCCAGCACATCAAGCTGTTCAACCAGCACGTCCATGATGGCAAGCTGCGCCCCTTCGCTAAGACCGTGTAGAACCATCGTGGCTGAATCTGGCTGATCGTTGGAGCCAAACGCGGTGACTGCCATCAGCTCTGCGCTTAAGTCCAACCCCGTGTCTTGCGCGATATCGTCAAACGCCTCACCCAAACTCTCTTCATAGAAGGGCGCAAGCAGCTCAGATTGTCGCAGGCCATCCACGTTGGCATGCACATACCATTGGGTGTCCGGTGGTAGGTCGCTCTGGGCCAAATCAATAAGGTGGGCGGAGTTTTGGGCCAAAACGGCCGTCCCACTGAACAGCGCAGCGGCCGACAAGACTAGCGACGCTAGTAGGCGGGAGGGTTGAGCGGGAATCCGGAATAGGTCGACAAAAGCCATGGTGTGATCCTGTGATTGAATTATGGGCTTATAGCACCGCCTCGGCCAAAAGGTTACACACAATGTAATCAGGGGGAGTTATCACCGGACTGGGCCTTGAGCTCACTTAGGCGCCGATAATAGTCACTCACCGCATCGCGGTACTCCACGCTGACCTGACGCGGCGCTTCAGAGCGTACGGCGCTTCGCTGAGCCGCGCCCACCGCCGCGCGAAGGCCAATTTCGAGATTCTCAGTTAAACGAAGCAACCGAGCCAGCTCGGCATCAAGTAAAGCCGGGTTACCGGACAGTGCAGCCAAGTCAAAATCCCCCAACAAGGCTCTGAGTTCCTGCAGCTCCTGCTCTGAGACTTGGCGACCCGCCAGAGCCGGCAACGCGTCCTGCAGGCGGTCGGCCACGTCGTCGGCGCGGTCGTTAATCGCTTGCTGAGCTTCAAGGGGTTGCAAGGCTTCGCTGACCCGGCGAGGCTCGAAGGTTGCACCTGCCGCCGCGCTCCCTGCACCGCGCCCGTTAATGCTGGCATTGCCACCTATGGCATCCGGGCTTTGCCCCGGCAAGCCACCGCCAGCCATCTGAGCTTGTCCGGCAGAATCCGATTGCTGGCCGGATTGTTGGCCTGGTTGCTGGCCCGGTTGCTGGCCCGGTTGCTGGCCCGGTTGCTCACCTGGCTGCTCACCTGGCTGACCGTTGGCCTGGCTGGCCTCGCCCTGAGCCAAACGCTGCAACTCGCGGCGCAAGCGGCTCAGTTCAGCCAACGCCTGATCCAGCTCGCCACGCCCAGCTTCAGCTGAGCGCGATGCTCGACGCTGGGCATCAGCGGCGTTGTCACTTAGGCGCCGCATAGCATCAGTCACCAAGTCTTCGGTAGACACTATGTAAGCTGCCGCGCCGTACTCAATATATTCCGCCGCCAATCCGAGTCGCACAATCGCTTCCGAGCGGTCCAGATCTGCCACCCCTTCCCGCAGTGCCTGGCTGCCTTCAACGGTTGCCTCGTCGTAATTGCGCGCCACTTCCAACATGTCCTGTTGCAAGGCCTGCAGGGCTTTGCCCAACTCCCTTTTTTGCCGACCCAATTCATATTCCTGAGTTGGGGTGAGACCTGATTGGGGGCGACCATCATCAGAGGGCAAAACGGGGCTAGGAGGATTTTTCATTGCCTCAGACAGGGCATCGTCGAGGGTTTGCGCCAGCTGGGTTTGCTCTTCTAGTAATGACTCAGCCCGCTCGGCCAGTTCTCCAAAGGCTTGTTCCATCGATTGAGCCTGTTGGCGAGCTGCAGCGTCGGCGGCGGCCCGCAACTGAGCCAAAGCGGTGTTGGCCGCCTGGGCGGCGCTATCACCGTTTTCACCCGATTGGCTTTGGCCGGTGCTTTGGCCAACGCTTTGTCCTGACTGCTGACCCCGTTGCTGACCTTGTTGCTGACCTTGTTGCTCACCTCGTTGCTGGGCCTGGGACGAATCCTCGCCCGAATTTTCGCTAGCTGAGTCTTGGGACGAAGACTGGGCCAATTGTTCCATCGCGCTGGCCGCTTCAGCCAATCGCTCAGCCAATTCCTCCCGGGTCTGCTCATCAGCCGCCTGGGATGATTCTGCGCTTTGAGAACCACTGGCTTGCGCCTGGCTTGATTGCTGCTCAGCGCTTTGACTGCTTGGGCTGTTTCGCTGCAATTGTTCAAGCAGTTCTTCCACCTCTCGCTTGAGCTTTTCCTGTTGCCAGCGCTGGGCCGGGGTCGGCGCACTGCTGCCGTTTAAGCCATCAGCCAAGGCCTGCTGGCGGCGTGCCAAATCTTCCAAGGCGTCCAGGGTTTCGTCCACACTGTCGCCCGCTTGCTCTGGCGACGCCTGGCTAGCAGTTTCGTATTGGTTCTTCTCAAGATCCAACTCCAGCTCCATCATCTCAGCAAGATCACTGCCCGAGCCGGATCCACCCGAAGGATTGCTACTAGTGGTCACTTCAATATCGGTAAACACCGACTCTGCCCGCAGCAGGTGCTGCAGCGCTTCTTGTTCCGGCGCCATTGCCAATTCAAAGTCGCCGAGTTTCAGTTGTTCAATGGCTGGACCCATAGCGTCCACTGCGTCATCCAGATGCCCGATATAGCGGGAAATGTCACCGTTGCTGCCCAATTCACGGGCCCGTGCTCGCTCAGCCAGGGTATTGGCCTGCGCCGCTAGCGTTGCTTGAAGATCCGCTAGCAAGGTGGCTTTGTCAGCAAAGGATTCCGGCGCATCGGGAGCATCCTCAATCGCCTGGCGACGCTTTTTACGCAAATTCCAGGTCGACAAAATGATCTCACGTTGGCGTTGAGAGATTTCATCCTGAGGGCCGCCGGACTGCTGCCCACCGGACGCCTGGGATTGAGAAATTCGCCGATCGAAAGGCTTAATGCTGACAAAAAACAGATCAGACTCGGCATTGCTCTCCCGATCCGTGGCGCTGGCGTAATAGGACACAACATCCCCGGGTCGCAGATACCCATCGTCGGTCAAGTCTTCCAACATCAGTAGATGATCCAATCGAAGGTCCGCTGCTGGTGGTTCGTTAGAGGAGTTCGGAACGGTCGAGCCAAGACCTTCAGCCAATAGAGGTTTGGCGACAAATTCGCCGCCGTTGACCGCCACGTGCAAGGTGATGTTATCTAGACCAAAGTCGTCTTCGGCCTGCACCGTGAGCGCCACCTCTTCAATGGCATGCGCATCAACATCTCGCGCCGGCGATGCAAAACTTAACGCTGGCGCCTGGTCTTCGAGCGCCCGGATCAGAAAATCGTCAGTCAGGCGAACCTGGTCTCCGCCCACCACTGCGGCCAGGTAATACCGATCGTCAGCACGAACGGTGAGACTTCCTGACGCCACATTTCCCTCCAGAGTCATCAAAGTGGAATCACCTGCAACAACGATGGCGACGCCTGGCAATGGGGAGTCGGTGGTGACTGCCAGCGCTACTTCCGTGCCGGCGATGGCGCGAATGTCACCACCTGGGCTTACTTGGCGAGGAGGCTTACGGGTCCAATGAGGATAGGTGTAAGTCATGGAAAATTCGGTAATACGCGGCAGCGCAATCACCTGAGCACTGTAGGTCGGACTGCGAACCTCACCGGCCTGAACGTAGTACTCCAAGGGTTGGCGAACGGCAGGGAACGTGAAGCCAAATTCCAGGTTGGCGGCGTGCCCAGCGGCACCTGGCGCCGGCTCTACCCCGTCGCGGCTTTCGGGTTTGGCCACCTGTTGCATTGGCGTTGATTGCCATTGTCCATCACCTCGACGAGCAAACACTTCAGCGGAGCCGGGCGCAAAGCCCTGGGCGCGAGCGGTCACGATGAGACGACCACCGCGTCGAACCAGCGTATCGCCAGGTGTCACGCTCAGTGACTGGGGCGGCAGCAAGTCCGGAATCAACCAACCGGCCCACAGATGGCGCAGCCCATAGCCCCAAAAGCCGGGCCCAGCAATCATTAGCACTACCAACGCCAGCGCGCTGATCGTGGCGGCGGCGGCCGGCCAGTTTAATCGGCCCTGAGGTAATAGCTGTTGTGGCGGATGGGATTGGGCAATAGCCATCGCGTCTTCTGCCAGCAAGGGCCGCAGCGGGTTGTCGGCCTGGGTGCCAGCCCAGGTGGTGAGTCGGCCATCGAATGGCGCATGGACCTCTAATTCCTTAGCCTGGCTTTGCTCGTTGGGAGATCGACGAAGAGGACGCCACAACAGAAAATAGACCAACCCGGCAAGAACCCCAATGCCGGCAATACGAATGACAACCGCCTGATCCTGGGGAAAGCCATAGCGAATTAGCCACAGCGTCGCCGCTAGGGAAAATGCCAATGCCACCGCCGCCACAACGGCCAAACCATCGTTGCGCTGGCGAACTCGTTGGCGCTTAGCAAAGCGCTTAAGATATTGACTGAGTGCCTGTTGGCTCATGTCACACTCCTCATTGCCCTGTTACCTGCCACCGACTCGGCCAAGGTCAGGGCTAGCAGCGCAGCCAGCAGCCAAATCGCCAGTGGGTTAGGCGCATCGGCGGGGGGCTCGCTAACGGTTTGCCTTTCACCGCCCAATGGGTCATCCGGGCTCAATGTTTCTCGGCGAGCCAATGCATTTTCCCAACGCTCAAATGTTGATTCATCTAGCGTTCTGAGGTCCGATTCCCGCGGGTCAATGTTGACCGCTATCTGAGTCACGGTGCCATCACTGCCATGGAGCGAATAAAAACCGGTTTGCGCTAGGCGAATTCCCGCACTGGTGACCTTTGTGCCAAACAAGGCCCCCACCGCATTCGGCGCCAACAGTTCAAATGTCACCGCGTCGTTTTCAGGCAGAACCAGTGCTTCCCCTGCTAGTCGCTGGGCCGACAACGCTTGGTAACCGGATAAATAGTCCACTGCCGCCCCTACAAATGGGACAAACGAGGCTTGGGTCGGCCAATTGTTGAAACGCCGATCAAATCCGCCATTGATGATCAGCACCATCCCTTGCCCTAACGAATGTTCAAGCAGCAACGGCCTATCGTCTTCAGTCCACAGCAGCAATTGATCGCCATCCAGTGGCTCTAGCGGTAGCATTTGCTTCACCTGAATGTCCTCAAATGCCAAACGTTGATCCAGCAATGGATGCCCAACGGCTACGCCGCTAACCGGCCTTACGGATGCCGGTGTCCCCAACAGGCCACCGTCAACGTCGCGGTCAATCAGTCGATGACCGGTGAGTGGAATACGCGGGAGACTTTCGGCAAATTCACCCACACCGGCCAGCACTCGCCCGCCAGCGCGCACCCAATTCTCCAGCGCGTCGCTGACCTCAACGCTGAGCGCTCCCAGATCGTCAGTCACCAACCAACGGTGGCGGCTCAACTGGCGAGGATCAAAACCGGAGATCCATTCATTTTTCAGCTCAACCTGCTTGCTGACCGCGCTCAAGGCGCTGGTTAGAAACGGATTAACCGCTCCATCGCTGGCGGTTAACGCTAAGATCTGCTGCTTCGGCGAACGGTTGACCAACAAATGGTAGGTGTCGTCGACGGCTAGATCATCCTCGTTTTCTATGGAAATTTTCAATGGGTTTTCCTGGGGCAACAGCTCCAGCTCTATGCGAGTAGGGCCCGAACCATTGGCCAGCGGCACAGAACGCTGGGGTTGATCACTGACATTAACGATGAGGGTGGCGTTGGGCGGCGCATTTTCGGTAAAAACCTCCAGCGTGTCGCCATCCATTTGGGCTGAAGCGATCCGCGGATTGTCGGCATTGCCGGTGATCGGGTGCAGCCTCAGCACATAGGGTGCCCGGGGCACTACTCGGGAAAATTGTGCGGGCATGGCACTGGCCTGAAAGTCGCTCACCAGGTGTACCACTGAGCTGCGAGCAGAACGATGAAAGTAATCACCGGCGGCGTTCAACAGATCGCCGAATTCCAGTCGCCCGTTGCCAGGGCTAAGATCTGACAAGGCAGCGACAATTGCCGAACGTGGTTGCCCCAGTGCCACCCGTTGCTCAATGGCGCCCTCGATACTGAGCAAGCCAACCGGCTGATCCGCAGGAATGCTCTCCAACGCCGATTCCACCACCGACTTTAGACTTCCCTGCACTGAGGCCTGGCTCATGGACGCACTGAGATCCACCAGTATCCAGTGCTGGTGCTCACCCGTATCCACCACCCCATCATTGGTCAGGCGCGGACGGGCAAACATCAGCACCAACAGGGCCAGTAACGCCAACCGCAATCCCAACAACAACCAATATCGAATGCGTCGATCAACATAAACTCGCTGGGTCGCTGCAGTGAGCAAACGCACCGAGCTAAACGGCTCACTGCGAGCGCTATCGGTGCGCAACCGATGCAGCCATAGCGGCAACGCCAGTGCCAACAGGCCAAGCAACATGCCTGGTGCGGCGAAGCTCATTGCCGGTGTTTCCTAAATTGCAGGTATTGACGCAACGCCGGCCCAAGGGGGTGGCGGGTATCGAGCAACACATGCTGGGCGCCAGCGCGCCCCACCGTGTCAGCCACCGATTGGATATGCTCGGCCATGCGAGCCGGGTACTGTTCGCGCAAAAATTGCTCAGATACTTCCACCGCCTGACCGGATTCCAGATCTTTCAGCAGACGCGGACCACGGGCGCGGGGGGCCAGCTCTTCGCCGTCCAAGACTTGAAAGAAAATGCAGTCGTGGCCCGCCAAACACAGGGGCTGTACCGCTTCTATCATTAACTGCGGGTCTTCAAAGAAATCGGAGATGACCGCAACCATCCCGCGCCGCCTGATCTGCTGGGAAAATGCTTCAAAGGGCGGCCCGTAGCGGGTTCCCTGGCTGGGCTCCACCGCCTCAAGGGTATGCAGCATGGCCTGGCGTGCACCGGGCTTAGTGGCGGGAGGATGAAACGCTCTTACCGCCTCATCAAACACCAGCAAACCACTGGCATCGTGTTGACGACCGGCCAGGAATGTCAGGCAGGCTGCCAGCATCTGGGCGTATCGCAATTTGCTCACTGGCTGACCAAAGCCCATCGACGCACTGGCATCTAGCAACACCATCAAATGGGCATTGGTATCACCAAGAAACTGCTTCACGACCATCTTGTCGGAACGCGCAAAAACGTTCCAATCCACATGCCGTGGGTCATCGCCATCTCGGTAGGGGCGGTACTCAGCAAACTCCTGACTGAATCCAAATTGCGGTGACCGATGAAGACCCAGCAACAACCCCTGCACCACACTGCGGGCAATCAGCTCCATGTTATTCAGACCATTGAGATCTGCGGGTTGGAGCAAATGACTGGCAGGCTGCATCAGAGTCTTACCTTACGCAGAGCGCCGAAAGCTGGGCTGGGCGATGAGATCTGTCAGCACATCATCAACTGTCAAGCCGTCAGCCTCAGCAAAGTAATTGAGCAACACCCGATGGCGAAGCACTGGCGCCGCTAGAGCTAGAATGTCCTGCTCAATGACGTGATAACGACCCGCCAATAAGGCTCGAGCTTTGGCCGCCAACACCAGGTTAAGACTGGCCCGAACACTGGCGCCATAGTTCACATACTTGCGCACCTTATCTGGGCTCAAGGGGTCGCTGGGACGGGTCGCCCGAACCAGATCAACAGCCAGTTGGCCCATCTCCTCGGACACCGGCACCTGTCGCACCAGCCATTGAAAACCAACGATTTCCTCTGCCTGGGTGCAGCTGGAAATTTCCGGCATTTCCACCTGGTCGGTAAAACGGCGCACCACTGCCAACTCATCGGTGGCGGGCAAATAATCGAGCATGACATTAAACAAAAAACGGTCCAACTGAGCTTCGGGCAACGGGTAGGTGCCCTCCAACTCGATGGGGTTTTGTGTGGCCAAGACGAAAAAAGGTTTGCTCAGTTGATGGGTGGTGCCACGCACCGTCACCCGCGCTTCTTGCATCGCCTCAAGCAAGGCTGCCTGGGTTTTCGGCGGGGTCCGGTTAATTTCGTCGGCCAGCAGCACGTTGGTAAATACCGGCCCAGGGACAAAACGCCATTGCCGCTGTCCACTGGCTTGATCTTCATCAACGATATCGGTGCCAGTCACATCGGTAGGCATTAGGTCTGGCGTGAACTGGATTCGTTTAAAATCCAGACCTAAGGCTTTGGCCATGGTTTGCACTAACAAGGTTTTCGCGGTGCCGGGAAGGCCCGTAATTAAGCAGTGACCACCCACCAACAAGGTCACCAGCAGACTTTCCACCACCTCTTCCTGGCCCACAATAATCTTGCCCACCTGGCCACGGATGTTGTCCATCACTTGGCGAAATCGTTGGACCTGCTGGGCCACTTCCGGGTTGGGTTCGTTGTCCATGGATATTCCTTGTTGATCGTTATTACGAGTTAAGCAAGCTCATCAACAGCTTTTGAGCCTCTCGATAGTTGGGTGCCAATTCCAGTGCAGAAAGTACCTGCAGGCGCGCTTGGTCCGTATTACCCGCAGCCTGATACGCTTGAGCTAGGTTCAGGTGAGCGGCGGCTAAATCATGAGGTTCCAGGGCTAGGGTTGCGGAAAATTCACGCACCGCTGCCCGGTGATTGCCAAGGGTCAAGTAGAGCTGCCCCAACCGAGTATGGCGACTGGGCTCCAGGGGCGCCACCAGATTGCTGCTTTCCAGCACCTCGGCGGCAGCTTGGGTTTGTTGATTGTTTGCCAGTACCAAAGACAGCCGATCCAGGGCTTGGGGCAAACGACCGCCAGCATCAAAGTACTCGGTTAATGCGGCGCGCTCCTGGTCGGGCGCTTCCAACTCTCGGTGGGCTCTGGCCAACATCAGGTATGGACTGTCGGCTTCAACATAGGAAGGCATTAGTGTCACGGCTCGAGCTGCTGGCTCCAGCACATCAGGCCAACGCTCTTCGTTGGCGGCCGCCGCCGCGTCGCCTCGGCGCTTTTCAAATTCTTCAAGGCCGGCGAAGGTTGATCCAAACTCTTGTTCAATGAATGCCGCAAAGCGTTCATCAAACTGCTCCAAGGTAATGCCCAAAGCGGTTTCCACCGCCTGACGGTCGCCCTGACCCTCTTTGTATTGCTCCAAGATCGTCACCAAAGGCCCAAAGCCAAAGGCCTGCTCAATGAAATCGCAGGTCAAACCCGCTTGCATGTAAGACACTAATACTTGCTGGGGATAAGACGGACGAATAAAGCTGGCATCCAACTGCGCCAACGGCAGCAGTTTGCCTTCGGCCATAGCGTTCAGGGCCAAAAGGGGAATCTGCCGCCCGGGCACCGGGCCGGTGCGCCATTCCTCAAACACCGAGACACCTTCACTAAACCAACGGGATACGCGGTGGTCAGTGGCACGCAGGGTGAAAATATGGGCAATTTCATGCCACAGCGTAGTGCCCCAATGAAAGTCCTCCGGGGAGCGTGCTGCCGGCGAATCCATCGCCACCAC
>CAZLJY010000052.1:0-25622 GCA_964559945.1 uncultured Gammaproteobacteria bacterium | reverse complement strand
GGTGTGGGATGTTTTCCAGGAGCCGTGGCTGGGTTTGGCGATGAGGCTGAGGGATATAGTGTCCGTCCTCCGGGCAGAGACCGATGACGATGCGGCCTTGGCGGTGCTCCAACAGATGGAGGTAAAAAGCTGTAAACTGAGAGAGCGTGGTGATAGCTATCGCGGCGTAGTGGCGGCCTTTGAAGCAAGCCTTAGCGCATTGCGTGGCAACATCGAAATGACACCCCATGAAAGTTTTCTGCTGCGAACACTACTGATCCATGACTATCGGCGCCTATTGCTAAGAGACGCCGATTTGCCGGAGGATCTTCTAAAACAGGACTGGCCAGGGCGAGATGCGCTGACCCTTACCGCAGATCTCTACCGCAGGCTTTCGCCCGCCGTCACTCAATACGTCTGCCAAACACTACAGGGCAAACAGGGACTACTGGAAGGACCCGACCCAGGTTTCGCTCAGCGCTTTTCCACCAACCCCCCAGCCGACACAGCCCAGTAACCATTGCGCCGCTCGATGACCATTGGCGCATCATAAAGATCACTAACCGATTCATTGGTGAGTACATGGGTTGGCGGCCCGTCGGCCACCACTCGACCGTCTTTTAGCAGTACCACACGTTCCACCTGGGGCAGGATTTCATTCACATGATGGGTGGCCAAAATCAAACTGACCCCTTCATCAAGCAGCCCATGGAAGGTGTCCAGTAACCCAAACGCCGCACCTGGGTCCAGCCCAGCCAGGGGCTCGTCTAACACCAGATGTTGAGGGCCGGGCACCATCGCCCTGGCTAACAGACAACGTCGTTGCTGGCCTGTGGACATTGCCGCAAAGGGCTGCTCGCTGGGTAATTGAAAACGATCCAACATCGCCTGGGCTTGGTAACGTTCATCCCGACTAAAGGAGTAGCCAATTCCCGACACACCAAAGCTGACAGAAAATCCGGACAACACCGCTTCTAGAGCGGTGGCATCGGCGGGAAAAACCGTCTGTAGGTCATGTGACACCAAACCCAGCGTGGCTTGATAGGCGCGAGTTTCAAGATGGGTTTGACCCAAAATCTTGAACCAGGAATCGGCTCTGGGTGCCGGATAAATTTCTCTGGCAAGCAGTTTCAGTAAGGTTGACTTGCCCGCCCCATTGGGTCCCAGAATCGCCACATTTTGGCCTTGGGGAATGGTCAGCGAAAGACCCTCAAACACCCGTTGCGACCCACGCCAGCATTCGATGTTTTTTAGATCAACCAGAGCAACTTCTGGGTCAACTTCGCTCAAAAGCCCAATCCATTATCGGCAAAAACGCCATGATGCGCGTCACGTTTCTGTCTCGCAAGGGTTCGTACCATGAAGCCTAAATCGCTGAGGCTTGCCGCTATGCCAAACGCCCCGAAATCCCGCTTTTTGATCACCACAGTCGCCCCGCTCATCGCCGTGTTGGCGCTGCTTGGCATGGTTTGCCAGATCGCCGCCGCCGGCAACACCTCAACGCCGCGATTACTGGTGTTTAGTGCCACCGAAGGGTTCCGGCATGGCTCCATCGGCGCGGCCCATAGCGCACTGACCGATCTTGCCGCTGACAACGGCTTTTCCATTGAAATTACCGAAGATGCCAACGCCTTTAACGCCGGCAATTTAGCCAACTATGAGGCCGTTGCCTTTGTATTGACCAGCGGAGATGTACTCAACAACGCGCAACAAACCGCGTTCGAGAACTACATCCGCGCCGGCGGCGGTTACGTGGGCGTGCATTCAGCCAGCGATACGGAGTACAGCTGGCCCTGGTATGGCCAGCTGATCGGCGCCTATTTTGATCGCCACCCGCCCCAGCAGGACGCAACGGTTTCGGTGGAGGACAGCAGCCATCCGTCAACCACGGGGCTGCCGGCTAGCTTTAGCAGATTTGACGAGTGGTACGACTTCCGGACCAATCCACGCCCTAATGTCAACGTGTTGCTCACGGTCGATGAAGATAGCTACAACGGCGGTGAGATGGGCAGCGACCACCCCATCGCTTGGTACCAGGAGTTTGACGGTGGGCGCTCATTCTACACCGCCATGGGCCATACCAATGCCTCCTATTCCGATGACACATTTGTCGCTCATCTGCTGGGCGGCATTCAATACGCGTTGGGTGGCAGCCAAAGCAGTGAAGGCCCATTAACGGTGGACAGCAGCGGCCAATGGTTTATCCGCCGGGACTCTGGGCGACCGGTATTTATGGCCGGCGTCGGCGGCCCTGAAGGGTTTCTTTACGAGACCGATGCACGCAAACAGGAGATCGTGGACGACTTGGTGTCCTCTGGCGCCAATGCCCTCTACATGCACTCCATTCGGTCCTTTGAAGGCGATGGCTTTAGTTATGAAGACCCCTTTAACGTCAATGAAGACGAGACCAGTGGCATTGCACCCGGGGTCTTCGATAACTGGCTCAGCTTTCTTAACCAACTGGACCAAGCGGGCATCGTCAGCTGGTTTCATGTGATCGACGACACCGCTAGACCCTGGGGCTGCGACGTGCCTCTAAGCCAAGACGCGGTGGACTACATCGAAGCCTTGGTGACCACCTTCCGCGGCTTGGACAACTTGGTGTGGTTGGCCGGCGAAGAATATTTAATGGGCAATTGCACCACTGGCGAAGACAACGATTTGATGTCGGCTATTGCTGCCGAAATTCGGCGCCATGATCCGGTCCATCCCATTGGGGTTCATCACAACAACGGCCAATCCATGCAATTCGGCACCGACCCAAACGTGAATGTATTTGCCCAACAAATTTGCGGTAACGCCTCTCTGCGCAGCCCCGAAGGTGTGCATAGCCAAGCCGAGCAAGGCAGCTGGGTTTACGTCATGTCTGAGTGTCACCCCTGGCATTTAGATTTACTCCACGATGGTGATCGCACCAACATCCGCCAATCCAACTGGGGCAGCGCTATGGGCGGCGGCTATGTGCTGTTGTACAACGCGTATGAGTGTGCCCACGGCGGCCGATTGTGCAGTCGCAACGCCAGCGGCGACCCGGCCCAAGGCAATGACCCTCATGACCCCACCAGCGACATGCTCGGCGACCTTAGGCGGCTGCGAGAATTTATGGAAAGTGCTGCTTTTAACACCCTCACGCCGCGAGACAATCTGGCAGCCGGCGATACCCTTTGGGCATTAGCCAATACCAACACTCAAAACTACGTGTTATATGACCTAGATTCCCCTACCACCTTGGGTGTTCAGGGGCTGGCGCCGGGTCAATACACCCTGACGTGGTTTGATCCGGCCAGTGGGCAATCCAGCATGGAAACCCGCAATGCCAGCGCCGCGCCTTTTACCGTTCCAATCGGGTTTGGGAACGAGGTGGCGCTGCACTTGGCGCCCTCAGGCACGATAGAAAATCGCGCGCCGCTGTCCGCCGCTGATAGCTACAGCACGAGCCAAGACGCGGTGCTAACGGTAGATGCCCCGGGAGTGTTGAACAACGATAGCGATCTTGATGGCGATGCCATCTCCGCCATCTTGATTGATCCGGCAAATATGGGCAGCGTGAACTTGGCCGCCAACGGAGGCTTTAACTACACCCCAAACATTGGGTTTGTCGGAACTGATACGTTCACCTACCAGGCATCGGATGGGGCGTTAAACTCTGCCACCACATCCGTCTCCATTAGCGTTGGCCAAAGCCCCATCACATTGCAACTGGTGAACGCTGCAGACGATCTAGACGCAGGATCATTGGAGACTGACCAGACTGTATTGCTGTCCAGCCTGGGATTCACGGAATTTTCTGTTCGAACCGACGACATTCCCAACGGCACAGCAAGCATCGCCTTTGCGCTCAGCGGTCCGGTGGCAACCAACCAGGTGGAAAACGTGGCGCCTTACAGCCTATTTGGGGATTCGGCGGGTGATTTCGCCGGCGAACTGTTGCTTCCAGGCAGCTACTCCTTGCAGGTATCGGCGTTTAGCCAGGCCAACGCTGCAGGCGACCCAATTGCGGTGGTAACCGTTACGTTCACGGTCACCAACAACGCCGAGGGAATCTTTTTGGACGGATTTGAGTGATCGAATCACTCGATCAGTCCGATTCCTAGCGTTGCAGGCACAAATACAATCCCGTTGATCACAGCCGGCGGCTGTTAACTCTCCATCGGTCATTTTGATTTGATCAATGGACGGTGGAAGAGAGGGTCCCTGTCGATAAATGCAGCTGGCTCTTGCCGCGACAAAATAGATTCTATGGAAGGCGTGTCTCGCTCTGAGCCGCCAGTTTCTGCTGTTCGGTAGTCAGATCGTGAGGCAGGAAGTGCCCTAGGTTTGTGCTGCTGAAATGTCGCCTGGCATGGTCTCTGCTAACTCTGCCAACGCCCGCACAATCATCATTCGGGTCGTGTTGGCCGATGGACTTTCCAGCTCTTGGGAAATCTCCTCATACGTCATCCCGAACTCCAGTCTCATGATCACCGCCATTCGTTTGTTCTCATCCATGGGTTGCAGGGCTTTTTCATAGGCTTCTAAGATCTCGCTACCCACCATGTTCTCCACAACGCTGGCTTCGCTGGCCAGGCGTTCTTCGCTGACGGGAATCCGTTGGGGGCTGCGTTTCAAGCGGCGGATCTCATCGCGCACCACGTTGACTAAAATGGTGCGCAGATAAGCCAGAAAAGCGCCGGGCTTCTCCGCATTGAAGCCCTCCAACTTATTTAACGCCCGCATGAAAGTAACCTGCACAAGATCGTCGGTTTCTGAGACATCGCGAACGTAGGATGGCAAGCGGCCATGGGCCCACTGGCGCATCAGGGGAAGGTAGCGCGCAACCAGGCGATCACGGGCTTCATTGTCTCCGTTGCGGAAACGGTGCAAAAGCTGAGTTGTGTTATTAAGCGGCTCAGTCATCCCAAGGTATCAGGGGGTACTAAGGTCCATGATAGAACGAATTGCGGGGCAAGATGGGGTTTCTTTTCTCGCCGCCCCATTTGGTAGCGCGGTCTGCGCAGGACCATTGCCACTGCGCAGAACTTAGTCTCGACCTATCCCTGAACGATTGCTGGACTACTGCTGCGCCAGCCACTCGTCATCAGAGTCTTCCGAGATGCCCTCAAACAGCGGTGTACTCATGTACCGCTCACCGGTATCAGGCAACATGACTAAAATGGCACTGCCAGAGGCCGCCTTCTCGGCAACTTGCAAGCCCGCAGCCAAGGTGGCACCGGCGGAAATACCCACAAAAATGCCTTCCCGGGTCGATAGGTGGCGGGCCGCCGCGATGGAATCGTCGTCAGTCACTGGCACCAGCTCGTCATAAATCTCTCGGTTGAGCACCCCTGGAATGAAGTCCGGTGTCCAACCCTGAATCTTGTGGGGCGCCCACTCTGCCCCGGCAAGCATTGAGGCACCTGCAGGCTCGGTGGCGATAATTTTGACCTCCGGACGCGCCAATTTAATCATCTCTCCTGCGCCCGTCATTGTGCCTCCGGTTCCCCAGCCACTGACAAAATAATCCAATTTCCGACCCGCAAAATCGCTGAGAATTTCTGGGCCAGTGGTGTTGCGATGAAAGGCTGGATTGGCCGGATTTTCAAACTGACTGGCCCAAAGCCAGCCGTGGGTCTCTGATAGCTCCTTGGCTCGTCTCACCATCCCCGAACCTCGTTCAGCGGCTGGGGTGAGAATCACCTTTGCGCCGAGGGCTTTCATGATCTTGCGCCGCTCTATGGAGAAGGACTCGGCCATCACAGCCACAAATGGGTAACCCTTGGCCGCACATACCATCGCCATGGCAATGCCGGTGTTGCCGGAGGTGGCCTCAACCACCGTTTGACCAGGTTTTAAGGCGCCACTTTTTTCCGCATCCAAAATGATTCCCAGTGCTAACCGGTCTTTCACCGAGCCCAAGGGATTGAATGCCTCAACTTTGACGTAGATATCGACGTTTTCAGGGCCAGTTCGTTGGAGTTTAACCACCGGCGTGTTGCCAACAGTGTCCAGAATATTGTCATAAATCATCGTAATGTCCTCTCATTATTCTTTTTCATGGTCCGCTCTGGGTTAAGCAACGGATTGTTGATAGCGCTCAATTACCTCAGATTCAACAATCGTCTCGGTGATCTTTTCCGCCGGCATCATGGCCAACACTTTACCGATGATCAGCAGTGCCGGCGACTGGATTTGTGTCAAATCTGCCGCTTCACTCAAGTTCTTGAGATCTGTCTTAATGACTCGCTGATTGTCTCGAGATCCATTTTCTATCAGAGCGCAGGGCATATCCGCTTTCATACCTTCCAATAGCAATCGATCTTTCAACGCCTCCAACTGGCGGATAGGCATGTAAAACACCAGCGTCTGGCCAGACTTGGCCATACCCTGAGTATCCAGACACTCCAGCTGCTTTTTGCAATGGGCCGTGGCCATCACCACGCTGTGAGCCAGGTCCCGATGGGTCAGCGAAATGCCGGCAGCTGCGGCGCAGCCTGATGCGGCAGTAATGCCGGGTACCAGGTCCACGGGTATCCCCGCGTCCCGGGCAACGTCTAGCTCTTCTCCGGCCCTGGCAAACAGGGTTGAATCCCCCCCTTTCAGCCGGCACACCACCTTGCCTTCGCGGGCATGGGATACCAACATCTGGTTGATCTGACTTTGACTGAAGCGGTGATGTCCTGCCTTCTTGCCCACATCGATAAATTCGGCGTCGCGCCTGGCGCGCTCCAAGATGCCCGGCCCTACCAGCCGGTCATAAATCACTACATCAGCTTGCTGGAGGATCTGGGCCGCTTTTAAGGTTAGAAGGTCTGGGTCGCCGGGACCGGCGCCAACCAAGTAAATATGGCCGGACTGGGTGTCACCTTCTGACAGCAACGAATCAATCACAGCCGCCGGGTCTTCGCTGGCCACCAGTCCACGGTCAACGATACGTTCCCACAGGTGGCGGCGCGGAATCAGATCCGGAATGCGCTGGGCAATGCGCTGGCGAGCACTGCGGGCGGCGGCAGCCAATTCGCCTATCCGAGCCGGCAGCAGATTTTCCAGCCACTCCCTCACCCGCCGAACCAACACTGGCATCGCCCCACCCGAACTGATGGCTACCACCAGCGGCGATCGATCAACAATGGCCGGCGACAAGTAATTACATAGGTCGGGCTGATCCACCACGTTAATCAGACAACCCTGTGCACGGGCAGCCTGCGCCACCTGAGCATTGACCTGCTCGTCGTCCGTTGCCGCAATAACCAGTGCAATGTCCTTGAGATGCTCTACGGAGAAGGCTTGGGCGGCCCAGCTGATGGCGCCGTCAGACACCCGCTGGCGCAACTCATCGTTGATTTCGGGCGCAACAACCAAAATTTTATCGGCGGCGCGACTGAGCAGGCGTACTTTTCGTGCTGCGATTTCGCCGCCGCCCACCACCAGGCAGGGGCGATCTTTCAAATCAGCAAAAATTGGCAAGTAGTCCATGGAAGTATTTTGGCCCAATAACGGTCTTACACCATAGGCAGCGAAGTCCCGGGTTGGGAAATACTCTTTTTCTGCGCCAATTAGATCATTTGGTTATATTGGACAACTGCATCTTGCACCTGGGTGACACCCGCCGTCTACTTGGACCATGAAGCTTCGACAACTGGAATACCTGTTAGCCATTGTGGACAACGGGCTCAACATCACCGCCGCCGCCGAGCGGCTTTACACCTCTCAGCCGGGGGTCAGCAAACAGATTCGTCTGCTGGAAGACGAGCTGGGCTTCACCCTGTTCGCTCGAAAAGGCAAAGCACTAGGCTCCCTGACCGCAGAAGGCGCTCAGGTGGTGGAGCGGGCTCGCCGAGTTTTCCAGGAGGTACAGCAAATCCGTTCGCTGTCTGACGAGATTTATCACCAGAAGCGCGGAACCCTGCAAATCGGCACAACCCATACCCAAGCGCGCTACGTGCTGCCCGATGTAATCCAGGAGTTTAGGCAGCAATATCCCAACGTATCGCTGGATCTGCACCAGGGTACCAGTGAACAAATCGCCGATATGGTGAACGACAAACAGGTCGACTTTGCCATTGCCACCGGCTCCCATGCGCTGTTTCCCTCGTTGGTGATGCTGCCGTGTTATCGCTGGGACCGGTCCATAATCGTGCCGGCGGATCATGAGTTGGCCCTTGATGACACGCCGTTAACCCTGGAACGCTTATCCGAGTTCCCGCTGGTGTCTTACGTGTTTAGTTTTAGCGAAGAGTCGTCCCTAAAGCGCGCCTTCACCGATCGAGGTTTGGTGCCAGAGGTGGTGTTTACCGCGCGGGATGCCGACGTGATTAAGACTTACGTAAAGATGGGCATGGGCGTCGGCGTGATTGCTTCCATGGCTCAGGATTGCGAAGAAAGCGGCCTCAAAGCCCTGGAAATTCCCGACCTTTTCCCTCGCTCAACCACCTGGATAGGATTTCGTCGCGATACCGTACTGACCAAGTTCATGTACGAGTTTATTGAAGGTTTTGCGCCTCACCTAACGCAAAATATTGTGCGCGAGGCAGTGCAATTGCCCGACCAATCCGATGTGGAGGAACTCTTTGATGGCACCGTTCTGCCGCTGAAGGGCCGCTGCGCGCAAGATGTTGCCCACGTATAGGGACTAACACTTAATCTAACGACTGAATGGCTGCGGACACATAGACCAGTGGCGCCGTCCAGTTGATCGCAATCTCGTTGGTTGTGTAGCTGCAAAAATCGTCCAGATAGGCCAGGGCCGGCTGGTCACTGGGATACTGACACTGATCTTGACCATTGGTGTTTGGACCACCGGCGAGCAAACCAGGTACCGGTGCAACCACCTCATCCGCGGCGGATGCGCGGTGGTGAATATGCATTGGCGTGTGTGCGCCAATGCCGGTGACAAAGCTTAAGCTCAGCGCATTTTGCCCCAGTACGTAGTTCAAATTGCCTTGGGCCAGAGCCAAAAGTTGCGGCCTAGGGTTGAGTCGATACGCCTGTATCACCATCAACGCCTGATTGAGCGCCACCGAATTGCCACCCCACTGAAAATCGTTGGCATGGCTGCCATAGGTCACTCCATAGGCTGATCGGCGTTGACCGTCCAACAGAGTCTCTACGTATTGATTGAATACCCGAGTCACCCTTTCTGACTGACTGTCATTAAGTTGGCTCTGGTGATTGGCTAAGGACACCCATGCCAACGGACTCACATAACTCCAGTTCGGCGTCGACAGTGAGGTCTCACTATTTTCCCAGGGCTGAAGATAGGTTAAATCCTGGGTCAGAATAAATAACTCGACGCCAGCCCAAACCCATTCGTCAGACAACCCAGGACGGGTGTACATACCGGTACTGACATCAGCAGGCTGCACATAGCGACGCTGGGGGTTTTTTTGCGCCCAGGACCACGCCGAAATGGCCGCCTGTCGATATCGCTCAGCGTATCCTGGAAGACTCTCTTCTAAGGGTTCAAATACTCGCGCCGCAACCGCCATCACCGCGGCAAAGTTGAGCGCTGCATCCGTTGATTTGGCAACCATGAAGCGGGCCTCGTTGGCCTCGCTGGGCATCACCATGGGGGCAAAATTTAACGTCGTTAGTTTGTGATAGACCCCGCCATCCGCACTGTCCTGCATGGTCTCCAGCCAGTCCAGATTCCACAATACTTCATCCAGAATGTCCGGCAGCTTGCCGCCGCTTTCTGGGATGTTTAGCAGAAGCGGATCGTAGAATTGGGGAAAGTGCTCGTAGGCTGCCAGCAGGGTGTAGGTGGCAATGCCAGAGTTGACCACATATTTGTTGAAATCGCCGGCATCGTACCAACCTTTCGCTGAGGCAATGATGGCGTTGTCATCACGCTGCCCGTCCTGGGCAGAGGGGTGAAATCGGACCTGCTCATCGGGGTGACCCATGGCCCGCGCCCAGGGTCCGGCATGACGTTTATCTAAGGTTAGACCGGCGCGATTGAAATAGAAGGATTTCAGTGACGCGGCGACCAGTTCCTCATACACCCCGGCATCAATTTGAAAGGGGTGTGAGGTTTGACCCGAAGTCTTAACCACGTAGCGACCCGTTTTGCGCAGGGCGGAAAAATCCGCCAATCTGACGGTCTCACCGGAGGGTCCCCAGCGTCGGGCCGGCAGCAAAATCCCGGACCAAACCGTCCTTCCTGTGCCTGCCTCCAGAACTTGAAACTGATCGCCATGGACTCCGGTCACCACCGCCTGTTTCAGCCCCCCCGGCTTAAAACCAACCTGATTTAGACGGATACTGGAGACCTCAGACGTCACCTCAGCTGCGGGGCTTTGCGAGACCAACAAACTGAAACCGCCGAGCAATACCAACGTGCACGCACACAGAACGCGATGGAAATTCATGGGTTGTTGTACACCACTAATAGTTGATTAACGGCAATGTTCTGCTGCTCGCTGACGCCACCATCAGGCCACTCCACCCGCAGCGAAACGATGGCCTGTTGACCGCCTAAGCCAAAGTGGGCTTCAGCGGGATTTTGAGACACAAAATTGTTGCCGGCACTAATGACTCGCAGCTGGGTGCCGGCTGGCGTCGTCAGCCAGACTTTGGCCCCAATGCCTCGTGTATTGGGACCTGCAGAGCGCAGTTGTACGGTTAGCCAGTTATGCCCGTAATCCAGGTTGTTCTGATACAGCTCTGCGAACTGGTTGTTGTTGGCGATCAATAAATCGATATCACCATCGCGATCTAGATCCGCGCACACCACCCCACGTCCTTCCCGGTCGCTAAAAATGCCAACCGCCAATGTCACATCGGAAAAACCGCCTTCTCCATCGGACAAAAACAACCGGGATAAGCCGCCGCTGAAGCGATCATCCGCCCACCCGCTGACGTGAAATAAATCCACAAATCCATCGTTGTTGAAATCCGCGAAACACGCACCCCAACCCCAGCCACCGATGCGCACACCTGCCGCGTCTGTCACATCGGTGAATTGGCCATTGCCGTTGTTTTGATACAGCCGATTGCCGCTAAAACCGCTAGGGCTGACCGTGGCCTCGGTGGCAATGGCGCTGACAAACCAGTCCAGATCGCCGTCGTTGTCGTAGTCTGCCACCGCTGCACCCATGCCGTTTTCATCACTGATTACCGAATCCGTGGTTTCGGCAAAGCGTCCATCCTGGGTGTTGAGAAACACCTGGCTGGTGGCGAAGTCTGAGGCCATCAGTAGGTCCGGCCAGCCATCATTATTGATGTCGGCAAAGTTCGGGGTAAAACTGTAATCTCGACCGTCCGCGCCGATAAGTTCAGCCAGCCCGCTATCAACGCTGGCATCGGAAAACTGGCCCAGACCGTTATTCGCCCAAAGGGTCTGCGGTTGCTCTATGGGTGGAAATTCGGTGCGGTCTGGCGCCCAATCCCAATGACTAAACGCTACATCCAGGTCGCCATCGCCGTCGTAATCTGCCAAAGCGCCAGAGAAGGTATTCTTGCGCGACACGCTGGCAAAACCCCCGTCGTCAGGGACGGCGGAAAAGGTGCCATTTTTCAGCCCACGAAAGACCCGAACCGGTTCGTTTTCAATGGCGCCGACCAGCAAATCCAATTGATTGTCACCATCGAGGTCAGCAAACAACGGCCCGGAGCTGCGAGCGCCTTCCAATCTAACCCCCGCCTGGGCACCCACTTCCTCGAACGCCAATTGACCGTTACCCAAGGAACGAAACAGCTGGTTGGCGGTAGCGCCGTTGCCTCCCACCAGATACAGATCCACAAAGCCATCGTTGTCATAGTCTCCGGCAGCTACACCAGCGACGATACGCTCCGGGTCACTGGTCTGCTCTCCTTGAATTTCATGGCGAACATTAAGACCCGCTCTCACGGTGACGTTGCTAAAGGTTAGTGTGGGCGCGGTGCGCTCGAGGCCCGGGTCAAAAATCATTGGTAGGTCGGTAAACACGGCGCTATCAACAGCCAGCTCAGGATCTGACAATGGCACGGTAATCTGCCCTATCCCAGAACAGCTCACGCCTAACAAGGCCAAACTGAGTAGGCATTGATGGCCCGCGGGCTTCATGGCGTACTTTCTGCCGCGCAGTGTTGGCTGATGAAATCGCTATGTTTTGGCATCTCCTCAGCGGAGCGCTCAATCACTTCCGCCAGACCACCTAGATGCTGACTCACAGCCGCTGCATCAAAGGTATCAACCAACGGGTGGTAACCCCGAGGAACGATACCCTGCCCCAGCATGACCGCCAGCCAACTGGTTTCTGAGAACAGCTCATCATTGTCCCGAAACAAATGACCTTCTGATTCGAATAGGGCCATCTTCTGGCGCAAACTGTCCGGGATACTCATGTTGCGGCAGTAGTCCCAGAAGGGTGAGTCATCTCGTTGGGTGGCTTTGTAGTGCAGGATCAGGAAGTCCCGAATACTCTCAATTTCATCCACCGATTGGGTATTGAATTTGTCTCGACCCGCGGGATCAAAATTGCGGGTGGGGAACAAACCTATAAGTTTGGCAATGGACGATTGGATTAAATGAATACTGGTAGATTCCAAGGGCTCAAGAAAGCCACTGGAAAGGCCAATGGCGACCACATTTTTATTCCAATACTCTCGCCGCCGACCGGTGGTGAATCCGAGCGTGCGTGGCGTGGCCAGGGCTTCGCCATCCAGCCTGCTCATCAGAGTGGCTGTGGCCTTGTCATCATCTAAATAGTCACTGCAGTAGACATACCCGTTACCCAATCGATGCTGCAGCGGAATGCGCCACTGCCAGCCCGCCGATAACGCCGTCGACCGGGTATAGGGAAGTGGGGGTTGGTCCGATTTACAGGGCACCGCAACGGCCCGATTGCAGGGTAAATACTCAGACCAATCCAGGTAACCGGTTTTTAATGTTTGCTCAATGAGCAGGCCGCGAAAACCGCTGCAATCAATAAATAGATCGGCGTCCAGGGTGCGGCCGTCATCGGTCACCACCGAACTGATATAGCCGTCTTCCCCACGCTGCATCACGTCTGCCACTTTGCCTTCGGTACGTTTCACGCCGCGGCTTTGTGCATAAGCACGCAGGTATTGAGCATAGCGACCGGCGTCTAAATGAAAAGCATAAACAATCTGCGACAGCGGAGATTTCGGAATATTTAAGGGTCGGGTGAAACGTCCCTTTGGGGCCGCCATACAGGCCAAGGAAAAATGATCCAAAGGTTTGACCTTGCTGCCTTGATTGAGCTTCAGCCAGTAATGGTGAAACGGGATCGCATCCATCGGCGCGCCATAGACGCCAAATGGGTGTAAGTAGGAATCGCCGATCTTGCCCCAATCGTTGAATTGAATCCCTAGCTTAAAGGTGGCCCCGGTGGTTTTTACAAAGTCGTCTTCATCGATACCTAACAGTTCGTTGAACCGGCCAATATGGGGAATGGTTGCCTCGCCCACACCCACCGTGCCGATGGCGTCGGACTCCACCAGTTCGATCTCGCAGCTTCGGTTGATCAATACCCGCGACAACGCGGCTGCGGTCATCCACCCTGCGGTGCCCCCGCCAACAATCAACACCTTTCGAATACGATCCGGATTCATGGCGTAACCCCTGCCAGCTGATCACGTGCTGATTCGGCGCTATAGGCTCTGAGCTCAGAAAGGCGTTGCTTCAACTTTGCCGACTCCACTAAATCTGCCATGGGATCATATTGCTCTGGCCAGATGCCGAGCCCTGTCAATAGCGCTGCCCAAGCGCCAGCGGTTAAGACCTCCGATTCCCCCATCGGCACACGCCCGATACATTCAAAAATCTGCGCTCGCCGATGGACAGATGAATCTGCGTCCCTGTTCATGGTGGACCACACGCCCTGTGGTCTAGCTCGCCAACCAAGCAATGCATGAACCTCAGCAATACGGTCCAACTCGGTGTAGATCACCCGGTTAAAACATTGGGCTAATACCGAGTCACAAGCCTGGTCCGGGTACAGGTCCAGCCATAGGGAGATGGCCTTTTGCCACACCGCCGTTTCCGGGATTAAGGTGTCACCGGCGAAACCAGCGGCGCTGCCGATGGCGACACAATTTGCCTGCCAGGGTTTGTTCAAAGCGCCGGTCTTAAGGTCTCGGTGACTCAGCGTACATTGGAGAAATTGAGCTGCAATCCATTGCTCTACCTCTGGGCTAGGATTTGCCGAAGAGTCATACTGATAGTCAATCGTTTCACTGCCCGCCAGTGGTATCCGCCGACTAAAACCGTGGGGTTGCCAGTCAACAGTGTTGAGGGCGCCGTTGGGCTGTTGATCCCGGTGCGCGCTGCAGATTCGGTCAAAGGACGGCAGCTGAGCAAAATTCCGCCAGCCCGCATCTAGCTGGCCCATTAACCATCCATCCGGCCCCGAACAGTCAAAGAAAAAGTCGCCAGCGCAGTGGTTCCCATCGGACAGAACCAGAGTCTCCACATGCCCAGTTTCGGGATGTCGGTTGATTGTAGCGGGTTTTGCCTTGATCCATTGCACGCCGGACTTCAGCGCCGTCTCGCGCAACAGCTGCCGATATTTTTCCGGCTGAAGATTCATAGAGTGGGCAGCATCCAGTCCAGATACTGGAATAGAAACGCCGGACCGTTGTTGGGCCTGACGGGCAGCATGAACGGCGATGGAGTAATCTTCCAGCCGTACCGCCTCTCCATCTAAATTCAAGCGGGCCAAAAAATGATGGAAGTCGACCCCATTAATCATCGTCCCGCACTGACTGAGGCCCAGGCAAAAGGCTTGGTCTTGTTGTTGCCAGTGGTTGAACTGGGTCGCAAATACCACTTGACCATGACAGCGAGAGATCATGACCTCTTCGCTAAACCCTAGCTGTTGGTGAAGGAGTTTGGCCACCGGCAGGGTAATCACCGAGCCCGGCGTTAGGCTGCTCTGCGGATCTTCAAGCAACCGGATGTTGACCCCCGACTTTTTTAGCCGCCGGCCTAGCACGGCGGCCACCAGCCAGCCCCAAATCTCTCCGCCGACGATCACCACATCGCGTATTGGCGCCGAGGATTTCATGTGGCCCGGTAAAGACTCATGGCCGACTGTTTCCAGCCCGGGTTAGCGGCGGATTGCTCGTCACCTAGATTTGCCAGGGCTTGGCCGTGATCCGGCAAACTATTGGCAGCGCCGTTGATCAAGCCGGCCATATTGGACATAGCCTGAGCCAAGGCGGTGAGCGAAACGGCATCGACTCGTGGGTCGTAATGCTGAGGAATCACTCGTTGACCTAAGTAGACTGCTATCCAGCTGGGTTCCAAGAACAGTCCTTCGGTGTACCGATCCACGTGTCCTCGACGGGCAAAAAGCTCCCATTTTTCGGTCAAGGAATCGGGCTTTGGCATGGTCCGACAATAATCCCAGAATGGCGAGTCCTTGCGTCGGGTGGCTGCGTAATGGAGCACAAGGAAATCGCGAATTCGCTCAATCTCCATTTGCATCAGCCGGTTAAACTCTTCGGCACAGACGGACTCATGCTGCCCACCTCGCTGATTACCTGGCTCACCACCCGATTGGTGCCTTGGCAAATATTCCATCAGCTTCATGATGCCCAACTGGATCAGATGAATACCGGTAGATTCCAAAGGCTCCAAAAAGCCCGCAGAAAGGCCAATAGCAACGCAGTTTTTCACCCACATACGGCGCCGCCTACCGGTAGTAAAACGCAGCGGGTTGGGATCGTTAATCGGCGCACCATCAAGGCCTTCCAGGAGGGCATTTAAGGCCGTTTCATCGTCAGTAAACTCACTGGAATACACGTGACCGTTTCCCGTGCGATGGGTTAACGGAATACGCCAGCGCCAGCCAGCCTGATCCGCCGTTGCACGAGTATAGGGCAGCGGGGTGCCCGCGGTTTCACAGGCGATTGCCACCGCACGATCGCACGGTAGCCAGTGCTGCCAATTCTCATAGCCGGCTTTTAGGGTTTGCTCAATCAGCAGCCCTCTAAACCCACTGCAATCTACAAACAGATCGCCCTCGATCTTCTTGCCATCTTGAGTCTTAACCGCTGTGATGTAGCCAGATTCTGCATCCTGCTCCACCTCACCAATAAGCCCTTCAACCCGCTTTACCCCCTGGGATTCTGCCCGACCTCGAAGGAATTTGGCGTACAGAGTGGAATCCATCTGATAGGCATAGGAGTAACTGGAAAGAATGGATTCGGGGTCGGTGGCAGGGTAAGCGAATCGGCCGGCCTGAGCGGCCACTACGGGAAGCGAGTAATCGCCTAGGGAACTGGTATGGATCGTTTGCTGAAGACGCAGCCAGTAGTGATGGAACCCGATACCGTTGATGGGTCTTCCAAACTCGCCGAATGGGTGAATGTAAGCATCACCCACCTTCCCCCAGTTTTTAAATTCAATACCGAGTTTGTAGGTCGCCCGAGTCTGACGCATGAACTCAGGCTCACTGATTCCCAAACGTTGATTGAAATATCGAAGGTGAGGCAAGGTGGCTTCGCCAACCCCAACCGTCCCTATAGTTTCTGATTCAACCAAGGTGATGTCGTAGCGATGGGTCGGCAGTGCGCTAGCAAGGGCGGCGGCAGTCATCCAGCCTGCTGAACCACCACCAACAATCACGATTTTTTGTAATGGGTGGTTCATGACCCATCAAGGCATGGAGAGGTGCCAGGATGAAAAATCCTGGCAGGTTTACGGCAGACTGTGAGCAAGCAAGAAATAGAGGTCGAAGTCATACCTTCAAGCTTAGCGCACCGCCCGGCTTTTCATCGAGCAAAAAATCACTGCAGCCGGATTAACCTATCCATGTCGCTCCGGCGACGGCGATTAAAAATTCGCTCGCAGCATCAACGCGAAGCGACGGTCAAACACAAAGGATGACCGAAAAACCTGATTGCCCACTTGATCGACCTGCATAAAGGTCTCTACCTCGTCTTTCAACAGGTTAGTGCCCTGCAGGCCAACTTCCCAGTTGGGGCTAAATCGATAGAACACCGAGCCATCGAGCTGACCGCGAGATTCGCTAAAGACCGGTAATCCCAGGTTGACCTGGCGGATCGTCAGCAGGTAATCGTCTCGCCAGTTGTAGGCCAGTCGAGCTTGCACCTTGTCGTTTTCGAAAATACCGATGAGGTTGTAGGTGAGTTCCGATACCCCCTGCAGCGGCAGCCCTTCGAAGGGAATAGAGGTACGGGTCCCCAAGGCGCCGGTGGCCTCCACCGATCGGGTGTTCTGATTGGGGACATCGCTGTCTTTCACGTAGGTCATATTGAACTGCAGACCTAACCCACTCCAAACACCCGGTAAGTTGTCGAAAAATTGCTGATAGGCAAACTCGGCACCGGTTATGTCCGCATCACCGATGTTAATGGGTTGGTTAATATCAACAAGAGCCGTGGACCCATTCACTGGATTGGTGACTGTTGTGGGAATCGTGTCGGTAGCGAAGAAGTTCGTGATGTCTTTATAAAAGACCCCAAAGCTGACGAAATCGCTACGTCCGAAATATTTTTCTATCGAAAGGTCAAAGTTGTTGGCTTCCATCGGCTCTAAGAATGGGTTGCCACTGCTTTGGGTCCAACCGATGATATCCGGATTGCCGTCAGCATCGGTGACGGTGCGCGGATTGATATTGAAGTTATAACGCAAATTGCCAAGATCCGGGAACGCAATAGCTTTGGAGTATCCGAAGCGCAGGAACAAATCGTCTTCGAAGGCATATTTGGCATTCAGGCTAGGCAAAATCGTATCGTAGGAACTCTGCGCTGCCGCCGTGTTACTGGCGCCGTTGGCAAAAGCGATTTCGTCCGCTGAAGCAAACGCTGCGGCATTGGGATTGAGTGTGGGGAAGGTAATCCCGCCGCCAACACTGGTTTCCACGTCCACATAACGCAAACCCACGTTACCTTTCAGTCTTGGATTATCCGTCTCAAAATTCAATTTCACATAGAAGGCGGTGTTTTCTTCGGTGGTTTCGTTGATTTCAGCCGGCAGAAAAAAGTTGTCCACTACCCCGCCGCGCCCAGCAAGGTCGGTGCGACCAAAGGGCGCTATGCCTTGCAAGAAAGCTTCGTAATTGGCCACTAGTTCGGCATTGGGGAACAGCGCAGTGCCGCCCGGGATACCGCCAGCGTCGCCGCCGTGGAAATCACTGAAGGTGAATGCTGATACGCCAGGGGAGTCAAAGTCGGCGCCGTTGCGCAGACCGTCAAAGGTTGCAAAGCCGCCGTTCCAGGCTTCCGACAAATTGCCCCAGTTATAGGTTGACCAACGGGTTGTTTGATCCCGTTCAGCAAATCGCACACCCGCCTCAATAGAACGGGCGAAACCCGAATCAAACAGGGTGTAATCAACGTCCAGGGCTAACGCCAACTCGTCGCCTTCACTTTCTTCCAGGTGATCCATCGCCGCGCGCCAAAAATAGTTGGCCGGGTCGTTGAAGTATTCCTGGTCAGTTTGGGTGGAGCCGGCAGGCGCAAAAAAGGTCACATCCGGCACGCTTTGGTTCAGATCCACCCCAATATCAATGCCGGTGCCATTAGCGGGCAGCAGGCCGGCAAACAGGCTGAGGTCCGAGACATCAGTGGTGGCATCAACAAACTGTACATCGCCAGTGATGGCCAGGCGATCGGTCGGACGAAATTCCAGTTTCAGTGACAAATCTTCAACCAGGGAATCGGTATTACTTTGACGGGTCTGAGGGCCCAGACCGTTAGCAACATTGGTGATCACCCCGGAGGTAAACGAAGTGTCGTTGAAGGTTGCACCTGGAGCCAGAGAACCTCCCTGGTCATCGGAGAAGAACGCCCGTTCCAGCCAGTCAGTTTGGCTGTCTGATCGAATGTACTGGATCAGACCCGTAAAGGTGTCATCCGCGTTGCCGTATTGAACGGTTGCCGAAATACCCTCCCGAGACCGCTCGGTAAAGTTGCTGCGAATTCCGCCGTTGATTGGCGCAAATCGATCTTGGCCAGGGCCTGCAGCGTCCGGGACTAATACGTGAAGACCCGCTTCAACGCCGTCACTTTGAAAATCTAGATCAGTATTGGAATAGCTGAACAACACGCCAATTTCAGCACCGCTATCCAATTCGAATCGGTTGCTATAAAGCCCGGCAAAGCCGCCGGTTGTCTCGTCAGCGATATCTCCCACATTGGCCTGGGCGGAAAAGGCCACGACCTGTTCATCGGCGTCAAAAGGCTTTCGGGTAATCAGGTCAATGGTGCCTGAAATACCGCCCTCGATCATATCGGCAGTCTGATTCTTAAAAATTTTCACCGCGCCGGTTAATTCCGGTGGGATGTCCTGAAAACTCAAACCTCGGCTACTGTTGGCAGAGAAGGTATCTCGACCGTTCAGAGAGGTTCGGGTTTGAGGCAAGCCGCGCAAAATTGCGCCACTGCCTTCGGTGGAGAAGTGATCCGGGTCATCGGCGGCCGCAAAACGCTCGATGGAGACACCCGGCACCCGCTGCAGCGCTTCAAGCACGCTGACATCCGGCAGTGCGTTGATATCTGAGGCTGATATGGCATCAACAAAGGTGTCCGCGTCGCGCTTGATGGCTCGGGCATTTTGCAAACTCTGGCGAACGCCTTTGACCACCATTTCTTCCAGCATTTCATCTTCAATCACTTCGTCCGGCGCATTGGTGTCTTGGGCATGCACCGGCAAGGTCAGTGCGGCAGCAATAGCCGCTGACATGGCGCGACGTTGGATGCGATGACGAGAATTTGTGGAAATAGCGGCGGATCGGCGTTGGCTACTGGACATGCTTGCTTCCCTCTTCCGGGCTTTCACCGGGCGTTGCTGTGACTAGACAATGAGCGAAAGATAATCCGGAATGACAGCGCTGTCAAGAAACCTGGCAAGGCCTATTCTCCACTCGGCACAGACTCTCACGAAGACAATAAGCTAGTCATGAGAGCGGTGCGATAGCCGCACAACCACTAGGAAAACCCACCAGGCCTTTCAATCCCGCACCGATTGGTTTAGGTTCGATCCTGTCGTGGGAAAAGTCACCATCAATGAAGTGTCCGCTGCTGCAGGTGTGTCGATCAAGACCGTCTCCCGGGTGCTGAATAACGAACCGAACGTGCGCCCAGAAACCCGTCAGAGGGTGAAACAGGTGGCGGAGGAATTGAATTATCGGCCTAGCCAGGTGGCCCGCACCCTGGCCGGTCGGCGCTCCCATCAAATTGCCCTGGCCTACGATAACCCTAGCGCCAACTACGTCTACCATTTGCAAATGGGCGCCTATGAGCGGGCCAGCCAAAGTAACTTTCGCCTGCTGTTTCAGCCCTGTGCCATTAACGACCCTAATACCGAAGCCAACGTCACCGCACTGATTGATGAAACCCATGTGGACGGGGTGATTTTGTCGCCGCCAGTGGCCGAATCTCCAGTAGTCATCGAGGCCATTGCGCGACGCAACACACCTTTGGTGCGAATCGCGCCCGGCAGTCTGCATGACGCATCGCCCTATGTTTACCAGGACGATGAGGAGGCTAGCCGGGAAATGACCGAATACCTTGTTGCCTTGGGGCACCAGCGAATCGGTTTTATTTGTGGCCACCCCGATCATGTGGCCAGCCACAGCCGGCTGGCCGGATATAAGCGTGCCTTGGAGGCTCACAGATTAACCTTTGAGCCGGATTTGGTGGTCAGCGGGCGCTTTAGTTTTGAATCCGGCCTGGATGGTGGGCGCAAATTGCTGACTCAAGCCAATCGCCCTAGCGCCATTTTCGCTAGCAATGACGATATGGCGGCGGGAGTGCTGATGGCAGCCCACGAGCTGTCGCTGAAACTTCCCGAACAACTCTCCGTGGCAGGTTTTGACGATACCGAGCTTGCCGATAGCGTATGGCCCCGACTCACCACTATTCGCCAGCCCACAGCCGCGATGGGGGCTGCAGCGGTTGAAATGCTACTGGAACTTATCGAAACAGGAAAAACCGATCCCAAACGTAAATTGGATTACCGATTGATTCGCCGCGCATCCACCGGGCCTGTTAGCCACTGACCCCAGTATCGACCAGCAATTTTTGGCCCCAACACCCCTAATTGGCGGTCACCTAGAACCCTTTTATTTTCCCTATCGCCAAACAGAAAGCTTGACTCAGGGGCAGAATCACCGATTAAATGATAGCGCTGTCATTTTGGAAATGCCGTGTCGACTCAAGAACTTTTAGGGCCTGCAAATTCATCAGTGGCGTCCACTGCGGACGCTCTAGTGACGGATGTAGGCGGAACCCACATTCGATTTGCGTTGGTTCGATCCGAATCCAATCGGGACCCTATTGGCCAGGTCGCGCAAGTGGCCCCAGCGCCCCACTATGAGCTAATTTCCCCAACCCGCCGCACGATTCGCAGCTGGAATACCATCGCTGAAGCCATCCGCTGGTATCTCAGTCAATGTGGAGGGGTGTCTTCCGCCAGGCCGACTGTTATCTCTATCGCCGGCACCATTACCGGTGATCGGGTTGCGCTAACCAACGGCCATTGGGAGTTTTCAGCCAACGAATTGGTCCGTGACCTGGGTTTGTCTGATCTTCGAGTGCTGAACGATTTTGGCGCCAACGGATGGTTGCTACCCAACCTGACACCCGCCGACCTAAGGGTGGTGGGAAGTCTCTATCATCGCAGCATGGATTTTCCAGTGAGTGCCATGTTGGGGCCCGGCACGGGTCTTGGGGTAAGCGCGGTCAGTCAGCGCAATGGTCGAACCCATGTTCTGGATACCGAAGGGGGTCACATGACATTCGCGCCCCAAAATGATGCCCAGAAACAACTCGCGGAGACCCTTGGCACCCGCTACGAACACTTATCCTGGGAACGCATTGTGTCCGGTCCCGGCTTGGTGAATATCTACGCCAGCATGTTCGGTGGTGATGAAAATGCCACACCCGAGTACATTGTGGGTGCAGCAAAAGATGGCAACGCCGCTGCCAATGGCGCCATTGATTTGTTCTGCGGCGCGTTTGGCGCCTTCGCCGGAGACGTAGTGATGGTTTATGGCGCATGGGGTGGAGCCTATTTGGTGGGCGGATTGGCGTACCTGGTCAGTGATGGCAGGGAAGCCATTTTTCGCCAGGAATTTGAAGCCAAAGGCCGGTTCAGTGAGCACCTGAAACGCACCCCAAGCTTTGTGGTTCAGCGCCAATTTGCTGGGCTGCACGGTTGCGCTTGCCACCTTCACTACGACCGACACCAGCACGCCGCCTAACGTTTGTAAGCAAGGTAGCGTATTTCCCTAATCCATTGAGTGAGAAAAAAGATGGGGTTAAATCACGTCTCTTCCCTGTTGCACCGTCCTGGCACTGTGCTTTGTTGCGCGATCCTATGCACCCTGCTGGCCTGTAACGCAGACCAGCCGGAATCCTCGGATCAGCAGGCACCGCAAATGGCGCCAAAAGTCGCACCAGAACTCACTGCCGACGCAAGCCGAGAACCTGCGGCAGAACCATCAGCGCCAGGCACAGTCAACCCAAGCACCTGGCCCGCAGCCTCAGCCCCCATGGCGCGGGATGAAGCGCTGGAAAAACGCTTGGATGAATTGCTCTCAAACATGTCGCTGGAGCAAAAAATCGGCCAGATTGTTCAGCCCGATATTGCCTCCATTACTCCTGCTGAGGCAGCTCAGTACCGCATAGGCTCTGTGCTCAATGGTGGCAACTCAGCGCCGGCAGGTCAGCAATACGCACCTGCCGAACAGTGGCTAGCATTAGCCGATGAATTCTATTTGGCCGCCATCGATCCTTCATTGCCTGGCCCAACCATTCCACTGATCTGGGGTAGTGACGCGGTGCATGGTCACGGCAACGTCATTGGCGCCACCTTGTTCCCTCACAACGTGGGCCTGGGCGCCGCTGACAACCCAGAACTCATCCGTGAAATTGGCCGCATCACTGCCCTGGAAATGCGCGTGACCGGTCTGGACTGGACCTTCGCCCCAACCCTGGCGGTTGCCCGCGATGATCGCTGGGGCCGAACCTACGAGAGCTATTCAGAAGACCCTAACCGAGTGACCCGTTACGCCAACACAGTGATTGAAGGGTTGCAGGGTAGCCTGTCTACCGACCAGTTCTTAAATGACAGCCGAGTCATCGCCACCGCCAAACATTTTCTTGCCGATGGCGGCACAGAACTGGGCCGCGACCAAGGTGATGCGGTGGGATCGGAAGCAGACTTAAGGACCATTCACGGCGCACCGTATCCGGCGGCACTGAAAGCCGGCGCTCAAGCGGTTATGGCCTCGTTTTCTAGTTGGCAGGGTGTCAAGCACCATGGCAATAAGAGCCTGCTGACCGGGCTACTTAAAGAGCGCTGGGGCTTTGATGGTTTTGTGGTCGGCGACTGGAATGGCCACGGCCAAATCCCAGGATGCAGCAATGAAAATTGCCCCCAGGCGCTGCTAGCCGGACTGGACATGTACATGGCACCCGACAGCTGGCGCGGCCTCTACGACAGCCTGCTTAGCCAGGCCCAAAACGGCGAGATTCCGCTACCAAGGCTCGATGACGCGGTGCGCCGAATACTGCGGGTGAAATTTCGCGCGGGCATATTTGATGCACCCAAACCGTCTGAGCGCCAGTACGCCGGGGATCTAAGCCTATTGGGCTCAGATGCACACCGACAAGTGGCAAGACAGGCGGTACGCGAATCTCTGGTGCTGCTGAAAAACCAAGGCGGCGCCCTACCCCTTGCCGCGGGCGGTCGCTATCTGGTGGCAGGTAGCGCCGCCAAAAACATCTCTCAACAAAGCGGCGGTTGGACGCTGACCTGGCAGGGTACCGATTTAACGAACGAAGATTTCCCTGGCGCCACCTCCATCCTCGATGGCCTGAAACAGGCAGTTTCCGCAGCGGGTGGCGAGTTGATCTACGACCCCGCGGGAACCGGCGACCATGGGGATATTGACGGCGCCATTGTGGTGTTTGGCGAACAGCCTTATGCCGAGTTTAAAGGCGATCGGGACCACGTTGCGTTTGCCCCACCGGTGGCCGACCACCTGGCAACCCTGCGCCATCTTGCCGAGAAAAACCTGCCGGTCGTGAGTGTATTTTTGGCCGGTCGACCGCTCTGGGTTAACCCAGAAATTAATCTTAGCGATGCCTTTGTGGTGGCCTGGCTGCCAGGGTCCGAAGGCGGCGGCGTGGCTGATGTGCTGTTTGGCGACGCAGACTTTAAAGGCACGCTACCCATGTCCTGGCCCGCAGACGCGGGGCAATCCCCCCTTAACGACGGCGACGGCCAGACACCCCAGTTTCCCCTGGGCTACGGGCTGAAATTCGCGGATACCCAGTGGGCCGGCGCCTTAAGCGAAGACCCCAAGGTAGAAAATCTGGGCGGCAGCGCCGATACCTTAATGAGAAAAGGCAAAGCCGCCCCCGGTTGGGCCCTGCAGCTCATCTCCCAGGGACAGATTGCGGTGTTAGGTGATGGACCAGGCACATTGGATAACAACGCATTGTCTGCAAAACCCATTGATATCAACGGCCAAGAAGATGCCTGGCGCATGCAGTGGAGCGGCAGTGCGCTGGGGTTAATGACGGTACTGGGTGATGGCCCGAAAAACTGGATGCGCGAGAGCAACGGTGATGTGGCACTGTCATTGGAACTGGCGGTTCAGTCTATTACGCCTGCGACCACAGTTGATTTGATGGTCCTGTGTGGCGCCGGTTGCATGGCCAGCGTGCCAGTGACTGCAGCCATCCAACAGCGGGCAACAGACAGCGCCTCTGCCATCGTATCGTTACCGCTAAAATGTTTCGCCGCGGCCGGGGCTGACATGACCCAAATAACTGCGCTGCAGATTATCAGTGCTGGGCCGCTGACCCTAGATCTTTCCAGTGTAACGTTGGCCAGCGCTTCACCCAATGATATGCAGTGTCCTGACCTGGCGGGAGATACCCCATGAGTTTGTCCAATCTGGATTTCAGTATTGTTGGCATTTATGCCGTCGCACTGATTGCCATCGCCCTGTGGATTTCCCGCGAGCCTAAAGGCCGCAGTAAAGATTCTCAGGATTATTTTCTAGCCGGCAAAAGCCTGCCTTGGTGGGCCATCGGCGCCTCGCTGATCGCGGCCAATATTTCTGCCGAGCAGATTATTGGTATGTCCGGCTCCGGGTTTGCGGTGGGCCTGGCCATTGCGTCCTACGAATGGACCGCCGCGATCGCGCTATTGCTGGTGGGTAAATTCCTGCTGCCCATTTATCTGGAAAACGGCATCACCACCATGCCCCAGTATCTGGAGAAGCGTTACAACAGCACCGTGAAATCGGTAATGGCCATGTTCTGGCTCGGCGTTTACGTGTTCGTGAATCTCACCGCCATTTTGTGGCTGGGCGCGCTGGCCATCAATACCCTCACTGGGCTAGAAAAACCTCTCGCCATTGCTGGCCTGGCGGTATTTGCCGCGGCTTACAGTTTGTATGGCGGCCTGAAGGCAGTGGCCCTGACCGACATCATTCAAGTAGTCATTTTGATCGTCGGCGGCATCCTCATTGCCTGGATCACGTTGGACGCAGTGGCGGACGGCGGCGGACCCATTGCTGGATTCGGAATGCTGATGGCCGAACTGCCAGAGAAGTTCGACATGATCTTAAGCAAAGATAATCCGGAATACGCCAATCTGCCAGGCCTGGGTGTGCTGTTAGGCGGCATGTGGGTGATGCACATGTCCTACTGGGGCTTTAACCAATACATCATTC
>CAZLJY010000051.1:0-25854 GCA_964559945.1 uncultured Gammaproteobacteria bacterium | reverse complement strand
GATATCAGCCCTGCTCTTGGCAACCAAATCACTGCCCTTGCCGCCTCTTTGGTGGTGAAAGTTCGGGCCGGCCAGGATGATCAGAGTCCGGTGGACGCATTTATGCAGCAGTACGATCTGTCCTCTACCGAAGGCGTATTGCTGATGTGTCTGGCTGAAGCATTGCTGCGGATACCTGATGCGGACACGGCCGATGCCTTAATTGCCGATAAATTGGGCGACGCAGATTGGGAATCCCACCTGGGCAAAAGCGAATCCATGTTCGTCAACGCATCAACCTGGGGCTTAATGTTAACTGGCAAGATGGTTCGGGTGCCCTCTTCCCTGGAACGCAGTTTCCTAACGCCCTTTAAAAAGTTGGTGTCGCGCAGCGGAGAACCGGTTATTCGCCAGGCTGTGCGCCAAGCGATGCGCATCATGGGCCACCAATATGTGATGGGTAATACCATTAAAGACGCCCTGAAGCGGGCGCGGGACGGTGACAACCGGCAATACCGTTACTCCTTCGACATGCTAGGTGAGGCGGCGCTGACCAGCGCCGACGCGGAGCGCTATTTTAGCGCCTATCAGAGGGCCATTGAGCAGCTGGGTAGGGACCATCGTACTGATGCTGTGGATACCGTTGATGCACCCAGTATCTCGGTCAAGTTGTCGGCCCTGCACCCGCGTTACCTTTTCAGCCAGTTTGGACGGGTTTTGGATGAGCTAACGCCGCGGCTTAAGACCCTGGCCCTGATGGCCAAAGAAGCCGGCATCGCACTCACCTTAGACGCCGAGGAGGCCGATCGCCTGCAACTGTCACTGGCGGTGTTTGAGCGGGTTTACCGAGACTCAGACCTGGACGGCTGGGACGGCATGGGGCTGGTGGTGCAGGCGTATCAAAAGCGCGCACTGGATGTGTTGGCCCGGCTCGGCGAGATAGCCTCAGAAACCGGCCGCCGCTTACCCCTTCGACTGGTTAAAGGTGCCTACTGGGATACCGAGATCAAGCGCAGCCAAGAACAAGGTCTCAACGGGTACCCAGTGTTCACCCGTAAAATTAATACGGACTGTTCGTACCTGGCCTGCGCCTCCTGGCTGCTGGCGCGCCGGGAGATCTTTTATCCCCAGTTTGCCACCCACAATGCCCACACTATCGCCGCAGTGCATTTGCTCGCAGGCAACAACCAAGGTTATGAGTTTCAGCGCCTGCATGGCATGGGCGAGGAGCTCTATAGCGAGGTGATTGGCGAAAAAAACCTAGACCTGCCTTGCCGGGTCTATGCTCCGGTTGGCAGCCACAAAGATCTTCTACCCTACTTGGTGCGAAGACTGCTGGAAAATGGCGCCAACACCTCTTTCGTTAACCGAATATCTGACCGAGAGCTGCCGGTCACCGAGATTGTCGGCGACCCTCTAACCCAGAATCTGGAGATACAGAGCAAACCCCATCCGCATATCCCATTGCCCAAGGCACTTTTCGGCGCCATCCGGGACAATTCCAGGGGTCTGAATTTTGACGATCCTAGTGTTCTACAAGGGCTAAAAACTCAGCTGGAGTCCCTACCCACCTCGGACTTAAGCGCTGCGCCGTTAATTCCAGGCAGCAAGGCAGCTAAGGATGCTCCTATCGCCGTAACCAACCCAGCTGACCGCAGCCAGGTTGTGGGTCAATGGCAAGGCGCTGACGAAGCGATGGTCACCACAGCGCTAGACAACGCCGCCAAGGCCGGGCCGGCTTGGAGCAACACGCCGGTTCGCGAGCGCGCAGATTGCTTGCTCAAAGCAGCCGATTTAATGGAGCAAAAATCCCCCGAGCTGCTGCAGCTGCTGACCCGCGAGGCGGGCAAGTCGTTGCCCGATGGCTGGGCCGAAATTCGAGAAGCGGTGGATTTTTGTCGCTATTACGCCGCCAGCGCTTTGCAAATGCAGCCCCAGTCACTACCGGGACCCACCGGCGAGTCCAACGAACTTACCCTGCACGGACGGGGCAGTTTCGCAGCCATCAGCCCCTGGAATTTCCCCCTGGCGATCTTCGCCGGACAGGTAGCCGCAGCGCTGGTAACCGGCAACGCCGTGCTAGCCAAACCCGCTGAGCAAACCACACTGGTTGGTCACCTCGCGGTGCAATTACTGCACGAGGCAGGTATACCCAAAGAGGTGTTGCAGTTTGTGCCCGGCGAGGGCCGGCGCATTGGTCCACTGTTAACGGCCGACCCGCGTTTGTCTGGCGTTGCCTTCACCGGCTCCACCGACACCGCGCAGGCCATCAACCGGGCACTGGCGGCGCGGAACGGCCCGTTGCCGGCCCTGGTGGCGGAAACCGGCGGCCTTAACGCCATGATCGCTGACAGCTCCGCCCTACCGGAACAGCTGGTGAACGATTTGGTTGATTCGGCCTTCATGAGTGCTGGCCAGCGCTGCTCGGCAGCCCGAGTGCTTTTCGTGCAGCGCGACGTAGCGCCGAAAGTGCTGGAAATGCTCGAGGGTGCGATGCAGGAACTGGTGGTAGGCGACCCAGCCATGCTGGCCACAGATGTTGGGCCGGTGATTGATGCTGGCGCACAAAAGACGTTGCTAACCCACATTGAAAGAATGACCAAAGAGGCGAAGTTAATTGCCCAAACCCCACTGCCTCACTGGCATGAACAAGGCACCTTTGTGGCCCCAAGCGCGTTCCAAATTGAGCGGTTGGATCAGCTGCAAAAAGAGGTCTTTGGGCCGGTCCTGCATGTCATTGCCTACCGTGGGCAAGACTTGGATCAAGTACTAGATCACATAAACGCTAGCGGCTATGGCCTCACACTAGGTATCCATAGCCGCATTGAAGATACCGTGGAACGGATTCGGGCCCGCGCCCGGGTCGGCAACTGCTATGTGAATCGCAATATGGTCGGCGCGGTGGTGGGCGTCCAGCCCTTTGGCGGCGAAGGGCTGTCTGGCACCGGCCCAAAAGCTGGAGGCCCTCATTACCTACACCGATTTGTGACCGAACGCACCTTCACCGTAAACACCGCAGCGGTGGGCGGCAACGCATCGCTGTTGGCGATGCAACCGGCCCTGGACTAAGGCAGTCTGATGGTCGCCATGTTGGGAGAACGCTGAATGTACCTGCAGTTTTTTGGTCTGTCCCAGGCGCCGTTTTCCATCACGCCGGACCCGGCCTTTGTATTTTTAAGCGCCCGTCATGAAGATGCCTTAGCCCATCTGCGATACGGAATCACCGAGGGCGGCGGCGGCGGCTTTGTTCAGTTAACCGGCGAGGTGGGCACTGGAAAAACCACCTTGTCGCGCTGCTTGCTTGACGATTTGCCAGAAAATGTTTCCGTCGCCTTGATTCTCAATCCCAGGCTACCGCCATTGGAACTGCTGGAGGCCATCTGCGAGGAGCTGAAGGTGTCGACCCGCGGTGCTCGCGATAGTCAGAAAAAGCTGGTGGACCGGCTCAATAAATATCTTCTAAAAGCTCACGGTGAAGGGCGCAACGTGGTCCTGATGATTGATGAGGCCCAGAACCTCTCGCCAGAAGCGCTGGAACAGGTTCGACTCCTAACCAACCTTGAAACGGCAACCAAGAAGCTGCTGCAAATTGTGTTACTGGGGCAACCTGAACTGCGCGAACTGCTGGCCCGAGCTGACCTGCGCCAACTGGCCCAGCGGATCACCGCTCGTTACCACCTAACCGCTCTTGATCGAGCCGAAACCGCCGACTACCTGGGCCATCGCTTGCGGGTCGCCGGCGCGCTGGAAAATCTATTCACCGCCGCTGCCTGTCGTGCGGTCCATCGCCACACTGGCGGCGTCCCTAGGCTCATTAACGTGGTGGCTGAACGGGCACTGGTTGCCACCTACGCCGCCGGCGAACGGCGAGTGACCCCCCAGTTGGTCAACTTGGCAGCCCACGAGGTGCTACCGCCGACCTCCGCTCAACTCGCAAAACACAAGCCCCAACAGCCACCTCTTCAGCTGCAGGGGATTATGGTTGGTCTGGGTTTGGCAACAGCGGCGGCGGTGGGTTTTTGGTGGTGGAACCAGCCAAGAGCCGATAACCCACCGCCATCAACCAACGCGACTTTAACGCCGTTGGCACCGCCCGCAACTATTGAAAATCCAGAGCCCCAAAGTCAGGACGCGGTCGCTGACCAAACTATCGCTAACCAACAGCCGGCGCCGCCTGTAACGCCGGATTGGGTGCAGCCTTGGGATCAGGCCTATAGCGCACTGGCTGCCAATGTCGGCGACAACGAGCCTGCCCTGCCAGGTCGATCCAGTTGCCCGGACGACGAAACCCAAGCGATCCGCTGCCGCAAAGCGCGAGCCAGCGCCAGCGAGCTTGCCGGCCTGCAACGACCGGTTTTATTGCAGCTATCCCAGACTCAGAACCACTACGCGATGGTCGAATTTTCTGACGGCGCGGCCCAGGTGTTTGACCAGGACGCCGCCCGCTGGCTGGATCTGCGCGACGTTGAACAGCACTGGAGTGGACTGTATCTGGATCTGTTTAAGGTCCCTGGGTATGTTCCTGAAGTGCTTCGAGAGGGCGACCGAGGGCCCGGGGTGCTATGGGTGAAAAACGCCGCCCGACGAGCAACGCCAGCTTATCAGGCGGACCCCAATGACCCCTATTTTGGTCCAGCACTGCGCCTGTGGGCGGAGTCTTTTCAGGATGCTCACCAGTTGCCTCAAGACGGCTTAATTGGCATGGCTACCCTGCAACGTTTAGCGGGCCATCAGGATATCCTGCCATGAGGGTCATCGGTTTCCTGTCTCGGCTTTATAGCCAAGCGATTTCCAGGGCGGCTCACTAGATGTCCAGCATTTTAGAGGCGCTGAAAAAGTCCGAAGCTGAGCGCACCGCCGCGGGTTCTGGCGCGCTGGCAAGCGCCCCTGCCACCTACCGACCCAAGCAACGCAACAACCGGGTGATTGCGATCGCCTTAATCACGGCAGCAATCGTTTTGGCAGCCATCGCCGCTGGACGATTTCTGTTGGGTAAGTCAGGTGATAATCCTCGGCCTGACGTCATCGCTCAGTCGTCACCACAAACGTTACCAGAAAGGCCACCAAACTCGCCAACCCGCTCCGCGGTGGCCCCACCTGACACCGGTGCTACGCCACCGGCGGTAAAGCCAAAAACCCCACCGCCCGCAGCCCAGCCGGCACAGACCCCAGTGGCCGACACCCCAGATGCAAGCGCCTTACCCGATGATCCGGCCTTTGTCCTGGTTCCTGACCCGACCCAAGCCGACAATCGCCTCCCCTCGTCCAATGGCGCGGAGCCAACCTTTGAAGCGATCAATGCAACGCCTCCGCCCAAACCGCTGACCATTACCACTAATACCGAACCGGCCCAGGACGCTTCGCCGCCAACGTCAGCCCCCCCGCCCGCGGAAACAAGGACCGCCAGGGCAACGGACTCGGCACGCCTGCGGCCAATAGAACGTGTGCCGGCGAGAGCAGCGGAGCCTACCGCCGGTCAACCGCCGGCGCCAGGCTCTCGACTTCCCAGTTTGGCGCAGCTGCCCAGACTGCGGGAAGAAATTGGCCCGGTGGAGATGTCGATGCTGGTCTACAGCGCTGATCCAGCCAAACGTTTTGCGCTGATTAATGGCCAACGGATGAAACAAGGTGATGAACTTGCCGGCGGCATAAAGCTGCTGGAAATCCGGCGCGGTGAGTGCGTATTTGCGGCCAATGGACAGCAATTTGTTCTGCGCAACCAATAGGCTTTTTGCCACCCCTGATTCGGATTTGCCGACAGCAGTTGGACCACGCCCGTGAAAAAGGCTCGCCGGGAAAAGGACTGGTTTCGAAAACCCAAGAAACGTCGCTGGCCGTTAGCGGCCGTGGTTATTGGCCTGACGGTCGCCGTCACCGGATTATGGCAACGAACCGGCGACTGGGCTTTAGGCCAGTGGGCCCTAGTTCCGGCAGACTTTGTGGATGCCTTAAGCAGCGGCGCACCCTGGTGGCAAACGCCCCTAACCAGCCCATTCACCAGCCTGTTTCTGCATGCCGGGTGGCCCCATCTGCTGGGTAATCTGATTTATTGGGTGCTGTTTGCCCCACGGGTGGAAAGCCGCATCGGAGCCCTAGGTTTTGCCAGCCTGCTCCTAGGCTGCGGGGTGCTGGCTAATTTGTATTCGGTGTGGCTTGAACCCAGCGGAGAGGCGCCGCTGATTGGTATGAGCGGCATGGTGTCGGCCTGTATGGGGGCCTTTCTGGGGTTTTTCCCGCGCTCGCGGGTAGGGGTGATTTTGCCGCTAGGTCTGTACTTCCAATTCCTGCGTATTCCGGCCATTGCGCTGATCGGATCTTGGTTCGCTTTCCAAGTGCTGTACACTTTTTTTGGCGAAGCGCTTGGCACCGTCGCTTGGTGGACCCATATCGCAGGATTCGTCTGTGGATTGATACTGGCCATTCCGCTGAACTTTATTACCCCACAATCCACCCAGCGATCACGGCTTAGGTGAGATGCCAACCAGGAACGATGATGGCAAAAGACACGCTCTACAAAGTTATTTTTCTTAACCACGGCAAGGTTTATGAGCTGTTTGCCCGCAGCGCTAGCTCCAGCGGCCTGTATGGCTTTATCGAAATTGGTGAGTTGGTATTTGATAGCGCCGATTCGCTGGTTGTTGACCCGACCGAAGAACGCATTCGCGATGAGTTTGGCAACGTGAAAATTCTGCACCTTCCCATGCACAGTGTGATTCGCCTGGAAGAGGTGGAAAAGCGTGGCACCTGTCAGATTCGTGACCGAGAGAGCGGCGAGAAAATCACGCCGTTTCCCATTTCAGCGCCAGGCAGCAGCCGTAGCGATAACTGACGCCAAGCAGTGAGACCAAGGGGCTAACGGCCCCTTCGATTCTCAGCCTTTGGGTGTTAACGCCAGGTCTGACTGGCGCAGCAACTTTGTTGCCTCCAGCAACGCCCGGTCGATGCCGTCGGCTCCAGGTTTTGGATCTATGGCAATATCCGGCTCGATACCCGTGCCATGAATAGAAATACCTGTCGGGGTGTAATAGCGAGCTGTAGTGATTTTGATCGCGCCGCCATTGCGCAGGGGCAATACGGTTTGCACCGAACCCTTGCCAAAGGTGGTTTCCCCCAAAATTGCCGCCCGACCGTTGTCTTTTAGAGCCCCAGCGACGACTTCCGATGCCGACGCACTCACTTTATCGACCAACACAATAATCGGCGCACCATCGAGAATATCCAGCGGGTCTGACTGATAACTGGCCAAGTCCTCACCATCACGGCCTCGGGTTGAGACGATATTCGCCTCACCCAAAAGCAAATCGCTCACGCCTACCGCAGCGGCCAACACCCCGCCAGGATTATTGCGCAGATCCAAAATCAACCCGCCAAGGGGAGCACCGTTCTCCTCAATCAGCTCACCTAGGCGTTCGCGAACGCGAAATTCGGTGCCGTTTTGGAAATTGCCGATTTTCAGGTACGCCAACCCGCCATCGAGCAGGTTGCCATGAACACTGATAATTCGGATCACCTCTCGGGTCAGGACCAGGTTTCGCGGCGCCTGATTTCGACTAGCTACCACCAAACGCACCGGCGTCCCGGCGGGTCCGCGAACTCGGTCCAAGGTATTACGCCGTCCCTCAGCGGTAATCGGTATACCCTCAACCTCGCGGATCACATCGCCCACAACCAATCCAGCCTCAGCGGCGGGCCCACCTTGAGTAATGCCCACAATTTCCAGCTTCTTACCCCGCCAGTCCACCTCGATGCCGATACCGCCGTAGCGCCCCCGGCTGTCATCTTCCAGTTTCTTAAACTGCTCTTCAGTCAGGTAGACGGTGTAGCGATCCAGCCCTTTGAGCATGCCGCGAATGGCATCTTCTAAGAGCTTTTTATCGGAGGTTAGATCCACGTAATCCCGTTGCACATGGCCCAAAACATCGGTCAGGGTAAGCATCTGATCCAGGGTCAGGCTTAAGCTGTCAGGCTCAGATACCGCAGCACTCTGCTCGGCTTCGGCGCTGGCCGGCGCCCCTGACTGGGCTAGTAGCGGGAGGGAAAATACCAGCATTGCCAGACCCACCCAGCGGGAGGCCCTTGGGACATGGCTGATTTTCCCGCAATGACTCATGACATACCTCCTGAAAGTGGTCGGTGCCGCTTAGCGCTAGCGACTTGCTCCTAACGATTGGCAAACTGCACAGACCGTAAACGAGCCAGCCCACAAATTGGGGCTCTAATCCATAGACCTCCAAAAGGGATAAAAAGATTCATAGCTAGCGCCCACACTGTGGCACAATTTCGCCCCATGACGGACTCACACTACCTATCAAGCAAATCCATCGATCCCAGCGAACGCCTGATTTTCGCCCTGGACGTACCCAATCGCGAAGACGCCCTGAAGCTGGTTGATCAGCTAGGCGACGCGGTGAAATTCTACAAACTGGGCCTGGAGTTTTTCTTAAGCGGCAGTTTTTTTCCGGTGCTGGAAGAACTCTGCGCTCGAGACAAAAAGATCTTTGTAGATCTAAAACTCTTCGATATTCCCGCCACCGTGGCCAGCGCCGTTCGCCAGCTAAACCAATACCCCATTGATCTGACCACCGTGCACGGCAATGACGGGATGCTCAGAGCGGCTGCCGAGGCTGCCGATTCCTTGAAGGTGCTCGCCGTCACCGCTCTGACCAGCCTTGATCGAGGCGACTTGGATGACCTGGGCTTTGAGTGCAGTGTGGAAGATCTAGTGTTATCCCGGGCCAAACGCGCCCTCGCCGCAGGCTGCGCCGGAGTAGTGTCGTCTGGCCTTGAGGCAACAAAGTTGCGGGAAAACTTGGACCATGAATTGCTGGTGGTGTGCCCGGGTATTCGGCCGGTGGCCAATACCGATGATCAGCAACGCACCGTGGACGTTGCTCAAGCACTGCGCAATGGCGCGGATTACTTAGTGATCGGCCGCCCCATTCGCGCCGCTGATGACCCTCGGGGTGCTGCCAGCGTGATTCAGGAAACCATTGCTCAGGTGTTTCTCGACGGCTAGCAGCGTGTTGAAAAAGTCTCAGCCGAGTGCGAGACAAGGCGAAAACGGCCGAAAAAGCGCAGTGTACTGGCCAGTACATGAGCATTTTGAGGTCGTTTTTAACGCCGGATCGTGCCGGCTGAGGGTTTTTCAACACGCTGCTAGTTGGGGAACTCGGCTAATTCCAGAGAACTGCTGGATCGCTAACTGCCCCCATGGGTGACAAGCCAGCCCATGTAGGCCAGGTATCCCACGAGTAATGCTGCGCCTTCAAAGCGATTGATGCGGCCTCCGCCGCCGCGCCGATAGCCAAAGATCAGCAAGGCGAAGGTCATTCCCAACATAACGGGCCAGTCTCTTTCCATCACCGACGCCGCTACCGGTACCGGCGAAATGCTGCCGGCCAGGCCAATGACCACCAGGCTATTAAATAGGTTTGAGCCCAGCACATTGCCCAGGGCAATTTCATGTTCATTTTTTCGCACCGCCACCAATGATGCCGCCAGTTCTGGCAACGATGTGCCAATAGCAACAATGGTCAAGCCAATGACCAACTCGCTCACGCCCATAGCGGTGGCCACGCTGACCGATCCCCAGACCAGCACCCGGGCACTCACAATAAGTAACACCAAGCCTGCCGACAATTTGATCAGCGCCGTTCGCAGGGGCAGCAATCGGGTACTGACGGCGGTATACACCTCGCGACCCAAAGCGTCGGTTTCCCGCAGCGCGATACTGGTGTACACCGACCAGCCAACAAACGCAGCAAATATGCCTAGCAAAATCAGTGCTTCGGGACGGCTCAATAGGTTGCCGTAAAACATCCAGCCCAAAATGCCGGTGATCAGCAGCAGGAAAGGCAGCTCTTTGCGCAGCACCTGAGAGCGAACCCTGATGGGTTTAAGCAAGGCCACCAAACCAAGAATTAGGCCAATATTGGCAACGTTGGAGCCCATCGCATTACCTAAGGCTAGCGGCGTTGTGCCATCCAACCCGGACTGAATCGACACCACAATCTCCGGCGCTGAGGTACCAAAACCCACAATCAGCATGCCAATGAGTAGGGACGACATACCCGCATGGCGGGCTGCAGCCGCAGCACCGTCCACAAACCAGCCCGCTGAGAGGATCAGCACAACCAGTCCTGCGGCGATGGCAATAAGGGGCAGTGTCATGGGAAACCCGGCAGAAAGTCAGACCGACAAAACTACCATCTATTGCGGACCAACAAGCAGTGAATCTAGTCCTAGAGAGAGTCTCTCTCACCCCATTTAGCGGTCAATTTAGGGAGAAAAGTTGAAAATTCAACCAAATGGGGCCATAAAAGCGATGTTATTTGTTATAAAGTACTTGTAACTTACTAAAAAATAAGCAAAGATAAGAAAAAATAATAAACGAATGGAATCGGAGCTGGCAGCCTTAGGGTTGCCCAAAATAAACCCCGGCAATGCCGGGGTTTTTCTTTGCCTGATGCAATCAGCGCCAGATTGCTAGACCTCCCAGTCCAGATCGATGTTCAGCAGATCCTCATCATTGAGAATCGACGCCACATCGTCCGGATTCAGTTGGCCAGAAATATTCACCAGCACCGCTTCTGCGTCGTCGTCCATGGCAATGACTGTAATGCCCTGCAGTCGATCGGCATTGCCTTTGACCAAAATGTGGACCCAGTTGTCATCCTCGGTGACTCGGGCAAAACGCTCCCAACCATCATCCAATAAGCTTTTGACCACCTGATTGGCCTGCTTTCGATAGCTTTTTCGTGCGCTCACTTCAAACACTTTGACCCGCACGCTTTCTACCTGACTGAGAAAGTTCAAATCCTCTTCGTCTTCAGCGGCCGCCTTGGCCCAGCTCAGCAGCCAGCCACCCAGATGGATATCCACGGTGACGTTGGTGTCCTCAAAACCCGCCAGGGAATTGAAATCCACTTGGCCTGGATGCCCGGACTGCGCGACCAGCACAGGGGAGCAGATGAAAAGGGCAAATAGCAGTGATATGCGGGTAACGATGTTTCGATTTTCCATGTTGAATCCTCAGCCTGTTTGCTACCGATACGAACCGCTGGCCCGACAGTTACACATGCCTGAAAAAAAACCGCGTTTGCGTGGCAGGGTCGGATGGCAGAAAATGGCCAACCAAGACTGCTCCGCGAGCCATGGCCACCCACCTAACACCCAAACGTTCCTCTGCCCGATTATCGGACTCCCTGTTCGGCAAAATGCTGGGGTGGTTGGTGAAAGAAAAGGTCCTGCCCGGCCAGCCGCAGATCGATCCTGAGCGCCCCGTGTGTTACGTGATTGAGTCGGACGCGCTGTCTAACCTATTGATTTTGCAGAAGGCTTGCCGGGCCAACAACTTGCCCCTGCCGCTGGATACCTTGGGGCTGGAAGACGAGCGACCCTCGGATCGCTGTGTCATTGGATTACAAACCCTACGCGGCCTGCTGATTCGCCGGCCTGACTGGCGACCCCACCTACAGGAGCTAAATGCCCTCACCCGGGTACTAGAATCCAGCCCAGATTTGGACCTCCAACTGGTTCCGGTGTCCATTTTCCTGGGCCGCAGGCCAGATAAACAAACCGGGTTTTTCCGCACCATTTTTTCGGAAAACTGGACCGTAGCCGGCCGCCTGCGGCGCCTGCTGGCGATCATTTTGCATGGTCGAAACACGCTGCTGCAGTTCTCAACCCCCATTGAGCTGCGCGAAGCCCTGGACGAAAACCTGGGTCGACCGCGCACCGTGCGCAAAATATCTCGGTTACTGCGGGTGCATTTCCGGCGCCGGCGTACCAATGTTGTTGGGCCAGATTTATCTCACCGGCGCACCGCGTTGGATCAGATTCTGCGCACCCGCAAGGTCCGCGACGCCATTCGTGCCGAGGCCGACAAATCCAAGCAGTCCATTCGCAAGGTTCGACGCAAAGCGGCCAGTTACGCCCGCGAAATTGCCGCAGACTACTCCCACACCATGATTTTGATCATGTCCCGGCTGTTGGGTTGGTTTTGGAACCGCATCTATGACGGCGTGAATGTCCACAACGAGCACCACCTCAGCAGCCTGCCGCCGGGCACTGAAATTGTTTACGTGCCCTGCCATCGCAGTCATATCGATTACCTGCTGGTGTCGTATTTGGTGTACCACTCCGGCTTTGCCGTTCCCCATATCGCGGCCGGCGTTAACCTAAATCTGCCAGTCGTGGGTTCGGTGATTCGGCGCTGCGGCGCGTTTTATCTGCGCCGGAGCTTCCGCTCAAACGCACTGTACTCCACCGTGTTCACCGAATACCTAGACACCATCTTCTCCCGCGGCGTGACCCTTGAGTATTTTATTGAAGGCACTCGCAGTCGCACTGGCCGTTTGCTCAAACCCCAAACCGGCATGCTGTCGATGACGGTGCGCAGCTTTCTGCGCCACCAAGAACGCCCGGTGGTGTTTGTGCCGGTGTATTTTGGCTATGAGCAGCTGGTGGAGGGGGACTCCTACCTGGGAGAGCTCTCCGGCGGGCGAAAGAAGAAAGAAACCCTGTCCGGCTTGCTGCGGTCATTTTCGATCTTAAAAAAGAAGTTTGGCCAGATGCACGTGAGCTACGGTGAACCCATCGACCTGGCCGGCCATTTGGATGAAATGGAATCGGACTGGCGAGAAAAGGTTCCTGCGGACGATCAGCGACCGCCATGGCTTGCCAGCTCTGTGGACAAGCTCAGCATGCGAATTATGCGCCGGATTAATTCTGCCTCTGTGGTCAATCCGATGAACCTGCTGGCCATCGCCCTGCTGTCCAGCCCCCGCAACGCAATGGCCGTTGAAGACCTGGAAGCCCAGATTGATCTGCTTCGCGATCTCATGATTGCCCTGCCTATGTCCTCTCATACATCCGTCACAGAGATGAGCGGAAAAGACGTGGTGGCCTACTGCAGCCAGTTTGGCTTGGTTGATCGACGCAGCGACAGCCTGGGGGAAATGGTGGTGTGCAGCGAAAAGAACGCCTGGCTGCTGTCCTACTTCCGCAACAACTCGCTGCACGCGGTGGCGGTGTATTCCTGGTGCGCCTGCGTGTTTCGCAACAACATGACCTTTAAACGCCGGGATTTCGAGCGCATGTCCAGGGTCTTGTACCCGTTCTTAAAAGACGAGCTGTTTTTGCCCTGGAACTGCGATGAGTTTTTAGAGGCCTGTAACCAGTGCCTCAACCACCTGCGCCAGCGCGGATTGCTGGTTGCCGCAGATCAGGCCGATGAACTCCAGCGGGGACGAGGAGAGACCCTTGAAGCCCTGCAGCTTTCCTTGCTGAGCCAGCCTATCTTCTCCTCCCTTGAGCGGTTCTATATCACCGTGGCTCTACTGGTGAAGAACGGCTCCGGCACCTTAAGCGCATCGGAACTTGAAAATCAGTGTCATCACACCGCCAAGCGACTGGCAGTCACCGTGGCCTTTGAGACACCGGAGTATTTCGACAAAGCCTTGTTTAAGAACTTCATCAGAGTGCTGCGCCGGGAAGGCGTGCTGACCACCGCCGATGACGGCAAGCTGGTGTTCAACGAAGCGCTGGAGATTGTGATTCGGGATTCGAAAATTATTCTGAGCAAAGAGGTTCGCCATAACATCTGGCGCTTGTCACCCTCACCCAAGCCTGTTGAGGAGATTGCCGCTTAGGCCGCTCAGCGGTTCTGCCGTTTGATCCAGTCAATGGCGCCGGCAATGGTGCCGGGAATATTGTTATGACCCTCTCCGGAATACAGCACGTATTCATAGGGGTGTCCGCTCGCGATATGCTCCTGCAGGCGGTCTATTGAAAGGTCCACCGGCACACTGCCATCCTGGGCACCGAATATCCAAAGGCCGGGTATGTTGAGCTTGCTAAGGCTGTCACTCGGATTGATATCGCGGCCCAGAAAATCAGGCCATTGGTAGGGACGTTTTCTAGCCTGCAATGCTTGGCGAAAGGAAGGGATTTTCTTGCTGTCTAGGTCGGCGGTGTATTTGCTGAAGATATCTTCTTCGCTGACCTTACAGACCGGCCCGCTCCAAAGCAGCATAAAATTCAGCCTAGGACTTTTCTCAGCGGCCAGCGGAACAATCCAGCCCGCCTGACTAATCCCTGTTAGACCGAGCGGCAAATCTTGGGTTGCTGGATGTTGTTGAAGCACCGCCAGCGCCGCTGCCGCATCGGCGGCGAGTAACTGCAAATTCTTTTCGCTAACGCTCTGCTTGCTCTCGTAGACCCCACCCGATTCACCAACCCCGCGTTTGTCATAAACCAAAGCGGCAATGCCATTGCCGGCAAAGTGCTGAGCCAATGACAGACTTCGTGGTTGTTTACCTGAACCATGGACAAACACCACCGCCGCAACGGCCGGTTGATCTGTCGGCAGCACGATGGACCCAGCTAAAAGAATTTGGTGGCTAGGTATCTGGACATCAATCACCTCCAGCGGCTGCGCTGCAACATTCACTCCCCATACCAGGAAGATCAACGGGCTCAGGATTTTTCTTGCGAACATTTAGGCGTTCTGCAGGTAGGAATAAAAATTACGTTATCACCATTGCAAGCCGTAGGTTTGTCCTAGAATGATGAAATAACGTTGCCCATTTCCGGCGCTCGTCTTATTGGTGTTGAGAGACGTTTACCAATTTTCCGAAGGGGTCTCGAACAAAAAAACGCCGGATCCCCCACGGCTCGGTGACCGGTCCGTATTCCAGAGCAATCTTTGCGTCGCCAATCCTGCTGAGGGCAGTCTCCAAATCGTCGACCTCAATCGAGAGGTCTGGCACCGGGGTTCCCGAACCTCCCTGCTGGGCGATACTGATTTGGATAGGCATCTGGCGGTCGCAACCGTAGGTCTGGATCCAACCTAAATCCATTAGTAAGTTGAGTCCAAAAATGTCGCCATAGAATTTTTTCGCAGACTCCAAATTCTCAGATTCGATATTCGTCACAATGCGCTTAACCTTCATCCCAAATCACCCTGACTCACTGGTCTGCGCACTTTGCCGCACCTGAAATATATTGCCTTCTGGATCACAGGCGTTACAAACAACAAATCCCGGACCCTCCCAGGATTGCTCAAACACCTCACCGCCCAGTGAGAGCGCGGTCGCTCGCGCATCCTGAATACTGGGAACAGTAAAAAATAACTTTATGGGCGTGGTTTCTCGATGTTCAGGCGGACTGGAAATCGAAATATGTTCAGCAATGTGAGCAGGAATGGCATGGATAATGAACTGAAAATCAGGGGACTCCAAAACTACGTGTTCCTCATCCCCGTAAAGGCGCTGCATCGCCAGAACCGATTGGTAGAACTGGGATACCTGTTCTAGGTTTTTGGCGTAGAGCAGCCCTCCCGCTCGGGCAGGGCCGGTCATGATGTGCGCTCGTTAGGTAACTGGGATAGTTTTTTCATCTTTTGCCCCTGAACAATTCATCAGTAAGTTTATAAGAAGCGATATCGCCGTCCTTCGTTTGGCCACCGAGCAGACCGTCTAAAACCTATCATTACCATCAACATTTAGATTATTGATTTTGGTTTTGCCGAGTATTTTCAACAACAGGTTTCGACAAAATCTAAGTGCGGGGTAGAGAACCGATGACGCAGTCTTCGACCGAAAAATCCAATAATTGGCTCGATTGAAGATCCCAGATCTGCTGCTGATAAGAGCAAGAGCGTGAATCGCATCTGACCCATAGTAAAGCTGCTCACCCATCTTAAGCACCATTCCCTGATCAATATCGAGACCTTGAGCGGTAATCTCGTCCATGACCTCGCTGTCTTCCCTGGCATCAACGATACGTAAATCCCCAACGCTCTGACGGATCGTGACGATCTGACAGTACATATTGCAAGCGGGGCACTCACGATCATAGACAAGCAGTATTTCTTCTCTCTTCAATGATGGGGTCCTTGTTGCTACCAAGCAACTACGCAGACGGGTTAACGACTGGGAATAGCAAAACCCTAAAGCGACTCAAAAACCGTCTCAAGCTGCTCGGAACGAAATATGGCATCCGGCGAAATCACCGGCTCATTTTCCGGCAACCCGTTGGGGTATCGCTGTTGAATTTTCGCCTTGACCACGTCGTGGGAAAAATCGAACTGTTGCAAATTCTGCAACGACCCCAGCTCAACGCCAGCACCTCGTTTGTACATCTTCCAAACAAGTTCAGAACAATAGATTCGATCGTCGGACCATTCAAAGGTTAAGTCGTAGTCTTTTCCCTGCATGGCTTCACCAATTCGCCACATCCCATCGAAAACCTCCGGGACCAAAATCTCCTCGGCGCGCTTTAGTCGCTTAACAACATAGCGCTTGCCTTCCCCCCGTGATATCCATTGTTGTAGCGGTGTGGATTTTACGGGCTGAATGGCCTCATAGACGTAGGGAACCGAATCACGGATATAAACGATTCCCATGTGGCTATAGGCCGAATGGGTAGCCAGCTGTATGGCCTTGCTTTGGGACGACGTCGAGGTATGGAAAATGATGTCGCCGTTCTGAGGCAAATAACCGTCGCTGTCCGCACACGCGGCTAACGCCAGACACAACGCACAAATTAACCCAATTAGCGGCCCAAATTTGATTACACCCCTGAACCTGGATGCTGATTTAGGTACCGAACTCATGCAGCACCTCGATCTTTCCGATAATGTTTTCGTTCAATTCCGATAGCCGCTCAGCGGGTACCCACCACTCGGTATGTTGGGAGCCTCCGACGGTCTCAATGGGAAATTGAGACATGAATTTGGCATCCACATGAAATTTGGTAACAAACCCTTGTCCACTGGCTTTCACATTCCAATCGCGAGCAATCTGTATTGCATATTGTTCGTTAGTCACTGGATAAAATATCGGTTGGTCCGGCAGACGCGGCGGCCATTCCTTAAAATCGCTCGCTCGTACTAATTCCAATTCTTCTGGACCTGTAGGCCTGTATAGGGTGACCGTGTTTTTCATTTTTCGATTAGGGCTCATAGGGTTTGCGATCATTGGTAGCGCCCGGGGTTCGCTGGATACTGGGCGCCGCACTCATAGCAAACGCCAATGCCCGCCCCATTACTTAAAGGTTTGCGTCTTTAGAAGCTTGCCCTTCTCATCATAAACCTTCCAAGTACCGCGCTTTTTTCCGTGCTCAAAGCGGCCTTCGTCCCACAGCTGGCCATTGGCATGGAACCGTTTCCATACACCATGTTTCTGCTCCTCATCATCGAAGCCACCCGTCCCTCGCGGCTCGCCAGTCTTGAAAAACCATTTCCACCGACCAACGATCTTGCCGTTCTTGTACTTTCCAGCTGATTGCATCTGGCCGTTGTTGAGGAAGTACTTCCAGGTTCCCGATTTCTTTCCATCGTCGAACTCACCCTGGCAAGAGATTGAGCCGTTCTTGAAGTACAAGGTAAAGGGTCCGTTTTTCGGGTTGCCCTCTTCGTCGATTCCGGGGATGTCTTTCATTGGGTCTCCCACCTGCGCGATTCATCCGCTGAGGTGACCATACTATCGATAAGGCTATTGATCGGATGACAGGATTGAAACCGAAACCCAGCCTGAATATTACCGTTGATGCTCAATAAACTTCTGCCTGCAGCAGCCGTTGAAGCTCTTCTGATATCGCAAGCAATCGCTCAGCATAGATCTTCGCGTCGGTCTCCGCCGATATCCGTCGTAATACCAAATTCTCGAATATCAGGGAGCCCGTTAGCGCGTTGAGTTCCCAATCGAATCTACTGGTTTCGGGTAGACCCATAGAATCGGGCAAGAAATCTAACTCTAACAACGAAGCATGATCGCTGACGAAGGGGATAAATACGTTAAGAAAGAACGCTAAATTTTCAGCCTGTACAACATTGTGATCATCAATACCCCGGGCGTAGTTGGAAATCGCCAGTTGAAGCTCGGTGCTTTCTAATAGCCCCAACCCGCCGGTTCCCACAAGATTTTCCAGTGATGAGGTGGCTGGGCGAAAATCACCGATGTAGCCGAGTATGGTGATCTGCTCTTTAATGCCTGGGGAGGATTCCGGATTAAGTGGTTCCTGCATGCCCTCGATAAGCGCTGTGCCGGCGTCAATGTAGCCTTCGTGTCGCTGGATGCCCTTTCGCAGTTCTTCCTGATTGGCGGTGATTTCTATCTGCAGGTTTGCCGCATACTCGTTAATCGTCTCGCGCTCATTTTGAACCTCCCACCAGGCCTGGGCTAGTAGGGCCAACAAGACCCCGATTAACAATAAAGACGCTTCGACTCCCGCCTGCTTCCAATTAACTCGTGGCAAACTCCACTCCCTTTACGTTAGATATTGTCGACGGTTCAATCTACCACCAAAGCACCCTAGATGACCCTTAATTGCTTAGCGGCATGGCATTGGGGTGCAGCATTGCGCTGGGCGCCTACACCGCTGGCCAACGTTACGACATCCCTTTTCCGTCAGTCGCGCGAACGGGAATGCCACTAGGATCAAAATCCTTAAGACACATAACGTTAACGCCAAAATAATCGGGTGTTACCCGTTTTCGATGAAAAGGATAAATCCCGCAGGTTTTGCAGAAATAGTGTTGCGCGGTATGGGTGTTAAAGGTGTAGGTTGATAGCTCATCATCACTGGACAGTATTCGCATGGCGCTTTCATGCACTTTAACCATCAAAGCGTTTTTTCGATGACATATGGAACAATCACAGGTGGTCAGTTCTTCCAGGTCAGTATCGATTTCAAATTTGACCGCCTGACAGTGACAGGTTCCATTAAATGTCTTCATGCTAGTCCAGCGTGGTAAGAGAAATAGGGTTTACCTTCAGCAGCGTGGTATTGATGTTAATTTTGATCCGCGGTATTTCGCGGACTCATCAGAACGAGAACCAGTGCAATTAATGCTGGTAGCCCTTGGGTAAATAAAATGCTGGTCTTGGCCGTAATGCCGCCAAATATTCCTGCAACTACAACGCAACACAGAAAGAACACCTTAATGTCAAAGCGTTTGACCCATAGACCCCAAAATAACCCTGCGGCCAGAAAACCGTTATAAAGCCCCTGGTTCATGGCCAGAACTTCAGAAGAGGCTGCCACCTCTGGGGTCATCAAAAATATTTTTTGCCCAATCGGATGATTCCAAAAGAACATCTCCAACACCAAAATCCCTACGTGGCTGACGGCCACGATAAAGGTAAAAATCGTTGCTAGTAATCTCACAATAATTGGCCCCTATGGTTACGCCTGATTGTCCGTCCTGTCTGCCCATTGTATATCTGATGCTTGCTTATGTTGGAGTGGGTCGTCAGCGTTGCCATGGAACGGTTTCAATGGCGCCGTTTCTATTGACTAAGGCGTTGCCATGGCCAACAAAATGGCCAGATCTAAGGTGAGTAGTGGTTGGTCCATTTTCGCGGCTAGCGCCTGCGATCAGCTGCAGGAAAAGGTTAGAAGTCATCCGATAGGCCGCAGGCAAATTTCTCGATGCACGCTGAAGCCTCTTTGGGGCAGCATTGCAGTAAAAAATGTGGCGCTGCGACTTCAACGATTTCTGCCTTCGGGCAATAGTTCAAGAACTCAGTAGCTGATTTTTCCGAAATAATCCTATCCTCTGTGGCTCTCAAATATAGCGCTGGAACATCCACTTCTCGGGCGTTGTCCCTGTAGTCTACGGTCATCACGCTGCGAATTCGTTGGCGAAGAACGCTTGGCTTCACCGATCGAATGGCATCAATAGTGTTTTCGACCAGATCGTTTGATCGAAAACGGCCCATGAGCATGATCGCTAACAGCGTTCTAGGTATTGACGTCGGAGCAAACCGCGCGAGTGGAGCGAGCGTCCTTAATAGTTTCAGGGGGCTAGAGATAAACGATGCACAAAGAATAAGACCCACTAAACCAGGCGGTTTAGACTGAGCTACCGCAACGGCGATTGGACCTGAAAACGACTCACCGAGAATTATGTAGGGCGCGGATGTTGGCAAAAATTGTTTGACGAATTCCGCGAGTTCTAGATAGCTAGACTCCTCATCGGAAGGATAACGAACCACTAACGTTTCGAGCGTCGAAATGTCTGTAAATGGTTGAAACAAGCTCCCCGTTCCGTCTGTTCCTGGCAGCAATACGAGTATTGGCTTCAATGACTTCTACCGCGCCACATCAGACGTCGGCGGAGCGGCTATCGGTTCAGCGGTAGGTTGCAGCAAATATTTGCGCTGTGGTGACCAATAGCCGCGGATATGAAATTTGTCGATGCGGTTCTGATACTTCAATCGAACCCCTAGTATCTTTTTTCCTTCGCAGACGAAATATAGATGATGCGTATCCCAGAATTGGCCATGCACTGGCGAAGGACCAGAAAAAGCCTCCGAGGAACATCCTTCGCGAAACGTTGAAGCCAGATTGAATAGCCGATCTGCTAGACCATCGCCAATGATGACAACGCCTTCAAAATCTCTTTTTTGATTGAGAATGACTTCCGGATATTCCACAACCGAGTTCATCAATCGCTCACCAAGTAACCTAGCTTTTTCTGTCTCTTCCGGTGATGAGTGACAAGAAGCTAATAGCAGGTATGAGGTTACTAGAAAGAAAATTCTCAACAGCAATTGGACTCCGCATTAGCTCGGTTGCTAGCTCGGTTCATTTGTTGGGTGTTATCGCTGAAAAATGCCAGGATTGTGTTTCTGCCATATTTGTCGCTCTACTTCTTCTGGCAGGTTGATGTTGCTTTCATCCCTTTCACCGGACTGAACCCATTCGATACATGTTCTAGCCATAAGTTCCATGGAGTAAAAGAAAACCAATATTCCTTCCAGAACAAAGATGATAGGCCTAGGATAACTGGGTTGGAGGTTATGACCTTCGCAGGGAAAAACCATCCAGCCACCATTAAAACTCGCAAACGGAAATGAGTGCTTCAACATGTCATGGTCCGGTGGATATGTACCGTAAGACTCCATAACGCTGGCATATTCGAATTCCGCGCGTTCGATGCTCGTAAGGGAACAATCTCTGATCCAAAACGGATACTCGGTATTCCACGCATCGGCTTTTTGACCGTTACGCCACTGATACAGCGACACTAACTCGGCCGGCATCGGACTCGGAAACCACGAAGTCTTTCGCTGAATTTCGTCATAGCTCAATCCGGGCTGCAAAGACTCGCTGACGTGAAGCCCCTTAGCCTCGTAGGCGAGCCGCAGTTCTTCCATCAGCGATTGAAAACGCGCAGGATCAAAGGGCTTGATGTCTATCATCGGCGAAGCCGCGTCTTCGCTGCACCCAGCAAGCAAGCTGGAGGCTATGGAAGCGATGCAGAATTTTCGGCGGTTCATAGTGGTGCCACAGGACTTGCGTTAGCTGGCGCCGTGAGGGGCCGCTTTTTAGATTCACTCTTTCCTAACAGACCCACCAACTAACACTCCCATTTGGCCAGAGGCTACAAAGAACTCAAACTCTGCAAGACACCAGCAACGACCCGCGACGAATAAGATTTATCGACCCTCAGGAGTTTTGCGTGTCCCGGCTCTTGCTAACAAATGATAGGCAGCCCTACTAAACACCAACGGTACAAAAATCGACGTAATATAGAAAACCGGACTTACCAATATCGCCCAAGATTTTACGTCCCCACCGCCAAAGTCACATGCAAAGCCGTTACTTATTGTTCTGCCGCCCCAATCCAAACACTCATCTACGGCGAGGAACCGCAGTGCCAAGAAAACCAACACAGCGCCAATCGCGACCGCCACCAATGTTACCAGATTTCGAATATTCTCTTTTCTAGCTCGCATAACGACTATGCTCAGTTGCTGGAAGAACGTCTAGCGTTTTACTGATGAGCCGGGTATTTCTGTTAGGCAGGCTCATATCTTTCCGACGCATCACGCATGGCCTGCGCGATGGCAAATGGGTTGACCCTTGGCACCAAACAACAAGCAAACATAGCTAATTCTCAAAACGCCTCCCGTCAGACGCCAGCGGTAGGTCCAGCGTTTCGACTGTCCGCTGCTGTATGTGGCTAGTCGGCATTGTACCAATCGTAACCAACAGGAAGCTGCTTGGGCGCGAAAACATAGTGCAAGACTCTTCTGTTGCTCCCATCGTGTAACTTAGATGATGCATGCGCCAAAGTAGGATGCAGAACTAAAGCGGCACCCTTTTTGACGGCTATGGGTATGGCCTCCGAACGTTCATACTGCTGCTCTGTAAGGTGGGAGCCTGGAACAACGCTGATATCTTCTTTCGATGCGCCATCTAGGTGAACGCGTACCGCTAAACACTGATCCATGAATTGACGTGTTGGTTTTACACAGTCCATTCCTTCTTTAGTACCTGCCGATGACCATTCGCCCCTGCCCATTGCTGGCAACACCGTATCGCGATGTAGAGTCACAGCCCAATTTTGGTCCCGTGTTTTGTTGAAGAAGACACACTCAACAGCGACCAACTCAGAAAGATAGGTAGCGAGACTGGCGTTTGATCGGAGGTCTTTAGCTAGATCTTTAAATCGTTTTAGTGACAACAAGATCCTTGAACCTGCAGTGTCGAGAGCCGGAAGACTTCCCTTTAATACTTCACACTTCCGATCACTCAAGACGTGTTCGACTATGGTGTAGCCTTTGGCTGCCAGGTCATCGGTAATTGATTTTTTCGCCATAACGCCGGTGCTCAGACACAACCATCTTGGGCGTATCGATACGGGTCGATCTTCCACCAGTTCAATTCCACACCACAAGCCTCAAACGTACACTCCACAGATCACTAACGCGATTTGGAAATTCGCAAAATCATCTTTCATACTCGACGCAGATACCATACTCGTAGAAGCGCCCACTGCAGCTCCTGCAATCGTAAGTGAGCTAATCGCTCTGTTAGCGTGGATACCTAATCTCATGTCCGATCACCCACATCAGCTGCTGACTAATTGCCTAACCTCTTAACACGCAGTTTCCCACGACGGTTAGGCGCGTCCATTGTGTTTATGGTGTTACGGGTGACGGCGCGTACCCAACCTCTGGATTGCCGAGAGGTTTTTCATACCACCGGATATCTGTAATGCCACTGCGACTTTCAAAGGCTGCGCTTATCGATTTGCTGAGTTTTTCCATTTCCTCCGTTTCGTCATTACCCAATAGCTTCGCCAGAAAACCAAGCGTAGGAACGTAAGATACTTCAAACCACTCCCAGCGCACGTAATCGAAACATAGAGAAACACGGTATTCTCTGTCACCCACTGGGCACCGCATCTCGTAGTCATAACCGCCCCATTCCGGTAGGGAACACTTGATCCCCTGCTTTTTCAATTCTTCGGATAGAAAAAGAGCAGGCTCATTCAAGATTGATTCTAAGTCTTCATGACTGCCATCTTCGGTGGGATACCCAAACCCTCCTTTGAACCTCATGAAATGGCTAACGCTCATTTACGAACTCCTACAAATCGCATTATGTCCATGGGTGTTAGCAACATTTCAAAACTGAACGTAACGAGGAACCTTGGCTTTAAGTAGTTGCACTAGCCTTGGATCCATGTATTCGAAATTATCTGGAATTTCTAGAACACACAGCCGCTTGCCTGAAAGCTGTGCCCTGTACTTTTTTGAAATTTTCGAGCGGTGAGTTTTTTCCATAACTAAAATGACATCGGCCCATCGAATTAGATCCCCTGTTATCGGGTTTTCTGAATCCTTGTTGGTACCGGCACCAATTGCCTCTACATTTTCATAGCTAGAAAACACGGCTTCCGCCGTTGGGCTCCTCAATCGGTTTTCGCTACATACGAACAAAAGCTTTTTCATTCAGATAGAGGCCGGATGCAACCGCAACGAATGGCGACGATTAGTTATTGGCCCTGGCATCCCGGACCCAGAACCGTCTGCGACGATTTGTTCTGTTTCTGCATGGCTGATATTTCATTTCGAAGGCATTGTTCATGTGCCGCAGATTCTTCTCTAACCTCGCGCCAATGGCGAAGACTGAAAAACATCCAAACAACAAAAGAAATTAGGGTTGCCAGCAACAGTGCCAGTTGCGCAGAAGATGACCCTAGCTCTTCACCCATGACATCTGAGCTGATGACTAGGAAAAAACTAAGCCCAATAAAGATCGATCTAAAAAAGTCTACTTTTTTCATTGCTGTCCGAATTGCGTTTGCGACTTTCAGTGTTGTGCGCGGTCCGCCTATGCCGCCAATAGACGTTCGACGTTTAGCTCCTGTTTGCGCTGCTCGGCATGCCAAAAACCCTGTTGCGATTGCAGATTGAGCCAGCTTTGTGCATACGACTATGCTCAGCTGTAGCTTTCAGAGGCTCACCGATCATAGGCGCGAATCGAAACCTCATAGTCTCGGAATTGTTCTTCTGTGAAAACATTGTCGCAGTGCACGTTGAACGATCGCTTCTTTTCCGAAAGGTAGGCTACTGGAAATTCGTCCGCACAGCTGTCAACGTAACCACCTGTTTCGTTTCTTACCGTGAGCATGACAGATACGAAACTTTTGTCTGGAAGTTCGGTAAATTTGATCTCGCCGGAGATGTGGAGACCTCCATCATTTTCGCTTGATTCGTTCAGGAAATGCGTCTTGTTTGAAACTTCGAAACTGTGCCAATCGATGACTTCGACAGACCCTCGTCTAGGTCCAGATTCAATCCAATCGATTGCGAAAACGACAGTGACTAGAATTAGCCCTACCGCCAGTCCAAAGCCCACCCCCCAGGACACGCCATCGAAAAAACGTCTAAAAAAGGTTTGATCGTTTTGCATCATCACCGATCCCGCTCAGTCTTCCATCCTTACCGAAAATAGCACTTCATAACCCACCTTATTTCCCTATGGATTGATATGCAAATTTACAGACATTCTCGGAACGCGCCACCCGGGAGCATAAGATTGCCCAGTTGCTAAATTCTCGAGCGATAGGAGATAAGAACCAATGTAGTCCTTTACGCGTGAACCGAGTTAGGGACGGCATGCGCCACAGATATTGAGTCGCCGTGATGCGGTGATCCAGCTTCGGGAAGCGCCGAAATTGTAGCCGCCATTCCTATACCACCCCGAAACAACTCAAGAACGGCGGGTTGCTTTGTTACGAATTTCCTTTTTGCAATCAGTAGCCATCTAAACGTACAGCATGCTAAAGGGCGGCTATCTGATGTTCTTAGGCGTGGCTACTCCTTGCACTTAGACCTCAAAAGATCCAATGGCATATCTCCCAAACTGCGAATCCTATTGCCGGTAAAACTGCTTGCAACGGCCATAGTCGCTGGAGACCCGGTAAAGAATATGATTAAGCCATCGCCATGGGAGTAACCTTCTTGTGGGTAGTAACTCGACGATGGATGCTCATCTCCGATTTCATAGTAGGAAATCGTATTGGGCTCCTTCTTCAGTATCTCCTGAATTATCGCTTTCATCTGCCCATCCGGACTCTCGACATATTCAGCAACCGCGATCATGCTTGCTCGATCTATTTGTTCCTCTACCGGCAAATCGTAAAAGTCGATCTCCGGGGTCTGCCACTCAAGTGGTGCAGCTGGGGTTGCAGGGGTAACTATTGGCTCTGAAAATTCGATATTTTCGGTGGAAATCTCTGCATCGAATCTGTCGATAAAAAAATCTGGGAAAAACCAGGGAAAGACTGAAAATAGGAAACTTGCGATAAGCGCTAAGGCCACAGCCCAGACAGCCAAGGTGAGCTTTCGAATAGACTTTGCGATTTCGTCTGTCTTCTCTTCTATATTCATACTAGTCCATAACGCCTAAGGTAAGTTCTCGGCCGTGAGGCCGGTCAGGTGGGAGGCCATTTGCGGTCTGACCGAACTGCAACGAATGGTTATGTTTTTGCACAACAAACGCAGTACCTCGAATAAAAGTCATTTAGGAAAACATCTGTTTCCTTGTTATCTGCTGACCAATAATAGC
>CAZLJY010000050.1:0-26028 GCA_964559945.1 uncultured Gammaproteobacteria bacterium | reverse complement strand
TTGGCCAATTCAGCCATTCAAAGGACCTTTTTTTCGAGCATGGCGCAATGCACTTGGGAAGCACCCAGGTAGATGGCAAATCTTTCGATAAGCACCTGTCCAGTCAACCCGTCTGGTCAACGGTTATCCCAGGGACATTGGGGTGAGTTGTGCTTAGCGCCGCTGTAAGCGTTCAGTAGCGACGATTTTAACACATTCGATAGTAACAGCGGATAGTTTTAATCAGCCCGTAGAGGCTCCCAGTGCCTGTTTTTTGTACAATTCCGACAATTTCCACTGATCTGGTCAAATCCCCTAGTATTTGCCCCAAGCCAAACCCTATGAGGCCTAGCCAACAACCCAACAGCTTGCGTCTTTTCTTGTCTAAGAGGGGGTGCCGGCTTGCACAATCTTGGGTAGACTTGCCCACTAGAAAACCCGGAGAGTTACCATGTTTCGAGCCCTTATTGCCTCTGTCCTGTTAGTCACCCTAGCCGCCGAAGCCCAAGACGCGGCGGATGACAGCAACATTCCGGCAAGCGAACCGGCGCAGGCCAGTTTTGTGAATATCGAAACCTCTCTGGGTAGTTTTGTGATTGAGCTGATGCCGGACAAGGCACCCAATAGCGTTGCTAACTTTCTTAACTATGTCGACAGTGGTTTTTATGACGGTACGATTTTCCATCGGATTATCGGCTCCTTTGTCATTCAGGGCGGCGGCTTCGCGCCAGATTTCACAAAGAAACCGACCCTCCAACCCATAACCAATGAAGCCGACAATATGGTGTCCAATGGGGTGGGAACATTAGCAATGGCGAGAACCGCAGACCCGCATTCAGCAACGTCCCAGTTTTACATCAACGTGGCTGACAACATCGCCCTTAATCACACCGGTAAAACCAATTCTCGGGCCTGGGGCTACGCCGTTTTCGCGCGTGTGGTTTCAGGTATGGAGGTCATCGAGGCCATTCGAACAGTACCAACGGGTGCTGGCGGCCCGTTTCCCCGAGATGTGCCGCTCGCACCAGTGACTTTGATCAAGGCGACACCTATGAGTGCACCGCCTCCGGCAGTTGCCGAGACCGACCCGCAGCCCGCCGCCGAGGGATAGTGGATCGTTTGTTTCGTAGGTTCAAAGCCGCCAGTGCTCGAGCTCAGCTGGCAAAGCGGCCGATTGTGCTAAAAGCGGAACTGCCCCTTGGAGTCAGAGCGTGAAACTGTTCGTTTCCGACCTCCACCTAGACCCAGACCGCCCGGAAACACTGGAGCAGTTTGAGCGCTGCTTAAAACGCTACAACAGCACCATTCAAGAACTGTATATTCTCGGCGATCTGTTTGAATATTGGATCGGAGACGACTATCTCACCGCGTCGGCAAACGATACGGCGAACCTACTTCGCACTTTGAGTGAACGAGGTGTGACAGTGTCCTTTATTCCGGGCAATCGCGACTTTCTTATTGGGGAGCAGTTCGCTGCCCTTTGCGGCATGCAACGCCTGGAAGATGGCGCAATTATCGACATTGACGGCACCCCAACATTACTCTGCCATGGCGACCACCTATGCACCGACGACCAGGTCTATCAGTCGATTCGGCAAGAGGTTCGCGATAACCGTTGGCAGCAAGCAGTATTGGCTCAGCCGATTGAAGCCCGATTGGCCTTAGCCAACCAGGCGAGAGATCAATCGAAGTCTCATACCAGTCAGGCCGAAGAGGCCATAATGGACGTTAACGCCCAGGCCGTTCTTGATCAAATGGCCTCAGCCGGTGTGCAGCAAATGATTCATGGCCATACTCACCGTCCGGCAATCCATGAACTAACGGTCAACGGTCAACCCGGGCGACGGCTGGTACTTGGGGACTGGTACTCTGAATCAAATATTCGAGTAATTGAAGACAACCGTTTGGTCCATCCTTTTAGTTAGTCTCAACCCAGCTCAGATCTAGCAGTCAATGCCTTTCTGGCATTGGTTAAGGCTTTTTAGCCGATGTCCCCAGTAGGACCTACAGGGTATACCAGAAGAATTTATCTGCGCGTTGGCGCCCTTTGATCACTGCAGCCCGGCGCCCATCATCGGACAAAAAAAAGCCGGGGCAAGCCCCGGCTTTCTTCACATCATGTGATGTTTGACTTACGCCAGAGGCGTGCGTCGACGCAGCTGGAAGGCACCAAAGCCAACCAGAGCCAGGGTTAGAATAATCAAACCCCATTCGGTCATGGTCGGAACAATCTCAGGGATCAAGGAGATGCCCAGAGCGATCGTGACCGCACCGGCAGCGCCGTTGCTGTAAGTACACGTTGCCATTCCCGTAGGCTGCGGATCCATAGCCGAAGACTGGCCAGTTACCGCGAAGCTGAAGGGAGTTGCCGCATCAACGGTAGCTGACGCTGCACCCGCAATGGCAAATGCACCAGCACCGTCATCGTCGAGGGTACAAGCCACATCATACGCGCCACCGCTGTTGTTGGTCTCCGTAAAGGAAACGCTGGCGGTGCCTGCGCTGCCTCGTACCACAGGACCTACGGTTGCGGTGATTGCGCTGCCAGCCGCCGGGTTTGGCGCCGGTGTGCCCATGGCAATGGTGCAAGTAATCGCAGAGGTGTCGTTAGTGATTGTGGCGGCGCCTGCAGTACAGGTGTAGTCCACAGTTGTGACACCAACAGCGGCACCTGAACAACTGGCCGTAACCATTCCACTAGCGCCAGGAGCAAGGGTCGCTGGAGCAGCAGTAACAGAAACCGTGGCTCCACCTGTCGGTGTACCTAATGAACACACCGGAGAAATGTCTGCGTCACCCGCAACACCGTCGTTAGAAATGGTGATGACACCCGTTCCTGCCGGAGCATTGACGTCAGCGGCCAAATCTAACGTTGGTGGCTGTACATTAAGTACCCCCGGTCCAGGACCCATCTGAACCGTCACTGTACCGTTGGTAGACGGATCTGCCGGATCAGGAGCCACACCCGTGCCACCACCATTAAAGTAGTTCTCGGCAGTAATCGTCAGATCGCTGCTTGCGCCTTCGGCTTGACCCGCATCAATCAGAAAATCGATAGACCCCAGAGATCCATCTGGAGCTGCCGGAATCGGAAAGACCACAGGAGCGTTGATCAAGACCTGGATAGAGGTCCCGGTATCATTACAGGCGACCGTGTGACCCACGGCGCCCAGAGTGGCCGCGCAATTCAGCGTTGGCGTAACAAAGGCAGGGTCGTAGGAGAACGTAATATCTCCGCTGGCCACAGCACCGTCACCGAAAAAATCCAAAGATACGGAGGCAGTGGCACCCGCTGCTGCTGTTCCGTCACCAATATCCACTCGCGGAACCGCAATGGCAGCGCCGGAGGTTATACCTAATAGTAAAGCCAAAGCCGTCTTGCGGCTGGAAAAAACGTTCATTTTTAGAGTCACCCCTTCAATTTGTATACGACGCAACGTTCACCTAGCATCAGCGCAAACGTCGCCATACTAACGTAAAACAACCCCGACCTGGTAGCCCCAGGACGGGGTTTTTTCAGTGTTTCCAAGAAATTAACGCAATTCCTTCAACTTCAACTCATCATTGGCGTTGCGCAATGACTCACTCTGGGCCTGGCTACCATCAGCATTAAACATGTTGACAGCGCCCACCGAGATTGCGTTGGTTTTGTTGAAGTCACCAGTGGCGACCACATGACCGATCGGACCGGATGCCAGAACCTCGTTGGTCGGGCTGTAGATAATGACCTTCAGTTCCCCATTGGAGAATTGGCATTGGCCTACGTGAGAGGACGGCAGACCCGAAACACAGGACCCACTTTCCAATTTACCCATACCACTGAGTTTGACGGAGAAATCCAACGCGCTAACACTTGAGTTATTGACGAAATCAAAACTCAGCTCGCCACCTACGTTGGTCATAATCAAGTCGCTTGAATTAGCTAGAACAGATCCAGACATGCCTAAGCCAAGGACGATCGCTATAGGAGTTACAAATTTCATTTTTTTCACCGTTATCTTAAATTTGGCCGAAGAATGTAAGGATGACGCAAATGTTATCACCGGAGTTCACGTTGCCATCTTCGTTACAGTCAGGCTGACCGGTAGCCGCTGCTTGGTCAAAGAAGTCCAAAATATTCGCAATGATATCGCCGGAATTCACGTTACCGTCGCCATTGGAGTCACCCGCCACTTCCCGCCCAATGGCAGTAGTGCGACGAGACTCATACTGGTCGAAGTTAATGGAGGTAAATCCGCCAAGCCCCTCAATTGATCCCAGCTGAATCGCTTCCACTGTGGCACCACCACCATCATTGCCACTAGCGTCTGCAGCATCAGTGGTTGAATCGCTATTGACCCACAGGTTAATCGCACCACCGGCTGTCCAGCTCACTTCAACGGAATTCCAACCGGCTTTCATCGCGGCTGAGGCAGCGGTGCCAGATGCTGGTGTGACCGTCACATTAGCGCCGTCTGCCGACACGGAAAACACAGAGCTTGCTGCCCCTTCATCACTATATGCTTCGTAAAGGGTGGCGTTTCCTGAGCCGTCTGCCAGAAAGTAGAAGCGCGCAATTAGGGCACCTTCTGCTGCTGGTGAGTTATCTTGAACGAATTGGTTATCGCCGGCTGCCTGCATTGAGCAGATACCAGAATATCGTGCTAACTCAATGGGATCTCCAGGACCACCGATAGTTGGCGCAGTGCCACTTTGAGATGACCAAGCGCTGAGTGTGCAGGCACCGGCAACGGATCCGCCGGCCAATAACGCTAACCCAGCAATTGCTGTTGCTAACTTCTTCATGGAATAACCCTCTCCTTGGTGATCACTTGTGTGATCGTTTTCAGAATTTGGCTGCAGTGTTTGCAGCAGTCTCACTTATATAAAGCGGATTGTTTCGGCAAAAAGCGCCACCAAAAAAGCAAATATTTTCGACGCCGCGGAAAAAATACCGGTTTTCGGGGAAAACAGGTGGTAAAATCACCACTTAGCACGCCTTTTGGGGACAACTGTGGCGCGGAAACCAGTGGATACAAACGGCGCAAGTAACCGCCGTTTCGGTCTATTTGAGGGTACAGCCGCCTCAAACCGGTCAAATCCTAACAACTTTCTGGTTGTGATACCGGCTCGCAATGAAGAACGAACGGTGGGCGCTGTGGTGCGGGATATCAAGACGCGTCATCAATGTTGTGTGGTGGTTGTGGACGATGCTAGCACCGACCGCACCCGGAGCGTTGCTTTGACGGCTGGCGCCGCGGTCTTGAAGTTGCCCTTCCCCATGGGTGCTTGGTGCGCAACCCAAGCTGGAATGCGTTATGGGCTAAAGCATGACTACCAATACGTGGTCACAATGGATGCAGATGGTCAGCACCATGCCCGCTCGGTGGCAAAAATCATCAATTCTGTGCAATCCGGTGAGGCAGACGTTGCCGTCGGAGCATGCCCCCACCGATTGAGCCCGGCCAAAAGGGTTGCCTGGGCTTATTTCCGCACATTGACTAGACTGAGTATTAAGGACTTCACATCCGGGCTTCGAGCTTACAATCTCCGTGCCATAGCTATCCTCAGCCGGCGCTACGCCAGCCTGCTTGATTACCAGGACATTGGGGTGCTGATGCTATTGCAACGGGAAGGTCTGGTTATTAAGGAAATTCCGGTGACCATGTCTGCTCGACAGGCAGGCCATTCGAGGGTTTTTAGCTCCTGGTTCGTTGTTACTAAATACATGCTGCAAACCTCTGTGCTGTGTTTGTCCCGATTAGGGCCGAAAAACCCGCAGCGGGCAGCCACCAGAATCGAAGCGGGAACTCCATGAGCTACCAGATCACCACCTCACTCATCGGTTTATTGCTTGCCGCGTCAATTCTCTATCTGGTGCGCAGGGACCGTTTACATGGCCCTTACGCGCTTTGGTGGTTAACGGTCGCGGCCATCACTGTTCTTTTAGGGGTTTTCCCAAAAATTATTGACGTTTTAGCGGCATACACGGGTGTTTCCTACCCACCCAATTTGCTGTTTTCACTGGCCATTGGGCTGTTGCTATTAAAAATGCTGAAGGCGGATATCGAATCATCCCGACATGAGCGACGAATTCGCCGACTTGGTCAAAAAATGGCCATACTGGCGGAAGAGAATTTGCGACTACAAGCAGAGATCGAGGCCGACGATATAACCGCTGACCGCCAGGCCCAGCGGCAATAACAACCCGCCAAAGCCAAGGCTGACTCGAATCACTAAATGTATATCTCCGGTTAAGCGTCACTAGGCATGCGTGTTTTGCATATTGGCAAGTACTTCCCGCCTGTAGCCGGCGGCATAGAGAGCTTCTGCGGGGATTTATTCGATGGATTCACCTCATCAGACGTACGCTGCCGGATGTTGGTTCACCGCAAACCCGGCGTTACGCTCATTGACCACCGCGATTTGGTTGGGGTAAAAGCCTATGGGGAAGCGTTTTTTACTCCGTTGGCGCCATTTTTCGGTTTCCACATGTGGCGCCAGATCCAGCAATTTTCGCCTGAAATTCTGCACCTTCATTTACCCAATCCCGCGGCATTTCAATTGTTGGCTCTGCCCAGCGCAAGACGAATCCCCTGGGTGATTCAATGGCATTCCGACGTCGTTACCTCTAACCATCAATGGCGCTTGCGAGTGGCTTATCCAATATATCGGCGCTTTGAAGGTGCAATGCTACGACAAGCAGCTAGTGTGGTTGTCGCAAGCGGTGCTTATGCAGATGCCAGTAAGCCTCTTCAATCTCTGGCGCGAGATAAAGTGGCAATCATTCCATTGGGCGTTAACCCCAAACGCCTTGAAGACACAGAGAACCTCCAATGGCCGTCATCAGGTTTTCGTTTGGCTGCGGTGGGCCGCTTAACTTACTACAAAGGCTTTGATCGGTTGATAAGGGCCATGGTTAATCTACCGGACGTTAGCCTGATACTTTTGGGTGATGGTAAGGAGAGTGATGCCTTGATCTCCCTAATTCAATCGCTAAATTTGAGCCATCGGATACGGTTAATTTCAAACGCCTCAGACAGGTTACGCAACGCAGTAATCGCCAACGCACAGTGCCTTTGCTTGCCATCCATTGAGAGAACAGAAGCCTACGGTATTGTTTTAGTGGAAGCGCTCTTGTTGGGTACACCCGTATTGGCCACCCAAATAGCAGGCTCTGGTGTGCCCTGGGTGGTAAAAGAAGGTGGACACGGGCTACTCGCTATGCCTGATGATGTGGATGATTTACGCGAAAAACTCTTCCAAATGGCCACTAACGAACCACTTCGCGATTCATTTAAGCAAGCCGCCGCTGCTAATACCGACAAGTTTCATATTCGCCGCACTGTCAGTCATCTTCGCGAGTTATACAAAAAACTGTGCTGACCTACCAGCAATAAAGCGACCCAGAGACCGGCTGCGGGAACAAGATGAAGTGCTAGCCGGTTAGATGCGGTCATAGATTCAGCCCAGGCTGCCGCTTGGGTGAAGAAAAAGAGCACAAAAAGAAACCCCAACCCCGTCAGCAAAAATGCCGAGAGCCCTCGGCCCTGAGCGGTGCCTTTCCACCGCCAAATTGCCAACCCGGCCGCAGGCGCGCCAAAAACCCAGACCAGATGCCAGTTGGGCAGTTCGATCAAGGCAGTGAACAAGCTACCCAACTGATTACTAAATGCTAATGGGTGGCGGCCAAGATAGGGAATTTCTATCAGCTGGGGCGTTAGCACAAATTCCAAGCCGGCGGCAGAAAAGCTAAATCCATCAACTACCCACCAAATTAAGGTTACGACGCCCCCTGCGATCAGCATCCCAAGGCGAATCTGAGCAGGTAAACGGCTAGCAGCAATAGCAGCAGCACACACCAACACCCAAATTAAACCTTCCAACTTTAGGCTGCCGATCAACCCAAGGGATAAACAAAGCGCCGCCGGTGAAAGCCAGCCGGCTATCCAGGCTGTCAGACAGGCAACAAACAACACCATGGAAGCGGAAAGCCATAAGTCAGCATAGCCGGCCAATGCCATCTGTGTCGTCAAGATAGGGGCGGAGGTGAGCAGGAATAACGCAACCGACGATGCCAGAGGCCCGGCCCCAAATAACCGACAGGAGTGATAAATTAATACCATCATGGACAAGCCCCCGGTGAGCCAGGGTAAGTTGGCCGCTACCGGATCCCATACCTTCAACCATCCAGTCATCCAAAGCTGGACCAACGGTAACGTTTCCGGGTAATTCCAAGCCTCGTTGGTGAACACTGCAGCATCGGGGTGGGCTAACCACTGGCGAAACCCCACGAAATCGATACCCACACCCAGTTCCGCCCAGACGCGCGCCTTTACACTCCACGCGGACCAGGCATCCCAGGGATACAGTGGTCGCAACAAAACTTCACTGCTAACCAGAGCTAGGATTAGTCCGCTCCACAACAGCACCGACCAACAAAACGTTTGACGAAACCGCAACGCCCACGGCGAATCGGCGGCAATCTCGGGCACAAGATCGAACATCGGTGATTCCCGCCGCCTCTTGGAACGCAGCACCCACAGGCCAACAAGAACACTGATCACCAGCACAACAATCGACGTCAGCAGCAATAGATTCTCGCCAAACCCGGCGCGGCACAAAAGCGCCATAATTAGCGCGGTAAGCCCCAGACCTAACAAATGCCCACCGGCCAAACACCACAGCAACACGGACAGATTGAGCGACCGGCGAATCAAGCCCAGCAAAACAAGCGCCCCACATACCGTAGGCAATGCCAGGGCACTCCCTGCAGTTAGCCACCAAGAAGCATCCCCGGCCACCATCAGGGTAAGAGATTAGTTAAGCGTAAGAGGGCGCCCTCTGACTGAACGCTCAGCGGTTGGATCTGCCACCGAACGTCGCCAAAAGTCACCGTCCGACGGGTGATGCCCTGCGCCAGATCGGGACGACGATAAATGAACAGCAAGTCTCCGGGCTTAAATACTCCTTGTGCCTTGCCGCGCAAAAAAAACGTGGACACATTGGCCGGTCGCAGATGCCATGCTGCACGCAAATTAAAAAACCGATCATCGGTGACAATGTGCACTCGATCATCTCGCCCAATATTCGATTTCACCGATGCCACCAGATCCACCAAGTCTTGGTCAAATTGAAAGCGCTGTCGTTCCGCGGGTGTCAGGTGAGCAAGCTGGGAGCGAGTTTCCATGGCCTGAGCCCATAGGCTGCGGGTGAATTGCCACTGGAGCAAAATCGTTCCTACAACTACCACGCTAACCACACTTCTGCCTAGAGTTTGTCCGCGCAATCCTCCGACAAGAAATATGCTCAAGCAGGTTATTAAAACCATTACAGCGATTACCGGCACCAGACCTATCCCCTCTTCTAAATCCGGATATCTGCCAAGTGAACTGACCGATAACATCGCCCAAGGATCAGGTGCCGTCCAGCCAGTCCACAGGGCTAACCCGCGGGCAGTCCAGCTGTCGGGTCCGCTTCGAAAATACTCAAATTCTATTGGAGTCTTCAAAGAAACCGGCGGACTGGTTTGTGGCTGTGGATAACCGTACAAAACCAATTCAGACAGCGTGCCGCTCCAACCAGGGTGTCGCAACATCAGGTAATCCTGACGACTGCCGTTAGGAACCTGCAGTCGGGTAAAAAAAGCTTCATCGCTATGTTCTTGCTTCCAGGCCAACATCAACACGTAGTTCAGAGGATAGCCATTGGCCTTGAGGCTAATCACTGGCCGGCTGTCGGCGTCAAAGGCGGTGGGATTAACGGCGAAAAATTCGCCTGAGGGATCCAGCTCAGCGATGCCCGGCGAGCCATCAAGCGCCGGGGTCCCCCGCAATAATTGCCACCGATCTAAAACGACGGTCTTGGCGGAAGTGACGTTTTGCGGTGTGCCTGGTCCGTGCTGGGCGGTAAGAAATGCAATCCATATTGCACACCCAATGAACGCCAGCAATGCAACAGCAAAGGCACGTCTAACCGATAGCCGCACGACGGTGATTGACGGTGACGGATTGTTCACAGCAGCGTTCAGGTACTACCGAAATGTTTGACTAATGCAGCATATCCGTAGGAGGAAAGGTTCGATGATTGGGCCCACCGAACACTCAATGACTCTTCCTCAAAGGGATTGTCAGAATTCAACATTCAGTTTGCCTGAGCGCGAGCATGCTTCGCTGAATCCGATCGTTCAACCTCGATCTGGCGAAAATACTCGTCGGATACACCCGTCACGTATTCATTGGAGAAACAGGATGTATCAAACCGAACAATGCGGGGGTTACCTTCCGAACAAGCGGAAATTAGATCATCGAGAGATTGGTAAATGAGCCAATCGGCGCCGAGTGCTTTTTCCACTTCTTTTTCACTGCGCCCATGGGCAATAAGCTCCTCCGCTGCAGGCATATCAATGCCATAAACGTTGGGAAACCTCACCGGTGGTGCAGCCGAGGCAAAATACACTTTCTTCGCCCCGGCATCCCTGGCCATCTGAATGATTTGTTTAGACGTCGTTCCGCGAACAATAGAATCGTCGATGATGAGCACGGTTTTGCCGCGAAACTCCAAATCAACCACGTTTAACTTGCGCCGGACAGACTGGGCGCGCTGTTGCTGCCCGGGCATGATAAAGGTTCTACCAATGTAGCGATTTTTGATAAATCCTTCGCGGTATTTGACGCCCAATTGGTGAGCCAAAGGAATGGCCGCGGTACGAGAGGTATCGGGGACTGGAATCACCACGTCAATATCGTGATTGGGCATCTGGGAGAGAATTTTCTTGGCAAGCCTCTCACCCATTCTAAGGCGCGCTTTGTATACTGAAATATCGTCCATCATGGAATCGGGCCTGGCGAAATACACCAATTCAAAAATGCACGGTGTGCAGTGCACTTCATCGGCACATTGCTGGCGCATGCACTCACCTTCAGCGCTGATAAATAACGCCTCACCAGGCTGCACATCGCCCAGCATTTCAAACCCAAGAACATCCAGCGCCACGCTCTCAGAGGCCATAGCGTATTCAGTGCCAAGCTCGGTTTCTCTTTTCCCATATACCAAGGGCCGAATGCCCCAGGGATCGCGAACCCCTAGCAGTCCATAGCCGGGAATTAGAGCCAGAAAGGTATATCCACCGCGACAGCGTCGATGAAGCCCTTTGACCGCCGCAAACAGATTTTCCGGCGATAACGATAAAGCGACCTCTGGACGCAGTTCGTGGGCAAGAACGTTAAGCAACACCTCAGAATCTGAATCGGTGTTGATATGGCGTCTATCCGCCTCAAACAATTCGCGCTTTAGGGACTGCGCGTTGGTTAGGTTGCCGTTGTGTCCCAGTGCAATCCCAAAGGGGGAATTGACGTAAAGCGGCTGGGATTCTTCGCTGGCATCACCACCAGCAGTCGGGTAACGGACGTGACCGATGCCACAGGCACCGCGCAGTCGAGACATCTGTTGATCGGAAAATACGTCGTTAGCAAGTCCGGTGCCTTTGTGCAGAAACATCTTGCTGCCATCACAGGTAGCAATGCCGGCCGCATCCTGGCCACGATGTTGGAGCACCGTCAGCCCCTCAAAAAGGGTTGGCGCAATATCGCCTTGCCCGACTAATCCTATGAGGCCACACATGGAATATTGTAATCCTGTTCGCGAATCAGCACGTCAACAACGCCATCATTTTCCGCCGCCAGCGGCACGATGGCAAGAAATTACCCCGATATCCTTTCGGCAATTGGCCAAAGAAAAGCGCACACACACTCTGCCCTGTCCAATAATCCTACCCATCGCTGTCTTCCAAGCCTTGCGATGGCTGCGTTGGTGGCTCTGAGTCCTCAGAAACCGCCTCGGGCTCCGCCAAAAATGGCGTAAGCTCCCCATTAGCCTCACCTAAGTAACCACGTATATCCGATGGCAAGTAATCGGCGATCCAACTCGCCAGGCGTTCTAGTCTCGGCAGACTCACCGACTGTTGCCACCATGGGTCAGCCGGCAACGGGGTGAGGACCAGCAACGACACGGCGACAATGATCAGTAGCAGACCCCGCGCAGCGCCAAATATTAGCCCAAGAAAACGATCTGTCCCGGACAAGCCCGTTTGCGAAACAAGCAAGCCCAGCAAAAAATTCACCAATCCGCCTGCCACTAGGGTTGCGACAAACAAACCACCAAAGGCGATCGCTAAGCGAGCCGAGGGCAACTCAATTCGCTCACCAATGAGGGGCGCAACCTGGTCAGCATAGGTCAAAGCAACCCATACCGCCGCAACCCAAACAGCCAAAGCCATAAATTCCCGCACAAATCCGCGAAAGAAGCTGATCACCATGGAGATGACGAGCAAACCGAAAATGACCCAGTCTGCCCAGTTTAGACTCTCCATGAGCTCACTCCACTGGCCTCACTCTAGCGCGCTGCGTAGACGACCTAGCACTAATGGCCGCCGGTATCGTCGTGCAACAGCCCATTTAAGGATGGTCGATGACCATACCGTTCAAACTCAGCTGGCTACGGATTTTATCTCGGGTACGTTTGGCGGAAATTTCATCAAGCTCAGGCCCTACGCGAACCCTATAGCGGGCGGTGGCGCTGGAACCTGCGTCTGACACGTGAGCGGCAAATCCCCCCGCTCGCAGCTTGTCACGCAAGGCGATGGCGTTGGCCTCACTGCCAAAGCTACCCAATTGCACCATCCAACCCTGCATAGCATTGCCTATTGGCGCTGCAGCAATGTCCGCGGGGGCTTCTCGTACTGACAGTTCAAGATCCGAGTATTGTTGCAACAACCGCTCGCCCGCTTCCAACGCGGCAGTTTTTACCGGCCACCCCCGCACCCTCACCCGGTACAAAGCGTTGCTACCGACCTCCACTCGCTCCTGGTAGGCGTTCCAGTCGCCCTGTTTCAAACGTTCAACCAGTCGAGCGGCGTTGGCGGCGTTGCCAAAGCTACCAAGTTGCAACACCCAACGACCACCTGGCTGAGCGGGCGGGGCCTGGTTAACCACCTGATCAGATTGATCCGGCGCGGGTGCAGACGACGGCTGCGGTGGCTCTGTGGATTGGTTGCTATCGGCGCTTACGCCGTTGGGGCTAGCGGCAACAGTAGCCGGCGGCGGCACCGTCACCGCAGGCCGTTGTTGTCTCGGCTGAGGCTGCGGCGCCTCTGACGCTGCCGATTGATCGGGCGACCGCTCATTGCTCGAGGCGTCGGTGTTTCCACCCACTGGCAGCAAGCGTGTCTCAAAGCGTTTATCGGGTGGTTGCGGGATAGCAATCGGTGATTCTACCCGGCTACTAGGAGGGCCATCGAGCAGCATGGGAATAAACGTCACGCTAAATATGACGAGCACGCTGGCGCCAACCAGTCGCTGTTTGAGAGCAACGTCCATTAACTTATTTCGCGCCCAAAAGTAGTTTTGCCAACCAACCATGTTGCTTGATTCATCATAACAACCTCAGCTAAAAAACCGGCCCATAGGTAGGCACGTATATTGCCTGATTATACCGCCAACATCGGATAAAACGGTTAAACCTGGCCCAAATGTTGTGCTGCCAGCTCCACGGTCACAAATGACCCCAAGACCAGAACACGATCAGAGGGCCCAACCCGTTTAAGGCATTGATCCAGCGCCATTGCTGGGCCATCGGCCAGCAATGCCTTCAACTGGGGTACTCGCACAGCACTGCGCAACTGGCGTGCGCTGCGTCCACGGCGCCCCGGCAGCCCGCAAAAAACCCATTGATCGACCACTGTCGCCAGCGCCGCCACCAGCCCTTGAGCATCTTTGTCTTTCAACATGCCAATTATCACTGTGGTCTTGCCCGCTGGAGGATTGGACTTCAGCCAGTGTTTTATCACGGTGGCTGCGTCAGGATTGTGCCCTACATCCAAAAAAATCTGAGGGCTGTCGGCCACTTTCCACAAACGTCCCTTTACCCTAGCCTGCTCCAACCCCAGAGCAACCGTTTTGCGTCCAGGCAATAAGCCGCCGCTATGCAGCGCCGCCAAGGCGCCTGCGGCATTGCCCAATTGGTGCTCCCCAACCAGTGCTGGCAAGGGCAAAAGATCGAGATCGACGTTACCCAATCGCCACTGCCAGCAATCGCCAGTTCGGCGCCACTGATAGTCCTTGCCGGCGACAACCCAGCTGGTGCCGAGCGCCTCAGCCCGTCGGTGAAGAGCCTTAGGCGCATCTTCTTGCGCACACACTGCAGCCTGACCTGGTCGCAAAACACCGGCTTTCTCCACTGCTATTTCGCTCAATGTGTTGCCCAACCACTGCATGTGGTCCATCCCGATGTTGGTAATCAAGGCAACATCTGCGTCCACCACGTTAACCGCGTCAAGACGACCGCCTAAGCCCACTTCAAGCACTGCAACATCTACCGCGCAACGGCTAAACTCCACCAGCGCTGCAAGGGCCGCGTATTCGAAATAGGTCAGGGACACATCCCCTCTCGCCTGCTCCACCCGCTCTAAGGCGCCAACCAAACGTTGATCGGAGATTGGCTGACCGTTAGTACTGATTCGTTCGTTGAAGCGGAAAAGATGGGGCGAGGCAAACGTACCAACCGTTTTACCGTCAGCCCGTAAGATGGCGCTGAGAAAGGCGCAACTGGAACCTTTTCCATTGGTACCCGCCACAGTAATTACAGTGGGCGCAGGTCGGTCACCTGCAGTCGCCGACAAACCTGTCCAACTCGCTCCAACCCCAGGGCCATGCTGGCCGGGTGGACTCGGGAAATATACTCAAGCCACCACTGAAGGGGCCTGCTGCGAGAGACGTCCACAGTAGTGAAGCGGCGAGCGACTACGCCGTTTCTTCAACTGCGTCGGCGGTGTTTTCCGGACTCCGATCCTCCACCTCTGCGCTGTCGGTATTCGGATCGCTAAATGGCAACAGGATGTTGAATAACTGGTACAAGGTGTCACGCATATGACGACGGTCCACGATCATATCCACCGCACCGTGTTCTAGCAGGAACTCACTACGCTGAAACCCCTCTGGCAGGGTTTCTCGAACTGTTTGTTCAATAACCCTGGGTCCGGCGAATCCGATTAACGCCCCTGGCTCAGCGATATTGATGTCACCGAGCATTCCAAGACTGGCAGATACCCCGCCGGTGGTCGGATGGGTCAGCACAGAAACGTAAGGCAGACCTTCACTGGCCATCTTGCCAAGCACCGCACTGGTTTTCGCCATCTGCATCAAGGACAACAAGGATTCTTGCATTCGCGCCCCGCCAGTGGCGGAAAAGTTCACCATTGGACAACGCAGACTCAACGCTTTTTGCGCAGCTCTGGAAAACCGCTCACCCACTACTGAACCCATTGAGCCGCCCATGAAACGGAAATCGAAAGCGCTGGCCACCAATGGTCGACCCCTAAGGGTGCCGGACATTGCCACCAGCGCGTCCCGTTCACCAGTGGCTTTTTGAGCCTGACTGATTCGGCTCTTGTAGGTCTTTTTGTCGCGAAATTTCAGGGCATCCAGCGGCTCAAGGTGGGCAGCGATTTCTTCCGTACTATCGGGATCAAAAAGCTTCAACAGGCGCTCACGCGCAACCATCGGCATATGATGGGCGCATTTCGGACACACCATCTGATCTTTTTCCAGCTCACGGGCATACAGCGCCGCGCTGCATTCTTTGCACTGCTGCCATGTACCCTCAGGTACCCGCTTCTTATTCGTGCCATCAGTACGAATCCGTGAAGGCATCAGTTTCTTTAGCCAACTCATCAGATAGCTCCTTTTGCAGCTGCGGCCGAATCGGCCTCAGCATGACTCAATCGTTTCGCAAAATTTTCAGCAATCGTGATTGCCGACTCTACATCGCAGGCGTCGGTCGTATTGTCAGATTTTGCTCTACAACCTTCGGCAAGTTCACCCACTAGCGCTGTGCCAACGACCACTGCAGCGGCAGCGTCACGCAATGACTGGATGTCGTCCCGGGACTTAATGCCAAAACCCACCGCTACCGGCAACGCGGATTTTTCGCGTATGGACTCAGTGTGTCGCGCCACATCGCCAGCATCTAAATTGGCCGCACCGGTGATGCCTTTAAGTGCAACATAGTAAATAAACCCGCTGGCCACTGCGCTAATCGCCGCCAGGCGATCCGCCGAGGTGGTTGGCGCCACCAGAAAAATTTGTTTCAAATCTAGCGCTGCTGAATGGTCGGTGATACAAGCAGCCTCCTCCGGCGGAAGGTCAACGATCAGCAATCCGTCGATGCCTGCGTCATGGGCTTGCTGGCAAAAAACGTCAAAACCATAACGCTCAAGCGGATTTAGGTACCCCATGAGCACAATCGGGGTAGTCTGGTCGTTTTCGCGAAACTCTGCGACACAGCGCAGCACGTATTTTAGATCGGCGCCCCTAGCCAACGCCCGTTCACTGGCGCCTTGAATCACCGGACCGTCAGCCATCGGGTCAGAAAATGGCATACCCAGCTCAATCATACTGGCGCCGCCGCGCACTAAGGCATGCATCACGGGGACTGTATGAGCCAGTCCTGGATCGCCGGCGGTGATAAAACACACCAATGCTGGCCATTGGCCAGGACGCTGCTCAAACATTTGGTCAATACGATTGGTCTGCGTCGTCATAGGTGTAAGCCTTCTAGGGCGGCGACGGTATTGACGTCTTTGTCTCCGCGCCCGGATAGATTGACCAGAATCTTTTGATCTTTAGGTCTTTCAGCAGCCATCTTAATTGCGTGGGCTAGCGCATGACTGCTTTCAAGGGCTGGGATAATGCCCTCGATGCGGCAAAGCTGATGAAACGCCGCCATGGTCTCATCATCGGTTACCGATTCGTAACGTGCCCTGCCACTGTCTTTTAGCCATGCGTGCTCGGGGCCAACCCCGGGGTAATCCAGACCCGCAGAAATGGAATGGGTTTCGGTGATTTGGCCATCGTTATTGTCCAATAGATAGGTTCGATTTCCATGCAGTACCCCCACCTTGCCGGCACTTAGAGATGCTGCGTGGCGACCGGAGTCCAAACCGGCACCTGCCGCCTCCACACCCACCATCTCCACGGACTCATCATCGATGAAGGGATGAAACAAGCCTATGGCATTAGATCCGCCACCCACACAGGCCACCAGGCTATCCGGCAAAGCTCCGTATTCATCTAACATTTGTTGGCGCGCTTCGCGACCGGATACAGCGTTGAAATCTCTAACTAACAGCGGATATGGGTGAGGTCCAGCAACCGTTCCAATAATATAGAACGTGTTGTCCACGTTGCTCACCCAGTCCCGCAACGCCTCATTCAGAGCGTCTTTAAGGGTTTTGGACCCGGACTCAACAGGGCGGACCTCAGCACCCAATAATTTCATGCGATAGACGTTTGGCGCCTGGCGCTCAATGTCCGTGGAGCCCATGTAAACCACGCACTCCAGCCCTAAACGAGCGGCCACTGTAGCCGACGCTACGCCATGCTGACCGGCCCCGGTTTCGGCAATCACACGAGGCTTGCCCAGCGCCTTAGCGAGTAACGCTTGGCCTACCGTGTTGTTGATCTTATGGGCGCCGGTATGATTTAAATCTTCGCGCTTGAGCAGTATCTGAGCACCACCGATTTGCTCGCTGAGACGTTTGGCATGATAAATCGGTGACGGGCGACCCACATAATGGGCCAGATCCTTATCTAGCTCCCGGCAAAACGTTGGGTCGGCCTTTAGCGAATCATACGCTTCGCGTAAATCCGTTAAGGCCGCCATTAGGGTCTCAGCAACAAAGGTCCCCCCATAGGGCCCAAAGTGTCCGTTGGCATCGGGCCATGGGTATTGCGCTTCAGCGCTCATCAGCGTGGCGCACTTGGGTCATAAAAGCGGTCATTTTTTCTGCATCCTTGATGCCTGGCGTTGATTCGATTCCGCTGCTGACATCTACTGCAAAAGGCCGTAGTTGGTTGATGCTGTCGGCAACATTGTCTGGGCTTAGACCACCGGCCAGCACCCAGCGTGACCCATCACTATCGCCGGGAAAACTAGCAGCGTCAATGGATTCTCCAGTGCCGCCCAAAGCACCGGGTAAATGGCTGTCAATCAATAGCTTGCAGGCACCCTGATGATGCTCCATTTCGGTCTCTGCCACCGCTTCGCTTAAGGCCTTAAGCCAAGGCACGCCGAACTGCTGGCAAAATGACTGATCTTCGGTCCCATGGAACTGCAATAAATCGGGCTCAAGCTCGTCTATTGCCTTGCGCACGGTATCGGCTTGTGGATTGAGAAAAAGCAGCACGCATCGAGCGGAGGACCCAATGCGTTTGCGTAGCGCGCGCGCCTGGGCAAGCTCCACATAGCGGGCGCTGGCAGGGACTAATACCAGGCCCAAGGCGTCAACCTCCAGACTACAGGCGTGCTCCACATCAGCCACCCGAGTCAGGCCACAAAACTTCACCCGTGTGCGCCTCATTCGGGAATCCCAAAAGCGGCAGGGTACACAACCTGCTGCAAGGTTAAACCCGCCGCAGGCGCCGTTGGACCGGCACGCGTTCGGTCGCGTCCAACCAGCAACTGTGAGATCCACGCTGGGTCCTTTTCTGCCTTCCCCACTAACAACAATGACCCCACAATATTTCGCACCATATGATGAAGAAACGCGTTTCCCTCAATGCTGAATGTAACGATTTTCCCCTCTCGGGTCACGCTGATATCGGTCATTCGTCTGACCGCATGTTGTGCTTGGCAAGCACTGGCTCGAAAGGCACTAAAATCATGTTCGCCTAGCAAAGCTTGAGCTGCTTGGTGCATTAAACCCTCGTCAAGGGGCCGGGCCACCCACCCATGATTTATTCGAGCTAAAGCAGGTCTCACGGGCCGATTCATAATTCGGTAGCTGTAGCGCCGGGAAATGGCCGAGAATCGCGCGTGAAAATCGTCAGCCACAGGCAAAGCCCACAACACTCTGAGGTCATCTGGAAGATGGGTGTTGGTACCCAGCACCCACGCTTTGGAGTCTCGCGAACACGGCGAATCAAAATGGGCCACTTGGACAGCGGCGTGGACGCCTGTATCGGTTCGACCCGCGCCATGCACTGTGACTGGGTGGGCGGCTACCATACCTAAAGCGCGCTCAAGCTCACTCTGAACCGTTGGGCTTTGGGCCTGGGTTTGCCAGCCAAGAAATCGACTGCCGTCGTACTCAATACCCAGGGCAATGCGATCGTGTTTTTGTTCCATTTTCTGGAGTCTTGCCCAGCAGGCGTCGGGGCGACTTTCGGCGTTCTATCGCGGAAAAAAACGGCGGGCTGGCAGCGGGGCCCCATCCCAGAGCCCCAACATGGACCGGTGCCGACGAGGCCTTATATTAGCCGGACAAACCGTCCAGCAATGACTTAGCCTCATCTTTTTGGCCATCGCTGCCTTCCGCCATGACCTCTTCCAGCATCCCTTTTGCACCCTCTGGATCACCCATATCGATATAGGCTTTCGCTAGATCCAGTTTGGTGCCAACAGCATCATCATCACCGAACAACTCTTCACTATCTAGATCCAGGTCTTCCAACCCCAGGTCACCAAGATCATCATCAGCGGATTCCAATTCAGCCAATGTATCGCTGGCGTCTGCAGCCAGGTCAGCACTATCACCTAGGCTTGATTCCAGCTCGCCAAAGCCTGCCTCCAGATCGGTATCTTCGACCAATGAAATATCGATGGCCTCCTCACCGGTCACTGACTGCAATTCAAACTCGGTATCTTCATCGACCTTGGCAGTTGTCCCGGTGTCTTCAGCAACGTCATCGGCATCAGTACCTAAATCGAAATCCAGTGACAGGTCATCATCATTGGAGTCCACTGAAAGGCTAGGACCGCTGTCGCCAAGTTCCAGGTCAAGATCGAGGGGATCATCGCCATCACTTGCAGGCAGCGTATCGTCGTCCAAATCCATTGACAGGTCATCATCCGCGGCGTCAGCGCCATCTAGATCGAAGTCCAGTCCGGCATCATCATCTGACCCAGCATCACCGATGTCGAAACTCAAATCGGTTTCGTCCATCTCCACCGTTGGCGCTTCCAACTCTGGGCCGTCCAAACCAGGCAGATCTAAATCTGCAACAGCCAAATCGGCGTCGCCAAACAGTTCGTGTTCCGGCGCCAGCGATTGACCCATGGCCTTAACTTCCTTCCACGCAGGATGATCTGCCCCACCCACGCCTATCAACATCGCCTGCGCACCTTCGGTAAAACGTGCCTTGTCGTCGGCGCCATAGGCCGCCCGTAAATAAGCGAGATGGGCTTGTGGATTTTCCGGTGTATCAGTGGCTGCTGTTTGAAGCTGGTCTAGTGATGGCGCATCAAGGTCCGAAATCGCCGAATCGTCAGAAGGTTCAACCACCGGCAATTCGCTGGTTTCGGCCTCTGCGGCACTGGAAATACGATCGATCAGCGACCCACCAAGCTCCTCTTCCTTGTTTCTGCGAGATGCCACCAGTCCACCTACACCCAGTAACACGAGCAGCCCGGCACCACCTAAAACATAGGGGTTTTTCACCCATCCCATCACCTTATCCATCATAGAAGGCTCAGGCCTGCGAACCGGAGGCTTAGGCGCCGGCGTTTCAACTTCGGGCTCGGGCTCGGGCTGCGTTACAACAGAATCGGTGGAGTCCTGCTCGAATGACGCCAACTCTTGATCAAGACTGGCACCATCATCGCTTAGGCTGTCACCGGCATCAGCTAAGTTAGAAAAACCATCATCGATGGCCGTCGGCGCGGCGCTGCCGATATCCGCAACAGCTTGCCCGGTGAGTTCAATTTGATTCTGTAAATCAGCCAGATCTGCATCTTTCAAGGTGATAGTTCGCTCATAGGTGCTGATCAGGCGCTCGAGGTCAGCGATGCGAGAACGCATCTCCTCGTTTTCCTGATTAGTACTGATCAGATCTTCTCTAGACCGCGCCAGGTCGTCACGCAAGCCAGCGAGCTGAGCGCGGTTAGCTGCATCCGAACCAGACTGACCGGAACCGGTATCAGCAAAATCCTGATTCGAACCTGTCGGCGGAACCAATTCCAACCGCGTATCGGTCGTTGTGGTTGGCGCTGCGTCTGGCTGCAAATAATCCGCGGTCGCGCTGGACTCAGACACCAGTGGCGCACTGCTGGAGGCGGACTGGCGATAATTTTCCCACGCTTGATTTTGCGTCCTGACGCTAGATAAGGCATCCGCGATCCCTTGTCGGTCCAAATCACTGCTATCAGGCATGCGCAATATCGCGCCTTTCTTCAACGCATTAATATTGTCTTGGAAAAAAGCATCGGGATTGAGTCGGTACAGGGTCATCATCATCTGATTGATGGTGGTGTCCCCGTAAGGTCGGTTGTCACGGGCAATTTCCCAAAGGGTATCGCCACTTTCGACCTGGTAACTGCCGCCCACGGCAGCAGAACCTGAGGACCTAGACGTTGAGGTGCCCTGTGAGGTGAAAGGCGCTGAAGAGGTTGATGTTGTGGCCGGCTCAGGATCGGTCATTCGTGGCGCGGGGGCACGGGGCGGTTCAGGCGCCGTGGCAATCTGAGCCCCGGACCCGGATACCGGCGGGTCAAGCAACACCACATATTCGCGCAGCAGGCGACCATTGGGCCAATTCACTTCAATGAGAAAGTCGACAAATGGCTCGGTTACGGGCTCGCTGGAGGTCACCGAGATGACGTAACGACCCGACGAGGAGGTGGTCACAGCAAAATCCAGATCCACATCCAGCGTGGCTGCGTCTAGTCCCACGCGCTCAAAGTCTTCTGCAGCAGCAAGGCTGACGTCGGTGCTCTCTGGCTCCGAAACGTCGTCATACAGCAGCTCGATCTGGGCCGATAGCGGCTGATTGAGCTTCGAATTGACCTGTATTTCGCCCAGCCCCAGTGACCATGCGGCAAACGGCATCATTCCCGCCGCAAGCACTGCCATTTTCCTGATCAGGCTGCTATTCATCACCACTTCCCCTATCCCTCAATTTCAGCACTACAATTAATATGTTACGTAGCACTATTTAGATTAGACATCACAAGCTGGCTTCAACTATAGATTATAAATGACTTTTTACCAACAGTTCAGCTAACTGAACGGTGTTTAGGGCCGCCCCCTTGCGTACGTTATCGGATACCACCCACAGGTTAAGACCGTTAGGGTGCGTGGGATCACGTCGGATCCGACCAACAAAGACATCATCATGACCCTCGGCGTGGGTTGCTGGCGTAGGATAACCGCCGGAATGCGCATCATCCATCAAGGTGACCCCGGCACTGTCCTGCATCAATTCCCTCACCCGCTTGACCGACACGGGTTCCCGGGTCTCTAGATGCACGGCCTCGGCATGACCAAAATAAACCGGCACTCTAACCGCAGTAGGGTTAACGCCAATGGTCTCGTCCTCAAGGATTTTGCGTGTTTCCCATACCAGTTTCATTTCCTCTCGAGTGAAACCGTTGTCCTGAAAATCATCGATATGGGGCACCACATTGAAGGCTATCTGATCGCCGAATTTCACCGGCGCCACAGCTTGCCCTTCGGTAATTTGTCGAGTTTGCTCAGTGAGTTCGTCAATACCTTGCTGACCCGCGCCCGAGACACTTTGGTAGGTCGCGATATTGATTCGAGTAATGCCAAATTGTCGGTGAATAGGCGCCAACGCTACCATCAGCTGCATCGTCGAACAGTTGGGATTGGCCACAATCCCTGTCTCGCGATACCGTCCCAGAGCCTGGGGATTGACCTCGGCAACCACCAACGGCACATCGTCGCGGTAACGAAATTCGGAAGTGTTATCCACCACAACACAGCCAGCTGCCGCGGCCTTCGGCGCGTAAATCGCTGATACGGAACCACCGGCGGAAAATAGACCAAGATCCGTTCCGTTGAAATCGTAAGTCGCCAAGTCTTGTACGGTTAGCGTTTGATCAGCATAGCTGAGGGTTTGCCCAGCACTGCGCGCGCTGGCGAGCGGTACCAGGCGGGATACGGGAAAATTTCGCTGAGCCAGAATGGACAATATGGCACGCCCAACAGCTCCAGTGGCGCCCGCTACAGCCACGGTCAGGTCACGACTCATGAGTTTGATCCTTGTGGAAATTGGAAGGGTGCTTGGACCTGCGCATTTTGGCCTCGGTGACGCAAATGCTGATCCATCAAAACCAGCAGCGTCATAGCCTCCACAATTGGCGGCGCACGCAAGCCGACGCAGGGATCATGCCGACCTTTGGTCACCACTTCCACCGCTTGCCCATTTTGATCAATCGATGGCACCGGCAAGCGTAGACTTGAGGTTGGCTTAAAGGCAACGCTAGCCAGCAGATCTTGTCCAGTAGATATGCCACCAAGTACACCACCGGCGTGGTTACTCTCAAAGCCCCTTGGAGTCATCACATCACGGTGCTCACTGCCCGGCTGGGACACACTATCAAAACCGGCACCGATCTCAACGCCTTTGACCGCATTGATACTCATTAAGGCGCCGGCCAACTCCGCATCCAACTTGCCATAAACCGGCTCGCCCCAGCCAGCAGGAATACCGGTTGCTTTAACGTTTACCCGCGCTCCCGCTGAGTCGCCAGACTTACGCAAGGCATCAAGAAAGGATTCCAGTTCAACCGCCCATTTTGGATCCGGACTAAAGAACGGATTATTCTCCACTTCATCCCAATCCACAGTTGACGCTTGCGACTGCCCTACCTGCACAACACAGGCCCTAACCTCAATACCGAACTGTTCGCGAAGATACTTACGGGCCACCGCGCCGGCTGCCACACGCATGGTGGTTTCCCGCGCTGACGAGCGCCCACCTCCGCGATAGTCTCGGAAACCGTACTTGGCGTCGTAGGTAAAATCAGCATGCCCCGGACGATATTGCTGTTTAATTGTTGAGTAATCTCGCGATCTGGCATCGGTGTTTTCAATGAGCAGGGCAATTGGCGTGCCCGTAGTCTCCCCTTCAAATACTCCCGACTGGATGGTGACCGCATCAGCTTCGCGCCGCTGTGAGGTGTGTCGCGTTTTGCCGGTCGCTCGACGTTGTAAATCAGGTATCAAATCGTCTTCGCTAAGCTTCAGACCGGGTGGACAGCCGTCAATAATGCAACCAATTCCCGGCCCATGACTTTCACCAAAGGTCGTGACTGTTAGAAGTTTGCCAAAACTATTACTGGACATGACTCATCGCCTCAATTGCCTTGGCCAAAGCAGGCCGCCACTGGACCAAGTCCCGCCCACTAATGGCAGCGACACCGCCACCTCCATGCTCAAAATTTAACCAGGTCATAGCCGATGCAGGCTGCAATGGCGCCAATAGGGTGCTCAATAATGTCTCCAGTGCCGCAGCACTATTGCCGGTTTCCAAAATCAGATGTCCATTAGGCGTCAAATAGTTCGGTGCATCGTGCAAAATCTTCAGAGGCAAATCCAGTCCATCGGCGTCACAACGCAAAGCCATTCCTGGTTCGTGCTGATATTCGGCAGGTAATTGCCCATATTCCGCATCTGAAACATAGGGTGGATTGCTAATAATCAATTGATAGGTGCCGCTAATAGGTTCGAACAGGTGCCCTTCAACGACTGTGCATCGCTGGTTCAAATCGTGGGCACTCACGTTTCGCCGCGCGACGGCAACCGCCTCAGGACTCAAATCACTGGCGGTCACCTGAATGTCCGGAAATCTCATCGCCATAGCGATGGCAATGCAGCCGCAGCCCGTGCATAGATCAAGGGCTCGGTCGCCCGCCTTCAGTGGCCACAAGGTCAAACCATCAGCAATCAATTCAGCGATGGGAGAGCGTGGGATCAAAACACTTGGGTTAACCTCAAATTTAAGTCCCGCAAACCACGCCTCTCCTGTCATGTAAGCCAAAGGCTCGCGGCTTTGGATTCGCCGTCTCAGCCAACGCTCAATCGTTTGTCGCTGCTGGGAAGAAATTAGCTTGTCGGCCAGCAGCGGTTGCTCAGCCGGCAAGCCAAGTGCCGCAGAGGTTAGCCAGCAAGCTTCATCCCACGCATTGTCGGTGCCATGGCCGAACCAAACCCCTGCTTGATCCAGGGCCTCTGCCACCTCCTGAACAACCTGACTCATTAGGAGCGCTTGCGGATCGCCAGCACTCAAAGCCACTGGGTCGTCGTCTCCGCTGGCATCAGTCACAGAGCTGCCGCTTTCGGGCTCAATGTTAGCCACAACGTAAGTTCCAGAAAAAATCCATCCGGCCAGTATATGGCGCTGAGGGCCTCAAGGCACACTCAAAAACAGCATTGGCCGCTATAATGCGTCGGATTCAAAAGGAAAGCCCCGTTATGAAGCGCATCGTTGTTGTTGTGGCTGTGGTCGCCGCGTTTGCTGGAGCGGTCACCGGCGGGTTGCTTTCCAGTCGCAAGCCCGCTCAGATAGATGGCCATATTGCCCCGTCAACAACGGTGGAACAGGCGCCATATCAAACCCTGAAACAATACCCTGAGCCGCGAATCCTGGCAGATTTTGCTTTGGTTGATCAAACTGGACAGACCTTTAATCTTGCCCGCTGGCAGCAGCGTTGGGATCTGGTGTTTTTCGGTTTTACCCATTGCCCTGATGTATGCCCCACTACGCTGGCCACCATGAGCCAAATCACCCAAGCCGCTGATCTAGGCGACGCGCTTGGTGTGACGTTTATATCCGTAGATCCGCAGCGAGATACCCCCGCCCATCTCGCGGACTACGTGAATTTTTTCGATGCAGAGTTTTCTGCTGCCACCGGCCCCGAGCCACAGCTGGTTGCCCTTACCCACCAATTGGGCGTGCTGTTTGACGTGCAGCCGCATGAAGCGGGGGACAGCAGCTACAACGTCGATCACAGCGCAGCGGTTCTTCTGATTAATCCCGAAGGCCGATTGGAAGGGCAGTTTCCGGCGCCCCATGATGCCGAAGCAATCACTGCCGACTTAAAAAGGATTATTCAACGTTGATGCCTGAGCAGCCATCATCCAACCGCTGGCAGCAAAAGCTGTTCGTCGCGCTTCAATACCTGATACCGCAACACGGCTTAAGCTGGGTGGTACTAAAAGTCACTCGAATGCGTTGGGCACCGCTGAAAAATCTGCTGATTCGGATGGCCATC
>CAZLJY010000049.1:22241-26060 GCA_964559945.1 uncultured Gammaproteobacteria bacterium | reverse complement strand
GACTAGTGTTCGCCGAGATAATCATCTGGCACGGGTAATCCCTGGGCTTTGAAAAAAGACAGTTGGTCGAAATACCCTTTTTGATGAATGATTAAATCATCCTTCAATTGAAAAAACCCACAGCCCCTAAGGCCTAGCGGATCGCGCCACTGAAGTATTGCCGTATCGCCGCATTCATAGATTTTTTTCTTCGATACAGAGTTGCGACATGGCGTCGTGTAATCACACAACACTGACCCATTTCAAATTGCCAGGGATTGACAACGGTGAGCGTGTGATCACTCTGTTCAATCAGCCCCCATTTTTCCGCGCGCCCCGCAATTCCTTCGCAGAGATCACAGGGGTCCTTGATGGGAAGTTCTAACATGGCAACTCAGCGATCAGTAGATCGGAACAGCATGACAATACCGTGGCGATGGACACCAACGCGGTGTCCACCGGGCGTGCGGGCTAGTTGGTGGCTCTTAATGCCGGGTCCAGTTGGTTAAAACGTCGAATTAACAGTGGCCGCTGATTGGCGCGCTGTTCGGCGACCGTCCAACAAACTCGTTTGCTAACCCGAGTGCCGGTGTCGGTTTGTCGCTCGCAGCGAATCTGTTCTTTGGCTTTCTCAGGTGTGGTTGTTTCGTCAGCAAATAGGTCTTTGACCCCTTGGGTGGTTTCCAGCGGAAGTCGGTTGGCGTCTTTCGGGGCGGTCTGGCAGGCGCTTAGGATACCCGCGAGTAAAAGCAGAGTGAGTAGCTTCATAACTGACATTTCCTAGCGAATTAGGCACTAAATCTATCCGGAAACGCTGTCGCGGGCAAGTCAATCGTCCACTGACAATGGGCAATCCAAGGCGCCTATAGGTCCTGGGAACCCGCCGCACATTTTTCGGTAATCATCGTAGATGATCACAAGGGGGGTGAAATGGCCAAAGGCATTCCTTACGACAGCGCGCTTAGCCTCGGTATGGTGATCATCTACTCGCTATCTCCAGAGACCTTGGTTTTGGCCATATTTAGCATCACTTCCGCGGGATCTCTCGGCGATCCTTTACCAAGCGATGCCTTCTGTTCGTCGCTCATTTCTAGAGAATGGTTTGTAGCTTGGCGTATTTGGACGGCCATTTCATTTCCCGCGATCTCTGTTAGCCAAAAGGTACCGGTTGACCTGTGAACAAACTCTAGCTGGTTGGTAATGCCGATGTCGTCAATCTCAATGCCAAACCGGGCTCGATCCACCAGTGTGGTTAAGTAGGTTTCGCCGACTAACAGATCGATTCGTTCGCCCCACGTGACGAAGCTTTTATTCTCGGTATCTGGCGAGTCGACCAGTCCGCCCAGCTCAACGATCGCACCGTCTTTCGGGCATTTGCCCCTGACAATTTTCTGCAAATCGTAGCGCCATACTGTAACGACTTGAGGAAACCTTTCGGTAGGTAGATCCTGACGGTCGAGAACTCTGATTTTGGCGATACAATCGGGTGCATGCTCCACCTCTTTCCAGGGCTTAGATGCAGCGAACGCTGTCGCCATGAAGACCGATACAAGTAAGCTTACGAATGACAATGGAATAACTCTTTGTAGCTCGCCCATTTTCAAATCCCGTAAAGGTGCAGGTTTTTCTGATATCAAAAATTTTTTCATTGGGGTTATACCCGGTTTATCGCAGGCAGCGGGGCCGCAAAGCAGCGCAAATATTGCTTGTACGCCAATCCATTGGACGCGGTAGTTAGGAATCGCGGGCATGTCTTTGCTTGATGTAAAAGTCAGGGTCAGCGATTCGTGACCGTCCGCGCTGCAGTATACAATCAATGTTCGGAGATTCTTTTTAGGCTTGGGATCGCCTGGCAAGCAGACCGCCAAAGTTAGGACGACCAAAAACGTGATCGTAAATTTGTAGTGATTAACCAAACCGACGAGCTTAAGGTTACTCAGGCTACCTTCCAAGATCTGCTAGCAGCAGATCCACTCGAGCGCTTTCGCGCGGACGACCTCATCTTTCATTGGGTCGCCGAGCAAGAGCAGGAGAATGCTCTAGATCTATTGGACGTGCTAACAGTGGCGGAGCTAAAGCCATCACCCGAGGTTTTTCTGCGTGCGCTCGTCGCCTATTGGGCGGACCTGTCGAGCGAGCTTTTCTACGAACGGATGGCAGCTTTTGGGCACAAGCTAGACCCGCACTCGGAACTGCCCGGATGGCGTCACGCCCACTTGAACGAGTACAACTTGCGACCCCATAAAAAAAGGATCGTCAATGTCATTCGCGGTTCGGGCACATGGGAGGTTGTGAAGCGCCTAGGGATTCACGGCGCTTGCCTGGAGGCCCAACTTCTAGCTTGTCTGGAGCATCCTGAACCCATAGTTTCCGATGCCGCTGAGGTTGCTCTCGGTAAAGTTGAGAACCTGGGTCACCGTTCGTTTGATCAATTTCTTCGGTATGCCGACCAGAAGGGACGTAATGGCATGATTGGTAACCGAGCCATAGCGCTCGCGCGCCACGTCACCAGTGCCGCAAGATTTAGCGCGCTCACTGCCAACTTTCGGCCTGGCGTCGAGCCAAAAGTGATCGAGGCCCGATGCGCGGTGGTCTGCGAGCTGGATCGGAAACTCGCCACGCAGGCGCAGGAGGTTTTTCGTGCTTTGATCCCGCTGCCCTGGGGTGACGAACAGCGCGGGTTGTTGGTTCGAACCTTCACGCGCATAAGCAAAAAATACGGGTTCCAATCCCGCGACCAAATGTTTGTTCGCGGGCTGGTGGAAGATGGGGCACGAACGCGAGATGCCGCCCTCGGCTTTCTTGCGGCCAGTGACGCCGCGGTCAACGAAGCGGTACTGTCGCAAGCGGCGTCTAGGGCTGACCCTGAAGAGCTGAGCACTATATGTCAGGGGCTGGGTAGCTCGATCGATATTCCGGACACTCTTCTACGCAGAGTGGTTTCGGCAACGCTGGGAAACTACGATCTTCATGACGGGTTGCCTCACGACGACGCGGTCGCACTGATTTTGGAGCGACCTGAACTGGCGGTCAGGGCCCAGAGAGAGATTGTCGATTGGTGGGAAGCGGCGACTGATGGGGAACTAGAGCACGATGAAATCGAAGACGCCGTAAAGCTTTGCGATGCGCTTGGTGAGCAACGCGGTGTAAGTATGCTGTCCGCATTCAAACGCGCCCTCAGCTGGTTTGAAGGCGAAGACGACGCGGAACTTTTGCCTGAGCTGGGGCAGCCAGGCGCGGTGGAGGTCATCGTCGGAAAAATGCAGGAATCCATGCTTGTTAGCGGCATCGAGCCGGAGGTCGCTGAGTTAGAGACGGCGCACAGCTCTGCCGCGCTGCAAGCCATTGCGGACAACCTCGTCGACATTCAGGAAGAGATCGATGAGGCGCAGGATGCATGGCAGGAGGAGTTCATCCAGCTATGGCCCGAGGCGGACCTCGATTTAGCCGTTGAGGCGACGGATGAAGAAGACGAAGAAGAGACCTACACGGACGACTTGGCAGTAGCGCTTAAAGCGTTGATCGCGCGTCTGGAACGGGTGCTACCAAGCACGAGTTAGGGAATTGAAGGTCATTGGGCCAGTGGGGTTTCGATCCGAGCGGTTACCCTCGGCTCTCCTATAGAAGTTGCGATCTGATCTGACACTGCCTGTCAGGCCAGGTTCTGACCACTGCAGCTCCGCTGATTGGGATTTCACCTGTCGGAGGTTTATAGGACGAAATGCCGATCTGTCCTATCTGCGTTGCACGGGTTTGCTTGCCAAGCTGCCCCGCGCTTTGCGGGCTTGACGTCACTGTGGGGTGCGATTGAGGGGAGTGTGGCGGAGGAGGAGGGATTCG
>CAZLJY010000049.1:0-22141 GCA_964559945.1 uncultured Gammaproteobacteria bacterium | reverse complement strand
AACCCCCGAGAGGCTTTCACCCCTGCTGGTTTTCAAGACCAGTGCATTCAACCGCTCTGCCACTCCTCCGCGGACGCGCATAATACAAAATCCTAGCGAATGTGTCCCGGTTTTGAGAGAAATTTCTTAGCGGTTTGTGTTTTTTTGTCAGTAGGGGGCTTGTTGCTGGGAGTGGGTTGGGATTGATTCGCAAACGAAGGGTCGTTTGCTCACCCCTGGCGGGGCGCCTGCGCGTTGCTCCGGCGTCCAAACTGCCTGGCGGCAGTTTGTCGAACCCCCGAGAGGCTTTCACCCCTGCTGGTTTTCAAGACCAGTGCATTCAACCGCGCTGCCACGCCTCCGCGGACGCGCTTGATACGAACTGCATCGCGGAAGTAGGTAAGGGCGGATTGGAGAGTCAACGTAAATTGATGTAATGGATCGAATTTTCGCCCGGAATCCGCGTTCTGGGATATTATGCATCTCGAACTGGAGGCAGGCTGTGATAAAACTCTTATTGGTTGACGACCACGATCTGGTGCGAACCGGTGTGGCCCACATTATTGAAAAGCAATCCGGTATGGAGATTGTGGGGGAAGCCGGTACCGGGGAAGAGGCCTTGCGGTTGGTTCGAGAGCACAAGCCGAACGTTGTGTTGATGGACGTGAACATGCCTGGCCTGGGCGGATTGGAGGCTACGCGCAGAATTGCCCGGTCCTCTCCGGAGTGCAAAGTTATTATCCTCACGGTGCATTCTGAAGCGCCGTTCCCGACCCATTTACTGGACGCCGGTGCCTCCGGGTATCTGAGCAAAGGCTGCGCGGCGGAGGAGTTGGTAAACGCCATTCGGTCGGTTTATCGCGATACCCGCTATATCGGTAAAGACATCGCTCAGCGATTGGCGCTTTCATTGCTGCCGGGCGCGGACAAGTCGCCTTTTGATGACTTATCTGCACGGGAAATGGAGGTGATGATGATGCTGATTCAGGGCATCGAGGTCAGTGCGATCGCAGAATCACTGGCGCTCAGTCCAAAGACTGTCAGCACCTACAAGTACCGAATCTATGAAAAGTTGACGGTCAAAAACGACGTCGAACTGACCCACCTGGCTATTCGCCACGGCATCTTGGAAAACAGCCCCGTTTAACATTTACGTTGGGCAATCCTGGCGAACCAGGATTGCCTCGAACGATTTAGCTTCCGTCACCTGAAGGCGGCGCGTCAGGTTTTGGTGCCGGTTTGCTTGCCGCTGGCGGCGCCGAGCTTGGTCCGTCTGATGACGGTTTCGTCTGCACCGGATTGGGTGCGGCGGCGGGCTTTGGCGCGGCAGGCGCTGGACTTGCCGGTTGCGCAGGGGCCTTGGGCGGTGCCTTTGCTGGAGTGCTGTCGCTGGATGGCGCGGCCTTAGGTTGCTGAGGCTTTGGCGCCGGTGGTGCACTAGACTCTGGCGACTTGGAAGGCGGCGCGCTATTTTGCTGGGGTGGTTGCGCGGGTTTTGGTGCACTGTTGTTATTGCTACTGGGTTTTCGGGCCGCGCTGCCTGTATTGCCGCCCGTTTCAGAGCTGGACGATGCCTTTTGATTGTTGCCCTGAGATGCACCTTGGCTATTGCCATTGCTAACGTTTGAGGAATTGCCCGAGGCTTTTGGTGGTTGTGCGCTGTCTGACTTGCTGGGGGCTTTGTTCCCATCGCGGTCCGGGGCGCTGGCCTGGGCAGGTTGCTTGTTGCCATCAACCGCTTTCTGACCTTGAGGGCGACCCTGGTTCTGGTTCTTATTCTGGCCCTGATTCTGGCCCTGATTCTGGCCCTGGTTCTGGCCCTGGTTCTGGCTATTCTCGGTGTTGCCGTCCTCACGCTTTTTACCGCGACGGTTTCTACCGCCACGACGACCACGTCTTCGAGAACGCGGTGCACCTGTGCCATCACCTTCAGGCTTTTTCCCTGAGCCATCAGCTGGCCCCTTGGCGCCTTGATTGCGATCTTTATTGTTGGCCTGCTTGTTATCCGCATTGCCATCGGCTTTTTTGGGTGAGGCTTTGCGCTGCTGAGGCTTCTTGCTGGTCTTCTTTCGCTGACCACCGCGATTGCCATCGTTGCGGTCACGGCGTTGACCGCGCCCTCTATTCCCGCCTCGGTTACCACCTCGTGATGAGGTCTTCTTTTTGGCCGGTTTGGGTGCTTCCTCAACGGCCGGCGCTTCGCTGCTGGCAAACAGTCCAGCTAACCAGGCAAAAAAGCCGGTCTTTTTCGCAGCAACCGGGGCCGCCGCTCTGGCCGGAGCCGGCGGGGCTTGGGTCGGGGGCGGCACACTAACCACTGCGGGTGCTTCAGACTTCAGGCCATCTGGGGTGTTGCTGGCCACCACCTCAGGTTCAGGCGGATCAACCATAGTGTAGCTGGCGTCTCCGTCAAGGCGCAGATCTTGGCGGCGTACCCGACGAATTTCGAAGTTGGGTGTGTCCACGTGGGGTGAGTTGATCACCAATACCGGCACTCGGTGCCGGGCCTCAATCTGAGACACGGCATGGCGTTTTTCATTCAGCAGGAAGTTACCCACATCGTTGGGAACAACGGCAATGACCTCGCCGGTGAACTCCTTCATTGCTTCCTCTTCCACCAGCCGAATAACCGACAGGGCCAGGGATTCAATGCTGCGAATAAAGCCGTGGCCGTGGCAACGTGGGCATACGTTCTGGCTGGATTCATCCAGAGATGGGCGTAGTCGCTGGCGCGACATCTCCAACAGCCCAAAGCGGGAAATGCGGCCAATTTGGGTCCTCGCGCGATCGTTTTTCAACGCGTCACGCAGGCGATCTTCCACTGCCCGTTGGTTACGGGTCTCCATCATGTCGATGTAGTCGATGACCACAAGGCCGCCCAGGTCCCGAATTCTTAGCTGGCGGGCAATTTCATCAGCCGCCTCCAGGTTCGTGTTGAGAGCGGTTTCTTCGATATCACTGCCTTTGGTGGCGCGGGCAGAGTTAATATCGATGGAGATCATTGCTTCGGTGTGATCCACCACAATGGAGCCGCCGGAGTGCAAACTCACCTCGCGGGCAAAGGCGGATTCAATCTGGCTTTCGATCTGATAGCGGGAAAACAGGGGTGTGCCGCTGTCATACAGCTTCAGTTTACGCAGGTTATGGGGCATCACCTGCTGCATGAATTCCCGGGCGTCGTTGTAGACCCCTTCAGCGTCGATGAGGATTTCGCCAATATCGCTGCGCAAATAGTCTCGCAGCGCGCGAATAATCAGCTGGCTTTCCTGGTAAATCAAAAACGGTGCTTTGCGTTCCTCGGCGGCGGTGGTGATGGCGGTCCACAGCTGCTGTAGGTATTCAAAATCCCAACGCAGTTCTTCCGCTTCTCGGCCAACCCCGGCGGTTCGAACAATCAAGCCCATGGATTTGGGAACGTCCAGTTCCTTCAGGGCGTCTTTAATCGCCTGACGATCTTCGCCCTCAATCCGCCGAGAGACACCGCCGGCTTTTGGGTTGGTAGGCATCAGTACCAGGTAACGACCGGCAAGGCTGATGTAGGTTGTTAAGGCGGCGCCTTTGTTGCCCCGTTCCTCTTTCTCAACCTGAACCACCACTTCCTGACCTTCACTGATCAGGTCCTTGATGCTGCCGCGAGAATCGGCGCCGTCTTTGTAGAACTGCGGGCAAATTTCCTTAAGTGGCAAAAAGCCGTGACGTTCAGCGCCGTAATCGACAAAACAGGCTTCAAGGCTAGGTTCTACCCGAGTGACTCGGGCTTTGTAGATATTGGCTTTGCGTTGTTCGCGGGAGTTAACTTCAATGTCGAGGTCGTAAAGGGTCTGGCCATCGACGATCGCCACGCGCAACTCTTCTGGCTGCGTCGCGTTAATCAGCATTCTTTTCATTATTTTTGTCCTTGAATGCGCGCAGCCAATCAACCGTCTTTCCTAGACGGTGATGCCTGGGTCCCCCTGCTCAGGCCCCCGGAAGCCGGAAGCGCGCAATGATTCATTCTGCACAACTGGTGCAGACAGCTGGCGGTATCGCCTTTGGGCGCCGCGCCTGATAGCCGGAGGGACTAATCGGACTTAACATCTGGCGGTCGCCTTATTCCGGAAAACCGTCGTGCAAAAGGCAGCGACAGACCGGAAACCGGAGTAATATAACAACCTTAATACCCGCCAGCAATGACCCATGTCCAAGCCCGCAGATTTCTCGCGAGTACAACAACTTACCGTTAATTCCGAACAAAGCGGGCAACGCCTGGATAATTTCCTCAGTCGGCTTCTGAAACGGGCGCCAAAAGGGCTGATTTATCGGATCATTCGGCGCGGCGAGGTCAGGGTTAACGGGGGGCGTGCAAAACCCGTCACTCGGGTCAATGCCGGTGACGTCATTCGGGTGCCCCCGGTGCGCTTGAGTGATGACGAGCCGGCCATCATCAGTCAACAGAAAATCGATCAGGTCGACCAGTGGGTGCTGACTGAAACCGATGACTATTTGGCATTTAATAAGCCCTCAGGCGTGGCGGTGCATCGGGGAAGCGGGCTTAACTGGGGCTTAATTGATCTGGTGCGACGATGGCGGCCCGATGCCTATCTCGAGTTAGTGCATCGGCTAGACCGGCAAACCAGTGGCTGTCTGTTACTGGCGAAAAATCGGCAGGCATTGGCCCAGGCTGGCAGCTGGTTCGCTGGCGATGGCGTTCGAAAAAGCTATTTAGCCTTGTTAGACGGCCAATTGACGAATACTGAAATCACCGCTAATCAGCCCTTAAGCCGGGTTGCCGCTGGAGACGGTCGGCGGGAAGTTCGCGCTGACGATGATGGCAAAGTGGCGGTGAGTCACTTTACCCAACTGGCCCAGGCCAATGATTGCACGCTGGTCAGGGTGGCCATTGAAACCGGGCGAACCCATCAAATTCGGGTCCACGCTCAGGGTTTGGGCGCCTCCGTTGTGGGGGATGACAAATATGGCACTCGTAAAAAGGGTCAGCACTCAGCCAAGCGCACCATGCTGCATTGCTACCGGTTGGATATGGTTGATGGGGCACTAGGCCTGTGCGCCCCATTGCCCGAGGATTTCAGTTCCACAGCAGATCGTCTGCTGGGCAGCCAAGATTGGCGCGATCTGATTGGCGCCGACGCTTAACCCCAGAATCCTGGGCCGGCGCTCACTGAGTAGAGCAAGGGTAGGGGGGTCACTATCAGCAGGGCACTGCCGGCCATCATATGCAGGGCCATAGGCGCCCACAGTGTTTGATGGCGCGAGTAATGCCACAGGCATGCCAAACCTAGCAGCCAGGTCAACAGCATCAATTCCAAATTGGGCTGGTGAGCCCAACCGAAAATAAATGCCGAGATCACGATGCCGGGCATAGGGTCAGCGCTATATCTCCGCACCAAGGGGTAGATGACCCCGCAAACCACCCATTGTTGCAACCCCGCCCAGACCAAATAAATCAACCAGCGCCTTGGCGCGACGCCCCAGGATTGGGACTGTCCATCCAACAGCAACATCGCGAGGTACAGAACGGCTAAAAGCGCGGATGCCAGGAGGAAATCGGTCAATACCGACTTTTTAGCCTTGTCTGATGGTGCAACGATTTGCGCATTGCTGGGCTCAGCATCGAGGATGCGGCGAGCGCTTGTAGTCTGGATATAGATGCAAAAAAACAGCGCCGCAATGGCGCAAGCCAGATAGGTCACTTGCCAGGAAGGCTGGCTGAAACAGATCCAAATTGCGGCAACCAGCAAGACCAGCGCGGACCGATTCCGCCAGCGCATCCAGACAAATAAGCCCACCAATACCGCGAATATTGCCCAGCCATTGCTTCGCGCCGGGGCCGGCACTGATTTCATTCCCTGCCACGACAGTGGGCTATGGCGAAAGTCCTCAAGGTTTTGTCGAACCTGGGCCGAAGACCACCAAAACGAATAATCATGGATAGGCTCCAAAGGGGTTGAGCCCTGGGGTGAGGATTGGCCGCTTTGTGCCTCAGACTTGCCAGCGGGTCCAACGGATACCTGGGATAACGCAATCGATCCAGCGGCGCCAATGGGGTGAATACGTAGGGTTGCTATTGCGCCATCTTGCTGCCCCCAGGGAACAGGTTCTGCGTCTATGGACCAGTCAATGGCCTTCAAATCCACCACCAATTGCTGTTTGTCGGGAGGCAGTGTCAATGTGGTGCTGCGTGCCGCTGGGCCCTCCAGTTGGGCCCGGTGATAGAGTCTTATTTGCGCCCGTTGTTGGGCGTGGTAGTTGAGGGTTAGCTGGCTCAATGCGTCGGCGGGCAGCAGCAACCCATCAAAATTCAGGGGCACATAAACTTCAGCGGCAGGGGCGTCGAGAGTCAGCCCCTGGTTGTTTTGCTGCCACCTAACCTTACCCACGGGCTGGCCGCCGATGATGCTGGCAGGATCTGCCAGATCCCATTGCTTGCCGTGAGCCATCAACTGCTCAGTGAGGGCTAATTGGGCTCGAAAGGCGCTAGTAATAGCCGGCTGGATGGCCAGCAAGAAAATGATCGGCGTCAGTACCAGCAGCAGACCGGCGGGTCGGATGCTCAAGACTTAATCAGTCGGCTAACCTTGGCTGCGCAGATAAAGTCGTTTTCTGACAGGCCGTCAATGGCGTGGGTTATGTAACTGACTCGACATCGGTCGTAGCCCACTTCTAGGTCAGGGTGGTGGTCTTCCTGATGAGACAGCCACGCCGATGCGTTCACAAAAGCCATCGTCTGGTAGTAGTTGTCAAAGTGAAATTGTCGCTGGATGCTGCCATTGGCAGATAGGGTCCAGCCCTCAATTTGGGGTAAAAGCTGAGCCACTTGCTCATCGTTCAGCGGCAATGTGCCGCCTTCGCAAGGGGTGCAGGTTTTGCTGATTAGGTCTGATCTTGCCATGGGCGATAGTGTAGCAGCGGATTGACGCTTGCCGACACGTTCCACACAATAGCCCAGCACGAATTTCAGGGTACCAAGACCCAACAGGGGAGCCAGCCATTGATGATTAACCCTCGACACACGCAGTATTACGATGTCGCATCGCGAGTGGAGAAAGTACAGCACACCTCAGAGGTGCTTGCTGATAACCCCTGGGAAGATCCAGTGACTCGCCAGGTTAACGTCTATTTGCCGCCCGAATATCACACCAGCGAGGCGCAGTTTCCGGTGGTTTGGTATTTGGCGGCTTATTCCAATAGCGGCGCATCCTCCGACAATTGGCGCGGCTTTGAAGAAAGCCCCTTTTTGCGGGTTGATCGACTGATCCAGTCTGGCGCCATGGGGCCCGTTATTTTGGTGGCGCCGGATTGCTTCACAGCGCTTGGTGGCACCCAGTATGTGGACAGCCCAGCATTGGGGAACTACGCCAGCTATTTACACCGAGAGCTGGTGCCGTTTATCGATAAAAAATTCCGCACCTTGCGCGGCCGAGAGCATCGGGCGGTGATGGGTAAATCCTCCGGCGGTTTCGGCGCCTTGAATGCAGTGATGCACTTTCCTCAGTATTGGGGGGCGATGGCCAGTCACGCTGGTGACATGGGCTTTGATTGGGTTTACCAACCAGAATTTCCAGCCTGCGCATTGCGCTTGAGCAAGGCCGGCAGTGTGGAGCGATTTCTACAGCAGTTTTGGGCGACTGAAAAGCGCGGCAGTGCCGAGTTTTCAACATTGATGTGCCTGTGCCTAGCGGCGTCCTACGATCCAAACTTCGACAATCCTCGCGCCATACAGCTGCCTTTTGATATTGAAACCTTGGAGCTTGATCCACAGCGGTGGCAGCAATGGAAGGCTCACGATCCGCTGGAAACCGTTGGGTCTTATGTGCATCCCTTAAAGTCATTGAGGGCCATTCATATCGATTGCGGCGATATGGACGAATACCAGATTCAGTTTGGCAACCGGCGATTTCATCGCCTCTTGAAACGGCTGGGTATCAACCACAGTTATGAAGAGTTCCAAGGCACCCATCGGCGCTTGGATCATCGATTGGATGTTTCATTGCCACAACTTTACGAGGCGATCAAATAATGATTGACGTGCAGAGCTCAGCTCAAGACTATTTTCGCCACCTTATTGATCAGCAGGATGCAGACGGTTTGGCGTTGCGCCTGATGGTCAGTCAGCCGGGCACACCGGCGGCCTCTTGCGAGCTGAGTTTTTGCGAAGCTAGCGACGCGAGCCCCGACGATCAGGTCATCACGCTGGAAGGGTTCGACTTGTATGTGGAATCTGCTTCCGTGCCCTTTTTGGAGGAAGCCCAGATGGCGTTTGAGAAAGATGCCACCGGTGGTGAGCTTGTGGTCAAAGCGCCCAATTTGCGCGGCGCCGAGCCGGATGACACCTCCTCTTTGGCTGACAAAATTAACTACCTTTTGGCCTCAGAGGTCAATCCCTCTTTGGCCTCCCATGGCGGTCAGGTGTCATTGGAGTCAGTGACCGATGAGGGTGTCGTGACTCTGCAATTTGGTGGTGGCTGCCACGGCTGCGGAATGGTCGGTGTCACGCTGAAAGAAGGTGTGGAGAAAACCCTAAAAGGGAAATTGCCGGAAATTACCGAAGTGCGGGATGCCACCGATCACAGTACAGGGGAAAACCCCTACTATTGAGGGGAGTCACACCGCATTTAGCTGACCCCGCCGGACCTATATAAATTAGAGTGGTTGCGCGGCGAAAGTTAAGAGCGCTCTAAGAAGCGCCCTGTGTCAGTTTATTCGATTTTCAGATCAACCACGCCAGGCTTAGCAGAATAGTAGGCCGCCAGATCGCGCATATCCTCAAGTGACAGGTCTGTGGCAAACCCGGCCATGATAGCGTTGACCCTAGCGCCAGATTGATAGTCCTGCAGCGCTTTGACCATGTAATCGCCGTACTGACCCGCCAGCCTTGGATATTGAGGGTCAATACCATTGCCGTCTTCTCCATGACAGGCAAGACAGAGTGTGTTCTTTTCAGCACCGGCCGCCGGATCACCTTTGGCGAAATACTCAGGCTTAGGCTCAGCACCGCTAAGGGATACGAAATAGGCCGCGATATCTTGAATGTCGGCATCGGTCATGCTGCCAGCTTGGGCCAACATGGTTGGGTGGCTGCGCTGTTCATCACGATAGGCTTTCAGTGCTGCCACAAGATACTGGTAATTTTGCCCGCCAATTTTTGGCACGTGGTAGGTCGGGTAGGCGTTGTTATACCCAGGGATGCCATGACAACCTGTGCAGGTATAGGCTTTCACCTCACCGCGAGCGGGGTCGCCCTTCTGTCCGTCTGTCTGGGCCCATACTGGGGTGCTGACCGACGCTATAGCCAGCGTCAGACTTGCCAGGCATCTGGCGAAAAATGGTTTCACTAAAATTGCTTCCCTGATTGTCTCAGATGAATATCCATACCCCCGCCGGTGGGGGTGCGGCGGCTAGTATAACGTTGGATTGGGTCTGGGCAAAGTTGGTTGATTGCACCAATGTGCCGCCATATTCGCCGCAATGTACGCCTTTTTACTGCGCAAACGCCCCTTGAATAACGATTTCCCTTAGGTTGGCAATGTTGGCAGGCTTCCTGCTTAGTGGTGGGTAGCTGCCATTGCGCCCGCGCTTGGATCCATGACTTATGCGCTATTTCGAGCGGGGGAGTGTTGGCGTTATAGTGAACTACAACACCCATATGCCGTTTTCTTGGCCGGCGCCGCCATTATTGGCGCCAAATTTGCTGGATGGGAACAAACAGGAAACCTATTTAATGACTAACCGGACATTAAGAGTCGTTGGCTCAAGTTGGCTGATCGCCGTATTGCTGCTGCTTAGCGCCTGTGGCCAAGGTCAGGATGACGCCAACTCAACGGCAGATGTGGCTGAGGACGAAGAAGAAAAGGAAGAGCTTGCGGTACCCGTAGAGGTGGCCACGGTCAGCCTAGGCCGGGTTTTTGCCGCCTATAACGGCACCACCGTATTGGAAGCCGATCGCCAGGCCAACGTTGTCGCCAAGACCACAGGGGTGGTGTTAAAGCTATTGGTTGAGGAAGGTGATCAGGTAACGGCGGGGCAGGTGGTGGCCGAGCTTGACCGTGAGCGCTTAGATTTGGAAGTGGCCAGGGCTGAGGCCACGCTGGCTCGACTGAATAACGATTATCGCAGAGCTCGGGAGATGAAAGAGAAAAGCCTAATCTCTGCCGAAGCCTTTGAGCGGTCTCGGTTCGACTATGAAACCGAAAAAGCATCCTACGAGATGCAGAAACTTGAGTTGAGTTACACCCAGGTTCGAACGCCAATTAGCGGCGTGGTGTCGGAACGTATGGTGAAAATTGGCAATTTGGTCAATTTGCACCAGGCCATGTTTACGGTGCATAACTTTGACCCGTTGCTGGCGGTGATTTTTGTGCCGGAACGAGAACTGGCTTCCCTAAGCGAGGGCCAGCGGGTGGAGCTTGAGGTTGACGCCCTGGCGGAAGAGAATTTTGTTGGCCAGTTAGCCCGAATCAGTCCGGTGGTAGATCCGGCCACCGGGACTTTCAAAGTCACCATTGAGATGCGCCAACCCGATCCGCGTCTGCGGCCGGGGATGTTTGGGCGGGTTAATGTGGTTTACGACGAGCGTGATGAGGCCATCACCATTCCGGTGGATGCATTGGTCGTGGAGGATCGAGAGCGGTATGTCTACTTGGCTTCGGAAAACCGTGCCCAACGGGTCGATATTGATGTGGGCTATTCCACCAACGGGCGAGTGGAAGTGCGTTCTGGGCTAAAACCTGGTGATCAGGTGGTCACTGCTGGCAAAGGCAGCATCGCCGACGAAACATTGCTGGATATCATTACGGCGCCGGAGCAGGCCCAGTCCTCAGAGTTGGCCGATCGTCCGGTCCAGCCCAACATCAACGGGTAAGGCCATGAGTCTCATTCGACTGTCAACAAGGCGCCGAGTCACCGTCGCCATGTTTTCCGTGTTGTTGGTGGTGTTCGGGGTGATTGCGCTATCCGAGCTCAAGGTTAATTTACTCCCGGAGCTGTCCTATCCGTCGTTGACGGTGCGCACCGAATTTACCGGCGCCGCACCCGAGGAGATGGAAAAACTGATCACCCAGCCGGTGGAAGAGCAGGTGGGTGTGGTGAAGGGCGTGAAAAATGTTCGCTCAGTATCACGCACCGGCCAGTCTGATGTTTTGCTGGAATTCGCCTGGGGAACGGACATGGATCTGGCCAGCTTGGACGTGCGCGAGAAGCTGGAAATTCTGCAGTTGCCACTGACCGCTGATCGGCCTGTGCTGCTGCGTTTTAATCCTTCCACCGATCCAGTGCTTAGGCTGGCGTTTTACTCAGAAGATGCCCAGGGCTTTGATGAGTCTTTACTTAAGCAGGTGCGCCGGTTTGCTGATGAGCAACTTAAAAAGCGCTTGGAGCCCATTGAGGGTGTTGCGGCGGTGAAAATCAGCGGCGGTCTGGAAGACGAAATTCAAATTCAGATTGATCAACGCCGCCTGGCTCAACTGAATTTATCCACTGCCGAGGTAGTCTCCCGTTTGCGCGAAGAGAACGTTAACGTCTCTGGCGGTCGGTTAGAGCAGGGTACCCAGCGCTATCTGGTGCGCACGGTGAACCAGTTTCAAACTGTGGACCAATTTAGAGATTTGGTGATATCTGCCAGCACTGGCCGGCCGGTGTATCTGCGCGACATTGCCAGCGTCAGCGAAAGCTACAAAGAACGCCAGGCCATCATTCGAACGAACGGTCGTGAGTCGGTGGAGATTGCGGTCTACAAGGAAGGTGATGCCAACACGGTCAAGGTGGCTGACGCAGTCAAAGCGCGCCTACAGGACTTACGAGAAACCCTGCCTGAAACCTTAAGTTTGGTGACCGTTGATGACCAATCCATTTTTATTCGCCAGTCCATCTCTGATGTGACCCAAGCGGCCCTTATTGGTGGGCTGTTGGCCGTGCTGATCATTTACTTTTTCTTAGGTGACGCGTGGCCCACGTTAGTCATTTCCGTCTCCATCCCGTTGTCCATTATCACCACCTTTTTCCTCATGAATATGGGTGAGCTCTCCCTTAACATTATGTCATTAGGGGGCATTGCTTTGGCGATTGGCTTGCTGGTGGACAACGCGATTGTCGTGTTGGAAAACATCAGCCGAAAGCGGGCCACAGGGGCCAGTGTGTTGGACGCATCGGTAACAGGCACCCAAGAGGTCAGTGGTGCGGTATTTGCGTCAACCCTGACCACGGTTGCGGTGTTTTTGCCTTTGGTGTTTGTCGAAGGTATTGCCGGTCAATTGTTCAAAGATCAGGCGCTGACAGTAACCTTTGCGCTGTTGGTGTCCTTGCTGGTGGCGATGACGGTGATTCCCATGCTGTCTTCACTGCGGGGAAGTTCACCACTGGGTTTTCCCGAAGAGGACTTTCCTACCAAAGATCCCCGGACCCGAGTCGGCAGAGGCATGCGCAGCAGCCGCAGAGCGGTGTTCACCTCAGTGCCGACCTTTTTGCTGACGGTCATCGTTACCATTGGGCGGGTGATTGGCTGGGCGTTTGGCTGGATTTTGCAGTGGCCCGCTAAAGGCGTCATGTGGCTGTTTAACGCCATCAGTCGTTGGTATCAAAAGGTGTTGCCCTGGTCCCTTAGACATCGATGGGGTGTGCTCCTGCTCGCTTCATTGGCTATGGCGTTGACTCTGGCGCAGGTACCAAAGTTGGGTGCCGAACTGATTCCTCAACTGGTGCAAGGGCGATTTGAGCTGACGGTTAAACTCAGCCCAGGCACGCCCCTTAATCGCAGCGATGAAGTGGTGGCTTTGGTGCAACGAGAGGCATCGAGTATTGAATCCATCGAAGAGGTGCACGCAGTCTCCGGCAGTGGCAATCGCATTGACGCTAACCCCACCGAGTCGGGGGAAAATATTGGTGAGGTGTTAGTGGTGATGAAGCGCGGCACTGGGCCCTCGGAGGAAGCTCAGGCCGTGGCTCAGCTGCGTCGTTTGGTCAACGGCTTGCCGGGTGTTCAGGCCGAATTTTCCCGGCCGGCGCTGTTCAGTTTTGATACGCCACTGGAAATCGAAGTGCTGGGTTATGACTTGAATCGACTCAAGCAAGGTGGCGCGAAGGTTGTGGAGGCCCTTGCTCGATCTGATCGCTTCGCCGATCTTCGATCGAGCCTGGAACAAGGCCACCCGGAGATACAGATTTTGTTTGATCAAGAACGAGTAGCGGCTCTGGGTTTAACCAATCGCCAGGTGTCCGATCAAGTGGTGCAGAAAATTCGTGGTGAGGTGGCGACACGGTACAGTTTTCGTGACCAGCGAATTGATGTGTTAGTGCGGGCGCGAGAGGCGGATCGTGCATCCGTTGATGATGTGCGCAACTTAATTGTTAATCCCACCAGCGCCCGGCCAGTGACATTGGATTCTGTAGCTGAGGTGGTGTCCACTGAAGGGCCGGCGGAAATTCATCGGGTCGACCAGGAACGGGCCGCGCTCATTTCCGCCAACCTTCGTTACGGCAGTTTGAAAGACGGAGTAGAGGAGGCTCGCCAATTGCTGGCTGATTTGAATTTGCCTTATGGCGTGAAATTTCGCATCGCCGGTCAAAGCGAAGAAATGGATGCGTCGTTTAAATCACTAGCCTTCGCGCTGGGTCTGGCAATCTTTCTGGTTTACCTGGTGATGGCCTCCCAATTTGAATCGCTCATCCATCCGTTGGTCATTCTGTTTTCCATTCCCTTAGCTGGCGTGGGGGCGGTTGCCGCTTTGTCACTTACCGGTACTTCTCTGAGCGTGATCGTATTCATTGGGCTCATTATGCTGGCGGGAATCGTGGTCAATAACGCCATTGTGCTCATTGATTTGATCAACCAGCTTCGCGAGGCCGGCGCGGAAAAACGCGATGCCATTATTCAGGCAGGGCACTCCCGGCTCAGACCCATTGTCATGACAACCCTGACCACCACCTTAGGCTTGGTGCCACTATCATTGGGCGTTGGTGAGGGCGTGGAGATGCGCGCGCCCATGGCCATTACGGTGATTGGCGGCTTAAGCGTTTCCACTCTCTTGACCTTGGTTGTGGTGCCGGTGATGTATGACCTGCTGGATCGGCGTCGCATAAAAGCGCCGGATAGGGATAAAACCATCGTGGCTGAGGAAGGCGTATGACGCCTGCCCAGTTCTGTATTGGCCGGCCGGTGGCCACGTCAATGATTTTTGTTTCTCTGTTGCTGTTAGGGGGGCTTTCAGCAAGGTTGCTGCCCCTTGAATTGTTTCCTTCGGTTGATGCGCCGTTTTTGTTTATCGATATGGGTTATCCCGGTTCAACGCCCAGGGAAACCGAACGACTCATAACCCGACCTGCCGAGGAAGCGCTGGCAACCTTAAAGGGTATCCAGTTTATCAACAGCAATTCTCGGCCCAGTGGGTCGCAAATTTTTATTGCCTTTGAGTGGGGTAAAGACACCACAGTTCAAGCGGTAGAAGCTCGGGAGCGGCTGGACGCCATTCGCGATGAGCTTCCAGCGGACCTCCGACGAATCAACGTGTTCAAATTTAATACCTCGGACGAGGCTATGCTGACGCTGCGAATCTCCAGTCAGCGAGACTTGTCTGAGTCTTACGAAATGCTCACCCGAAACCTGGTTCGGCCCATCGAACGTCTTGAGGGGGTTGCTCGGGTCGAGTTGCAAGGGGTGGAGCCCAGAGAAATTCGGATAGAGCTTTCGGCGGATCGGGTGGACGCACTGGGCGTCAATATCAACGAGCTCAATGGCCGTTTGCAACAGGCAAATTTTGCCGCCTCTGCAGGCTTAATCAGCGAAGGTGAACAGCGTCTGCGGGTCAACCCTATTGGTGAGTTTCGCAGCATCGATGAAATACGCCAGCTGGTGATCAACAATCGCGGAACCCGCTTAAGTGATGTGGCTACCATCACCTACGAACCTGGGGAGAGAGATTATGAGCGCCACCTTGATCGCAACTACGCCATTGGACTTGAGATTCATCGAGAGCGTGGCGCTAACCTGGTGGCCACCGCTGAGCGGATCTTGGCTCAGGTGGCGGAATCTGGCAAAAACGAAGAAATGCAGGGTGTGGAGCTGTTTTTCCTGGAAAACCAGGCGGAAGGGGTGGTCAGTAGCTTAAGCGACTTGCTTAGCGCAGGGTTGGTGGGAGCATTGCTTTCCATGGTGGTGCTGTATGGGTTCTTGCGTAACCTGGTGACCACCATGATGGTGGCGCTGGCTGTGCCGGTTTCCATCACCGTCACCCTGGGGGCCATGTACCTGAGTGGCTTCAGTCTCAACATCTTGTCCATGATGGGGTTAATGCTGGCGGTAGGGATGTTGGTGGACAACGCGGTGGTGGTCAGTGAAGCCATTTTCACCGAGCGAGAAAAGGCCCCGGACGATCCCATCGGTTCTGCCCATCGCGGCGTTTCCAGCGTTGGGTTGGCGGTGCTGGCGGGCACGCTGACTTCAATGGCGGTGTTTTTGCCCAATTTGTTTGGTGAGATGGATCAGATCAAGATCTTTCTTCAGCACGTTGCCTTTGCCATTTGCCTTTCTTTGTTGATGTCATTGGTGATTGCTCAGACGTTAATTCCTCTAGTGACGACCCGGGTCAAACCACCGGCCAGTCGGGGGCGAAATTGGATTGACGGTCTTAAGGATAGCTATGCACGCTACCTTAACTGGTCCTTAGGTCGTCGCTGGCCAGCCTGGGGTTTGATCTTTGTGATCCTGGTATCGGTGGCAATACCATTTAGCCTGGTGAAACAGGAGATGTTCCCCAATGATGAACGTCGAGATTTGTTTCTTCGCTACAACTTGGATCAAAAATACCCGCTGGAAAAAATTCGACCGGCGGTGAAATTGATCGAAGATTATCTCTACGATAATCAACAGAAATTTGAGATCGATAAAGTCTATACCTACTTCGCTGAAGATGGCGAAGCCCAGTCGTCTATCTTGTTGATTGACGAAGATCAAGCCACCTTGTCCTCAGAGAGGATTAAGGAAATGATCCGCGAGGACATGCCGAAAATCGCCATCGGAAACCCCAGCTTTGATCAACCCCGTTCCGCAGGTGCTGAGGGGGTAAGTTTGTCCATCACCGGTGAATCCAGCGAGCGACTAGCAGAGCTTGCGGACGAGGTGATCTTTGCCTTGTCCCAGGTCGAAGGTCTGACTGATATCAAGTCTGAACTGGGCGCAGGCGATCGAGAAATTTCCGTCACCGTGGCCCGAGATAAAGCGGCCAGTTATGGCATAAGCGCTCAAACCGTGGCCCAGTCCATCTCAGTGGCCCTGAGAGGTACTCAGTTGTCTGACTATCGGGGGCCCGATGGAGAGGTGCCGGTCACATTACGCTTCACAGACAGTGATGCCCAATCGGTGGATAACCTGACATCCCTGAAGCTCAGCGCAAACAGTGGTGAAGAAATTCCGCTAAGTGCCTTGGTCAACATTGCCGAGCGTGCTGGACCTAGAAACATCAGTCGCCAAGATCGCGCCACCGGCTTGGGTTTAACCGCGACCCTCAACGACAAGACCATGGATGAAGTACGGGACGATATCGAGGCTGTGATGAATCAGGTTCAATTTCCGCCTGGGTACGGATGGAAATTCGGTCGTGGGTTTCAGTTTAATGACGATACCGCGAGCAAGATGGTCACCAACATCCTGCTGGCCATTCTGTTTATTTACATCATCATGGCGGCGTTGTTCGAGTCTATTCTTCACCCCTTAGCCATCGTGTCAGGGATTGTGTTTTCTATTATCGGTGTGTTCTGGTTTTTCCTGATCACGCAAACCACCTTCACACTCATGGCCATGATTGGCATATTGGTGCTCATTGGCGTGGTGGTAAATAACGGAATTGTGTTGGTGGACCACATCAACCAATTAAGGCGAGCAGGAATGCTGCGAAGTGCCGCGGTGGTGCAGGGTGGTCGTGATCGATTGCGCCCCATTTTGATGACCGTGGGCACCACGGTGTTGGGGTTGCTGCCGTTATGTCTGGGAAGCACTCAGCTTGGCGGCGAGGGGCCTGCCTATTTTCCCATGGCTAGGGCCATTGTGGGCGGTTTGGTCATTTCAACGGTGATCAGTCTGAGTGTTTTACCCACCATCTACGTGACCCTTGATGACCTGGGGCTGTGGGCTAACGCCCGTTGGCGGGCAGCGACCAACTGGCGGTTTAAGAAAAATCGCCAGCCTGCGGTGTCTCAGGCTGCAGAAACCAGCGCTGGCCCATAGGGCCCAGCACCGACTTTCTCCAACGTTCAACTAAGGCCTAGCGTCATCCAGCGCTTTGAGCGCTGTCTCAAAGCGTGCCAACACCTGCGTGCTTTGTTCGCCAGCGGGTAACGGCCCGCAGCCCAGCCAACGCTCTTCTAATGCCGTCGCCTCCTCACTGAAAGATTGGGACGATTCACCGCCCATACGCTGGGAAAGACGTTGCACCTGATAGGCCATTCGCGCCTCTCGCTCAGCCTCAGGGCTATCAACGCCGGATAGAAACTCAGCCTCAATACACAGAGCCTTGAGTTGATCCAGATTGTCTTGCGCTGATGAGGGGGGTGATTGGTCATCGGCATTCAGCACACGCTCGCAGCGGGCGCGAAAGACATCCGGCGGGTTGACTTCGGCAAGGGCGTCGGTGAGCTGTTGGCGCTGGGCATCGGTGACAGCGGTTGACCCTTCCAGTGCTTGGCAAAGCCGAGCCGCGTCTCTTAAGGCCAGACGCGCTTGAGCACGGCGTTGGCGTTTGACCGCCTGCGCATCGTTTTCTTTTTGATCAACGATGGCGGCAAACCGTTCCTGGAGCTTTCGGTCATTGGCGCCACTATCCCGCCACTGTTGATGGAGAAGTTCCAGCTGGCGCGGAAACTCGTTGGAGCTTGAGTCCAGTTCTGTCACTTGATCAATCAACGCTTGTAGCTGTTGGCGACTGGCTTGGGCTTGATCTCGCGCTTCTTTGCGCTGCTCATCAAGGCGCCCGAATACCTGATCAGCGGCGGCCCGATACTCTTTCCACAATTTTTGGTCTAGACTTCGACGCAATCGGCCGGCTTGTTTCCAGCGCCCCTGGGCCGATTTTGCGGCCTCCACGGCTTTGGTCAGGTCCGGCTCTTCAATTAACGCGGTCACCTCTTCGATGATTTTGCGTTTGCGCCGTTCCACCACTTCGTATTGGCCTTGCAGGGCCTCGTCTAATCGGTCAGCTTCACTTTTTAAACGCTGGGCAAGGGCGGCGCGTTCTTTGTGTGGCACCTCCGTTAGGCGGCGCAAAGAGCCTCTGGCCTGGCCTACGCCGCGAGACACCTCGTCCCAGTTATTGCCGTCAGGCTTAATGGCAGCTAGTTCTTCACACAGCCCATTGAGATCACTTAAGTGTTTTGTGCGCACCTCAGCGCGTTTTTCAAAAAACGGCCTGGCCGGCTCAAAGGCGGTTTCACAGGCCGCTTGAAACTCACGGTAAAGTTTTGGACTGGTGGGCCTGTTGGGTGGGTCCCCCGGCAGACGTTCACCGCGGTCCAGCTCTTTCCAGCGGGCCCGCAGTTCTTTTACCCGGGCGGCCATGGCGTCGGGGTGCATGCCTGACCCTGGGATGGCCTGGGCATGTTCGACCAATCGCTGTCTTACCTCGTCGTTGGCCCAGTGTTGCCATTGACGCATTTCTTGCAGTTTGCCGCGCAGCTGAGTGAGGCGACCGGACTGTCCATGTTTCTTGCCGGCGCGGTTTAACGCCTGGCCCGCTTTTTGCGCCATGGCAGCGGCTTTGTGCAGGTCTCCGTTGTCCAGCAGTGGTTCCAGTTCGTCCAGGTGTTTCACAAAGGCCTCGGCGGCCTGAAGGCGTTTTTCTTGGGCTTTGGCTTGGCGTTCCGAAAGGGCCTTAAGGGCGGTATCGAAGCGTTGCTTGAGAGCCTTGTTGGCTTCAGTTGGCGAGCCTAAGTCAGTGTAGGTTGTTTGCCAGCGACCTCTCAGGGAAGTGACAAAATCTCCTCGTTCGGCTCGCTTGCCCGGTTTTTCTGCCTGTTCACACAGCTTTATGAGAGCTGGACTTGGGCGTTGCCCTGCCAGCAGTGATTCTCGTTTGCTGGTGAGCAGATCCAACTGTTCACTGAGCTGTGCGTGCAATCCGGCATCGGCCGCTTGCAGTTTCTCATCAAGGTCGCCAAATCCTCGCAACAAGGCCTTAACTTCATCTAGCTGGTCGCCGGAGATCGCCTGGGCCGCTTGCGCACTGAAACCCGCCAGTTCCGCCTTTAGCGGCGCCAGCGGATCTTCTACGGGGTCGGCCAAGGTGGCTTCAGCGATCCGCGCAGCATTGTCAAAACGCATGGTCACGTCGGCGCTGAGCTTTGACTCCCGTTTGAGAGAAGTAAAGGTCTGGGTTAGACGATTGAGTTGGGCGGAGCGTTCCGCTTTGGGCAGGTCGGCTCTGGCCAGTGTTTCCATATCCTGGCATAGAGCGACGGCGCGATCGGCAACCACGGTGGTATCGCCAGATGCAAGCTGTAGCGCTTCAAGTCGTTCATTGAGCGCGCGAAAGAGGGTTTTGTCTGTTTTTCTGACTTTGCTGGCGATTCGCTTCAGTGTTGATTCGCTGGTGACCCGTGCGGCGGCCTGTAGGCGTAGCTGTGGGTCTGGGTCACTGATGGCGATATCACCAAGCAGGCCTTCAGCCTGAATGTTGTCCTGGGCTGCCGCTCTGATCACCGTGGAATGGGCTTTTGTCGCCAACCGACTAACCCGCTGAGGATCAGTGATTTGTTCCACCACCGGCAAAGCGGACTTTGCGCTGTCAGCAGATTTCAGGTTTTCCAACTGCTGCATGACTTGGCGCCAGGCGTAGGATGACACCGAATCCGCTGAGTCAACGGTGGCGATGGCAAACAGGGTGTCGAGATGTTCTATGCGCCGGGCCGCAGCAAGGCGAACCTCAGCTTCTGGATCCGAGCGAGCAATGCTGGACAACTGATTGAGCAGGTCGCCATCGTCGCTCTCGGCAACGGCGCGGGCGCGCACAGCGGGATTTTTGTTTTGCCAGCGTGGCTTAAACAGTAGAGTTTTCAGACTCATGAGGATTTAGGCGGCGCAGGCCACCTCCGGTTGATGGGTGGTAAACCACTGATCGATCAGTTCACGCTGGGCGTGACCTTGCTCCAGTGGCATGGCAAGACGGCGAAGCGTTTCGCCGCCAGGAATGTGTTTCAAATACCAGCCGATATGTTTGCGGCCAATCCGTGGACCCATGACTGGGCCATAAAAAGACTCCAGCATTTCAAGATGCTGCAACAGGGTTGTACAAATTTCAGGCCCCTCGGGCAAGGCTTGTTGCTGCCCCGTATTCAGGTAGTGCTGAATCCTGTCAAAAATCCAGGGATCACCCTGTGCGGCCCGGCCTACCATCAGCCCATCGGCATGGGTGAGCTCCAGCACACGCTTAGCGTCAGGTCCGTTGCGGATGTCACCGTTGGCGATGATCGGCAGGCCGCAATGGGCTTTGACCTCGGCGATGGTCTGGTATTCGGCCTCGCCCTTAAAACGATCGGCCCGGGTGCGGCCATGAATCACTAGCGCCGCAATACCGCAGTCCTCAGCGATTTGGGCAATCAGTCGAGCATTACGACTTTCTCTGCACGGGCCGGTGCGAATTTTTAAGGTGACCGGAATGGTCACTGCAGCCACCACCGTTTGAAGAATTTGGGCCACCAAGCTTGGGTCTGTTAGCAGTGCAGAGCCGGCCAGGGCGTTACACACTTTTTTGGCGGGGCAGCCCATGTTGATATCAACCACCTGGGCGCCAAGCTGCTCGCAGGCAGCGGCTGCTTGCGCCAGCATCGAAGGATCTGCCCCGGCGATTTGCACAGATGCCAGTCCATCTCGGGGGTCAAAGATGAGGCGCTGACGGGATTTGCGGGTCTGCCAGAGGCGTTGATCACTATGCAGCATCTCAGAGGTTGCCAGTGCTGCGCCCCGTTCAAGGCAAAGTCGACGGAAGGGTTGATCGCTAATCCCTGCCATTGGCGCAAGCATGAGCTGGCCGTTGAGCTGGTGGGGTCCAATCTGGATGGTCGGCGCGGGCTGAGAATCCATATCAGCTCAGCGCGCCAAAAATTCGAAAGCCGCCAATCCAAGTGCCTAAAATGGAACCTAGGTTGGAAAACACAAACACCAAAAGGACCCGGGAAACTCGGTTTTTCCACCACCCGGCGGGTTGGGTGACATCGTCGCGCAACGATTCAAAATCGGCCACTCGCGGCCGCCGCAAAGACGCTTCCACCGAAGCGGTGACCATGCCAGCGGCAATGGTTGGATTAAGGGAGGTAAGGGGTGCTGCGACAAACCCCGATGCAATGGTGAGTGGGTGCGCTTTGGCAGCGGCTGCACCGATGGCGGCCAGGGTGCCGTTGATCAGGACCCAGAAAACCACCAGTGACCAACCCAGTTCGGGGCTGCGGGAAAAACCAATGCCAAAACCCAGCAGAATCACCGCCGTTATGACCCAGGGTAGGGCTTTCAACCAGCGACTGGGTTTGGGTAGCTGATTAAGGCGCTCTACCACCTCTGTCGGTGCTTCTGGGCTGTCACTAATTGCTTGGGTGAGTCCCTTTAGGTGACCCGCGCCCACTACCACTAGCACCTCTTTGACCGAATGCTCTTCACACTGGCGGCGCAACTGGGCGGCCATGAAATGATCCCGTTCGTCGATCAGGGCCCGGTAAAGAGGTTCGGATTGTTCGGCAAACTCAGCGAAGGTGTTTTCCAGCATATCGCCTTCTTTTAGCCGCTCAATATCCTCCTCGGAAATCTCTTCCCGAGTGACCAGGCTATTGACCAAGCCGCCGATAATCCCAAGCTTGTCGAAAAATCCCACTGCGTTAACCACGCGTTTGAGGGTGATGCCAATGTCTCGGTCAACCAGCAAATGCGGCAGTTTTCGGGTCTCAGCCTCGTTCAAGGCCTGTTTCATTTCTGCACCGGGCTCAATGCCAAACTGATCTGCCAGCCGGCGCTGATAGGCGCCCAGGGCAAGGTTCGCGGCAACCAAACCTGCTTTTCGTTGCCGAATCACTTTAAATAAGTCGGTTTTCTGCCAGGCATCCGGGCGCGTCATCGCCTCATAACGGCTCTCGCACAACTCCACCGCAATGCCATCAAAGGTCTGGCCTTCGCAGATTTCCACCACGGCCTCCACCGATC
>CAZLJY010000048.1:0-26333 GCA_964559945.1 uncultured Gammaproteobacteria bacterium | reverse complement strand
AATCGATGGCGTCATGGTGGAGTCCGTAACTCGGGGCTCCGCAGCACAGCGACAGGGCTTGCAGCCTGGCGATATCATCACAGCCGTCAACAAAGAGCCGGTGGATTCCATGTCCGATATCAACAAACTGCTAGGCAGCGTGGACCGATACCTACTCAAAGTTCAGCGCGGCGTGGGAATCTTCTTTGTTGTTCTCAGCTAATAGACTTCCAATGGGTGCCCACTGACAGCCAGTGGGTTTGCCTTCAGCGGTAGTGCTATCGCATAATACTTGTGGGGGTATTCATTAACACGAGGCGAAAGGGATGCAAAACGATACCAATACCAATAGCAACACGATTGATGCGCGTCGGGGCTTTTTAAAGAAAGCGGGTTACGTTGCGCCAGTCGTGATGAGCCTACCGGCACTGCCTGCCATGGCAAGCTCAGGCTCTTCTGGCAATTCCGACCCGGTTAGAGACCCAAGCTAAGGGTCAGCGGGTCAAAGCAGCTTACAGAGATTGTTGCTGCTAACAAAAAAACTCCGGCATTGCCGGAGTTTTTTTTGGGGAAGCGTTGGGGTTACGTTGATTGGCGATCCGCCCGTCAACGGCAGCTGAGATAAGCAGTCGACTCTTCCCGAATCTGCTCGTTGTAAACTCGCCCAGAGCACCGGTATTCCACCTCGGCAAACTTACGTTTACCCCGCCTCGGGTCACCACACAGCTCATTGTCTACATATACCCGACACTCTTTGCGTCCATTGCATTGCTGAGAAAAGGCGTAACCCGCGTCACAAAAACTGCGGCCGGATCCATAGTCTGCGCGAAGGATCTCAATACCACGAGAGTAATTCTGCCGACCACTGAATGGCGCACGGGTGCGTCCTCCGCAGCTTAGCAACGTTGAGTCGTCCTCACGCAGATAAAGCGTTTCGATGCCATTTCCACAGGAGTAGCGGACAAGCAGTGTTTTCTCTGTTCCTCGGTGCGGGTCGCCACAAAGACGATTGGACGCATACACCTCACATTGGCCCTGACCCTCACATTGACGTAAAGCAGCTCTCGCATCGCAGGAGCGTCGATCCGAGCCATATTCGGCTTCAATAATCTGCAAACCAAACTGATGACCGGCACTGCGCCGATGATGATGATCTGCCAGAACCGCAGTGTTTGCTGCGATAAAAAATAGAACAAACAATAACTTTTTCATGAGGTTACCCCCCTTTTTCAATCGAATTTATCACTGGCCCGCAATCCTTGCTTAAGATCAAAATTACACTGACCCAATGCTAGGTCCTTTATGACTATATACCAGCGCGGCCATTACACCATGGAGGCCCTGAACGTCGTCTGAATCAGGCGGACAGTAGCTGTTGAATGTCAGCCTGGATCGACTGCGGCGTGGTTTTTGGCGCATACCGGGTAATACTGGAGCCATCTTTGCTGACCAAGAATTTGGTAAAATTCCACTTGATCCGCTCGCTACCGAGTAGCCCTGGCGCAGCGGATTTTAAGTAGGTAAACAATGGATCGGCTGCATCGCCATTGACATCAATTTTGTCGAATATCGTGAAGCTCACGCCATAATTCAAGGTGCAAAATTCGGCGATTTCATCATTGTTGCCCGGCTCCTGCCCGCCAAATTGGTTGCAGGGAAACCCAAGCACCACCAACCCCTGATCAGCAAGGTTTTTGTGCAACTCCTCTAGGCCTTGGTATTGGGGCGTAAAACCGCACTTACTTGCGGTGTTCACTATCAGCAGCACTTTGCCGTCATAATCGCTGAGTGACTGGCTAGCCCCACCGGGCAGCCTGGCTGAATAATTGAATATGGAATCAGATTGACTCATGGTTCTCCTCGCAGCGGCCAGCGACCACCTTCATTACGCCGTTGGCGCGAGCGACACAACCGTTGCCATAGGTTTTACCGTCACAGCCGCAGACCGGTTCATAGTGCTGAGTACACAGTGTGTTGCGATCTTTCACTGGCACCTTACAGGTTGATGCCGTGTCGACAACGGCGGCATCAACGGACGCCTTTTTCTCCGGACTACAGGCACCAAGCAGCACAGCGCCTAACGTGATTAACACCAACGCCCCTGGGCAGGCCCATGGACCGCTAGTTTGATTGGGTTGTGGCACCGTCACTCTCTCAAAGTTTTTGTATGTCGGGCTATTAAGCATAACCCGGCAGGCCCATTCATGGGGCATCTATCGAAGAGCTCTGCCAGAATCCCGTTAGCCAGTACAATATCGGACTCAATGTAGACCTAAGACACAAGACCCAGGTCCACCATCAAAAAAGCCACCATCCAATTACCGTTTGTCGGTCCCTATGTCGCTCTGGAACCCCTAGGCCGAATAGTGCACCAGGGCACACAAGCGCCGCTGATCGAAATTGGGATCGGCGAACTGACTGGCCGTCTGGAACACGATGTGTGTAATTCCCATGGCCAACATTTGCGAGTCGTCCGCCAGCAAGGACGGTTGCGGGCCAGAGACTTTGAAGAACAAATTTACCAGCAAGGGCAGCTTGCTGTGCGACCCGGCAGCCTTCACGACCTGCTGAATATGTGTATGTGGTGCCTTTGGCCGAAAAGCAAAGCAGCCTTAAACGCGCTACATGTGGAAAAAGGCTATTTGGGCAAGGGAGGTCACCGCAGTGCCGCGGGAAACGCGGGAACTTTATTGGACGAATGCGGCATCGTGATCGTTTCGCCAACGCCCGGCCCTGGGGAACTGATCAGAAGCCATGAGTGGCTAACACTGTTTGTGGAACAACGCAGCTGTTGGCACAGCCACTGGGAACCATGGGCAATAGGCCATGGATTGCTGGAGCAAATGCTATCACCGTTCGATGGCATTATGGGTAAATGCCTAGTGCTACAACCCCCTACCGCCTGCACGCTGGACCAGGCCTTAGCGCGCGAAATTACCCAGTTGCACCAGCCCGGACAGCTGTTATCGCTGCCGGCATTAGGCGTTCCCGGCTGGCATCCAGCGAACCGCAACCCCAGCTACTATGCCAATACGAGCTATTTTCGCCCCTGACCAACGGTGAACTGAAGTCCATCTGTGATGGGTGACCATTGATCATTGAGAGATGACGCCCAAAACGGGACAATAGCGCGATGAAACTCTCAAAACCCAAGAACCTAAGCCCTTGTCGGGGTGCAGCATTGATTGCTGGTCTAATCATGACAGCGATGTCCCACGCTCAGCTGACAGAGACCATGGCCACTGAAGATAATCCCCAACAGGCGGATCAGGGTTGGCTTTACGGGACGGTACAACTGGATGATGACCGAGAAATCACCGGCTCCTTGCGTTGGGGTGAGCAGGAAGCGGCCTGGATTCACCATTTCAATGGCGATAAGGCGCAGCCATTTGACCTGACAAAGCTGGATGATGACGATCGGGAAGCCATCGAAAGTAATTTGCCAGGTCCCCGCTTTGAAATTAACGGTCATGTCGTTGAACTGGTTCGGTGGCTAGGTTCTTCCCAACTACAACCGCAATTTTTCAGCCTGGAATTCGGTCATATCGCCGAGCTAGAGGTTGTTGGTAATGACCGAGCGAACCTCACCCTTCGCGATGGCACTATTTTGGAGGTGGATGGTGGATCCGACGACGTTGGCGCTGACATCGAAATCATGACCGCCCCAGGACAAATTGAAACGCTCGACTGGGACAATGTCAGCTTAGTTCGTTTTCACGCACCGCAGTCCGCGGCCGCACGCTTTTCTCCTTACATGTACGGTCGGGTTGAGACTCGCAATGGCTCTTTTGAAGGCTTTGTTGATTGGGACCAAGACGAACGCTACCCCGAAGATGAACTGGATGGCGATGTGGACGGCGAAGAACAATCAATCCGCTTCTCCGCCATCGTCAGCATTCAAAATGAGGGTGAATCATCCAAAGTGGTACTCAAGGACGGGCGCACCCTTAGCATGAGCGATACCAACGACGTTAACTCCGATAATCGAGGCATCGTTATCTATATGGCAGACCTGGGAAAAGTCGTTGTGCCCTGGTCAGCGTTTGAAAAAGTCACCTACTTTACCCCTCCCTCAAATCTACCGGATTATCAGTCCTTCGCCGATTACGACGCGATCAATGCTCAGGTCACTCATGATGGCGAGGCCACCAATGGGCAACTGGTTTACGACCTGGACCAGCAACACGAGGGCGAGATGCTTAGAGGCAAAGACGCAACGGGTATTCAATATGAGATTCCCTGGCGTCTCATTGAACGCCTGACGCCAGAAAACAATACGGCCAAGCTATCGATCAAAGGCGGACGTTCGTTAACAATAGGCAAAGATCCAGACGTCACTGGGAGTAATTTGGGTATCGGGATCAAAACCCAGGGCAACAGTGTCAAATTTGTGCCTTGGGAGTCGGTTAATGATCTCAAAGTGGCGCATTGATTGATTCGTGCGCCGGTATTGATCTGGCAAACCTAGGATGCAGCTGCACCGACCAGACCCCGAGTTCCTGACCTCTCGCCGATCGAAAGCCAATTTCGCTTTAGCCCTGAAAATGGCCGCCATTGTTATTGCGGCCTTATGGGCGGTGCACCTGGTCAATTTCCTATTCGGATATTCTTTGAACCGGTTTGGCATTGTGCCTCGCAGCGCAGGCGGTTTTTCAGGCATCCTATTTGCCCCTCTTCTGCATGGCAGTTTCAGTCATTTAATCAACAACTCACTACCACTATTTGTGCTGGTTACCGGAATGTTGTTTGTGTATCCCGCCGCTAGTGTCAGGGTCCTACCTATGGTGTACGTCGGCGGTGGACTGGCAGTGTGGTTGTTTGCCCGTAGCAGTATTCACATTGGCGCCAGCGGGGTTCTATATGGCATGGTGACTTTTGTCTTGTTATCCGGCTTTTTAAAGCGAGACACTCGGGCCATTGCACTATCAATGTTGGTGTTTTTTCTTTATGGCAGCCTCAGCAAGGGGCTGCTGCCTGGCAACACTGGCATCTCCTGGGAATCCCACCTGGCAGGCGCGGGATTCGGCACCCTAGGCGCCTTGTGGTACCGCCGCTGGGATATCCCACCGCGGAAAGTCTACGACTGGGAGGATGAGGATGAGGATGATTAACCGATAGGCTAACGACCCTATTGAGAGTTGATTAAGGCGGGTTGGCGCCGGTGTTTTGGCTTGACGGGCCATCATCTGATCGCCCGCGAAGGGTGCCCCGATAGTAGTAATCCACCGCGCGATTTTCCATGACGCTATACAAGAACGATTCTCGCAGGCGCTCGTCGCTAATCGCCTGGGCAGACTTTTGAAGCTCCTGAAACGCCTTGACTATGATATTTTCGGCGCGGTCATCTTCAAAATGCTCCAACACCTCAAAACAGGTTTGATAGATCCGAAACGGCTGTTCAGTGCCCGTCCAGCCGCCTTCACCCAAGGCATTGATCACCTCGTTGACCTTCTCCAAGGCCGCATCGGCCCTGCCCTGCTTAAAATCCAAGCGAGCTGAACCGGCAACGGTTTCCATCAGCAGATTAGTTTGACCCAGTTTCTGTCGAATCTGGATCGCGTTGCCATAAGCGGCTGCAGCGGAATCGTATTCACCCAGTTCAGTAAAGGCATGCCCTAGGCTGGTCAAGGTTTGCGCTAATAACGGTTGATCATTGAGCGCGGACAAGGTCTTAGCCGCCTTTAGCCCGTGCTGCTTGGCCTTCATGTTGTCGCCAGTTGAATGTTCTAGCAACACTAGGCGCGCGTTAATTTCAGCCTGGTCAAATGCCATGTACATCTCACCGGCATCTTGCAACGCCTGCTCGTAGCACACCCTGGCCTTCTCATGGGCCCCCATGTGCAGGCAGGAATCACCCAGCAACATCAGCGAACGTTGCTGTCCTTTACGATCTTGAATCTGCTGACGTAGGCCAAGGCTTTTTTCAAACAACGCTTTACCAGTGGCGTAGTCCCCCCGGGCCACGGCGATCCGGCCTTTAAGATCCAAAGCAAGTCCTTGTTGACGTCGGTCACCAATTTGCTTCAGTAATTCGTGAGCAGCGTCAGCCGTGGACTGAGAGTCGTCCAATTTGTCCAATGCCAGGTAGGCACTGGCCATTCTGCGCAGTATGGCCGCCTCGTCACCCAGGTTGCCGGTTTTTCGGGCCAGGGTCAGGGCTTGCTCGCAATATTCCAGACAGAGCGCAAATTCTCCTCGCTTTTCGGCCAGGCGCGCCAGCTGTGTCGTTGTATCCGCCATAAGATCAGGGTCGCTGGCGGCTACCGCCAGATCATTTGCCCGTTCCATCTCCTCCCTCGCCTCCTGATGATGCCCAGCCACCTGCAACGCTGTTCCCAGCCAGCGCCGTCCCCGGCATTCCAGCAGCGTCATTTCATCTGCCTTAGCCAAGTCTATGGCCGAAGTTGCCAGTTTTTGGGCTGACTTTGGCCGTCCATAGGTGAACTGATAAACCGATTGTAAGATGGCAACCTCTGCTTTGACACTATTTTCGCCACTTTCTGCCGCCACTTGCTGCATTTGTCGCAGCACATCCTTGCGCGCAGAGCGTCTTGCCATCAAACGATAGATGTTCTCGCAGGCGACAAGAATCCGCATTCGCCCGCTTAGATCGGACGATGGAATGAGTTCCAACCCCCGCTGATAATGCCGCTCGGCTTGTTCATTTTGATACAGCAAAGCTGCCTGATGGCCAGCCAGTACCGCGTAGGGAAGCTCCAGTTCCGCCTCGCCAGCTGCGTGGTAATGATCCGCCAGCTCGGAAAAAAACGGTGCCAATGCCGTTGGCTGAGGGTCCAATTTCCCGATAGGCTGTTTTTTCCATGTCTCAGTATCGCCGCCGAACCGATTCTCAAGCCACTGGGCCACAGCCACATGGAGCTGGCGACGTTGAGAGTACAGCAACGACTCATAAGCCACTTCCCGGGTAATTTGATGCTGAAACCTGTATTGCAGGTCGGGCTCCTCACCCTCCAACTCAATCAGTTCCATATCATGAAAGGTGTCCAAATCCTGTTGGACTTTTTCACTATCAAATTCGTATTCAACCGCCAGTACGTCGGCCAGTGCCTGTCTGACGAATCGCCGTCCAATGACCGATGCCACCTTCAAGGTCACCTGCTGATTGGCGGTCAGCCGATCAATCCGCGACATAATGAGTCCGCGCACCGAACCGGGCAGTGTTTCAGTTTCAGCGGAAAATTCGCCGCGCACGCGGCATAGGTTCTGGTTGGTTTTATCGTCTTTCCAAACCTCCACCATGCCTTGGTCCTGCATGGCACGCAGCAGTTCCTCAGCAACAAATGGCGTGCCTTCAGAGCGCTCATGGATAAACTGACTGAGCCTCTGTGGAACCCGGTCGGGCAGCACCCCCAGTCGGTCGGCCACCATCATTGTCGACTCGCTGCGACTCAACGCCTGTAATTGGGCCACAGCGCAGCAATCCATCCGTTCCATTTCCTCAACCACACTCACCCCTTCTCGGCGGGTTGGCTGGGTTGCCAGCACCAACAACAAAGGATGGGAACCGCTGTCAACGGAGCGGCACAGATCTCGGACTAGCATCCAGGAGGTTTCGTCCAACCACTGGGCATCATCGATGCTAATCACCAACGGACGGGTATTGGTCCAGGCTAGCACCAGGGTCTTGAGTAAGAACATCAAATTGTCGTCGTGCTGCTGCTGATCCACCACCAGTTCCTTGGTGCCAACGGCAGCAGTCAAGCCCATCCACTCTGTGAGTAGACTGGCCTGATCAACGCAACCGGGGGCCAGCTCAGCCAAGGTGATACGCACATGATCAGCCCGTTTTTCCAGTGGGTACTTTGACAGTTCAAAAAATTCTTCCATGACCGCTTGCCAAGCCCTTAAATGGACCTTCGCTTCGGTACTGCGGCCCAGACCATTTAAGCAAGTAATACCCTTAATCTTGGCCTGGACATGAACTTCCTTCAGCAGGCGGGACTTACCCATACCCACGCCACCTTCAATTAACAACAATGCCCCGCGACCGCGTTCTAAAGTGGCAATGGTGTCGTCCACCAAACCTATTTCCCGGCCCCGGCCCGCCATCATGGCAGGCGGCCGGAAAGCGCCACTGACAATCTTTGAGGTGAGGCTGGCATCGTCAGGTCGGAACACGCGAATGGGCGCTGCCTTGCCCTTTACCTCGATGGGCTCCAGTCGCTGCAAACGCACCCGCTTGTTGGCGCCCTGTGCCGTTTCCTCGTCACACAATATGGCGCCAGGACCGGCGGCCTTCATAAGTCTGGCGCTAAGGTTTACGGTATCGCCCATCACCGTGTACTCGTAACGCATTTCACTGCCCACCGGACCGGCAAACACTCGGCCGGTGGTAATCCCAATGGCCAGTGGTTGTTGTCGACGCCGGGATAAGGCTTGAATCTCAAGCGCCGCTTTTAGGCCGCGCACGGTGTCGTCTTCGTGGGCCAGCGGCGGCGCTCCAAACAGGGCCATAATCAGTGCCCCCTTGTCGTCTACCGCCACCTTGTTCAAACTGCCTTCAAATCGATACAACGCGCCCTGGACATCGCGAACCAGCTCATGAAACTGGCTAATGGCACGAGCGCCGGTGAACTCATAGTCCTTCAGTCCGATGAATAACACCGTCATGTTGCGCAGTACACCAAGCCAGTCTCTGGCTCCGGTTTCCAAAAATCCCAATACCGCGCCAGGCACAAAACGGCGCAGGGTTTTTTCCACCTGATCCATATCGTGAAGTTGGGGCTGCATAACCGTTTCAACCCGTTTGGCCGGCAACTTCCAGGGATGCATGATTTTCTCGGCCTCTGGACTAAGCATGACCGACCCGGGGACGCAGGCTCCTTCAGCTGCGGTTGCTTGGCGGATTGGCTCACCGGCAATGATGTACTCCCATCGGCCCAGCAACCCCCCTACTTCCATCGCGACGATGTCTCCGCAGCCGATGCCAATTTTCATCTCCAGGCGCACCTCGCCTGCGGTGGTTTCCAACGCACCCATATCCGCCAGCAGCTGTTGCATGACCTCACCGGCTTGATAGGCCCGGCGCACGGCTTCTGCCTGCGGCCTGGACTCTGCCGGGAACACCACCATTAATGCGTCACCGGAAAACTTCACGACCTCGCCGGATTCCGACTCAATCGCGGCAATAATGGGATTGAAATAGGCGTTAAGCAGTCGAGTCAGCTCCTCCGGGCCTTCATTGCCGGCTGCAGCCAGTTGGTCAGTCAGTGGGGTGAAACCAGAAATATCGGCAAACAGCGCAGCACCGTGGATCGTGTCACTGTCCAGACGCTCAGCCCATTCAGGGTCTGCAATAAGTTTGCGCGCCAAATGTGGCGGCACAAACGGCAGCAGCTTTGAAAGCATCTCCCCCAAGTCATTCCTCACGCATAAGCTATGGAAACGGCGATAGTTTTTCTTGTATTCGCCAGACTTTAGTGTAACCCACGATGGCACAGGGGTGGCAGCGGATGGGGGGTTTTGGGTTAACATCACTTTCCTCATAACTTGTCTGGCGTAAAGGCTGCCCAATGGCTCTCGTTCTCTACAACACCTTGAGTAAGGAAAAGCGCACATTTGAACCGGTTGATCCCGATCGGGTCACCATGTACGTGTGCGGCCCTACGGTCTACAACTACGCCCACATCGGCAATGCCCGGCCGGTGGTGGTATTCGACATGCTTTACCGATTGCTAAAACGGCGCTACCCGACGGTGATCTACGCGCGCAACTTCACCGATGTGGACGACAAAATCATAGACGCAGCCAAAGCCCAAAACCTCTCAATCGATGCGATAACCCAGCGATTTGAGCAGGTGTATACCGACGACATGGCCGCTTTAGGAACCCTGGCTCCGGATCTCACGCCCCGAGCGACAGAAAATATGGACGCCATGATCACGATGATTGGCGGCCTGATTGAAGACGACCACGCGTACGCAGCCGAAGGCCATGTTTTGTTTAGCGTGGCCAGCGACCCCAATTACGGCCGACTTTCCCGGCGCACGGTGCAGCAGTTAATGGCTGGCGCCCGAGTGGATGTAGCGCCTTACAAGAAAGACCCAGCGGACTTTGTGCTTTGGAAACCTTCCAGTGAAGATCAGCCAGGCTGGGAAAGCCCCTGGGGCCGGGGTCGGCCGGGATGGCATATCGAGTGCTCGGCGATGATTCTGGCCCACCTAGGCACCACCATCGACATCCACGGCGGCGGTATCGATCTGGTATTTCCGCACCACGAAAACGAACTGGCCCAGAGCTGCTGTGCCAATGGCGCACCGTTCGTGAATTGGTGGATGCACAACGGCTTTTTGACCATGGACCGGGAAAAAATGTCCAAGTCCGAAGGCAATGTGGTAACCGTTAATGAATTGCTGAAATCTTACCCGGGCGAACTGTTACGCCTGGCCTTGCTGTCCGCCCATTATCGCCAGCCACTGGATTGGTCCGATCAGGTATTGGTCCAACAGCGCGAACGCCTGGACAAAATGTATCGAGCCCTAAATGTGGTCGACCATATTCAGGCGGTAGTCTGCGAACCCCACGAGGAGGTGGTTGCGGCGCTGGAAGATGATTTAAATACGCCTCAGGCACTGGCGGCATTGAACCGGCTTGTTAGCCAACTGACCGCCGCCAACGACGAAGTGCAACAAGCCACCCTCAAGGGCCAAGTATTGGCCAGCGGCCAACTGATGGGGCTGCTGGGAAGCGCGCCAGATCAATGGCTTAAAGCCGGCACCGTCGGACTGCAGGACGATCAGATAGATGCGCTCATTAACGAGCGCCAGCAGGCCCGTGAAAACCGCGACTTTGCTCGCGCCGATGAAATCCGCCAGACGCTGTCGGACAACGGTATTGTCATTGAGGACGGACCCGAAGGTACCACCTGGAGAGCTGAACGGTGAGCACTATTGCTGAGATCCAGACTGAAATTGTGGAGGAGTTTGGCTTCTTCGACGACTGGATGGATCGCTACCAATACATCATTGATCTTGGTCGACAATTGCCACCGTTCCCTGAGCAAAACAAGACGGATGCCAATCGGCTCTACGGCTGCCAGTCCCAGGTCTGGCTGACCGCTGACAATGATGGTGATGCAATGACCTTCCAAGCTACCAGTGATTCAGCCATTGTGTGTGGTTTGATTGCGCTGGTATTGAGGGTGTATTCAGGACAAACAGCAGCGGAAATACTTAACCATCCACCAAAGTTTGTCGAAGACATCGGCCTGAAGGCTCATCTGTCACCCACTCGCAGTAACGGCTTGGCATCCATGTTGGACACCATCAGAAAGTTTGCCAGTGAATCTGCGGCGGCTTAACCAAATGACCCCGACCGGCAATGGTGCCGAGCGGGGCCAAAGAGAGATCATCCGGCGCAACAGCGCCGTACCGGAATTCTACTTAGACAGCTGACGCTGACGTAGCTCCCAGCGCTCCTGAGCGTCTAGGCTCAAGGTGGCAATAGGACGGGCTTCCAGCCGCTGGATACCGATTTCTTCGTCAGTTTCCTCGCAGTATCCGTAGCTGCCATCGTCGATCCGGCGCAAGGCCTGCTCGATCTTGCTGATCAGCTTACGGTAGCGATCGCGGGTGCGCAGTTCTAGACTATTTTCGGTTTCCCGAGTGGCCCGCTCCGCTTCATCACCCACATCACGTACTTCTGAACGCAGGTGATCAATGGTCTGCTGGGACTCATCAATCAGCTCCTGTCGCCAGGTCATCAGTTTTTGACGGAAATATTCCTGTTGTCGCTCACCCATGTATTCTTCTTTGGCGACGGGCTTATAGTTTTTTGGCAGCTTAACCTTAGGCTTATATCCGTCGGGCATTGGATTTGCTTTAGCACTCATGAAAGATCACATAACCTCTTGAAATTCAGAGAAAATCCTGTGAAAAAAAACCACAGGAACCGGCTTAGATCGCGGCTACCTTGAGCGATCAGGGGCGATGTTATATCGTAACTGCGATGCTTCAGCAACTATCTGCGGCCTGCGCACTGTTGCCATAAGCATTGTTCACATCGCCTACCCGCCCGGACTGAACATGAATCACCAGCTGCCCTCACGGAATTTTGCCCAGCGAGTTCTGCTTGCCGCATTGAAAAGCTATCGACGGTTTGTCAGTCCGTTTCTGGGTCAGCGGTGCCGATTTCACCCCAGTTGCTCGGCATATATGAGCGAAGCCATCAGCATTCATGGCGCGGCGCGAGGACTCTTGCTAGGTGGGCGCCGGCTATGTCGTTGTCATCCACTGAGCGAAGGCGGCGTCGACCCGGTCCCACCGATGACCCCAGACAACAACGGCACGGGAGAGACCTATCATGCCGGCTCCGACAATCCATCAACAATTCACCAACCGACAAAAGAGATCCAACACCCATGAAAGACCTTCTGATTAGGAATGCCTGCGTCGTTAACGAAGGCACCCGCCAGGAACTGGATGTATTGGTAGATGGCGGCCGTATCAGCCAACTGAGCACCAGCATCGACCAATCCTGCCGGCGAGAGATCGATGCTGAAGGTAAATGGCTGTTGCCAGGCATGATTGATGACCAGGTCCATTTTCGTGAACCCGGTCTGACTCACAAAGGCGATATTGAGTCTGAGTCCCGGGCGGCGGTTGCCGGCGGCATTACCAGCTTTATGGAAATGCCCAATACCAACCCGACCACCACAACCCACCAACGCTTGGCGGAAAAATACGCCATCGGCCAGGACCGGGCTTGGGCCAACTACGCCTTCTATTTCGGCGCCACCAATGACAACGTGGAAGCCATTAAGACGCTAAAAGACGGTCAGGCTGCCGGGGTAAAGGTATTTATGGGCTCATCGACGGGCAACATGCTGGTCGATCACCCGGAAACACTAGAAGCTATCTTCAGTCATGCCCCGGGCATCGTCACCACCCACTGCGAAGACTCCCCCATGATTGCGGCCAATCATGCCAAGGCGGTGGAGAAATATGGCGATGATATTCCGATCACAGAACACCCCACCATTCGCAGTGCTGAGGCCTGTTGGGCCAGTTCTTCCATGGCGGTGGACCTGGCGCGGCGCCACGGCACCCTGCTCCACGTGCTGCACCTGACCACAGCCCGTGAACTGGAATTGTTCAGCCCCGGACCCGTTGAGGACAAACAAATTACCGTGGAGGCCTGCGCCCACCACCTGCTGTTTGATGAAACTGCCTATCCAGACAAAGGCAATTTCATCAAGTGCAATCCAGCCATCAAACGACCGCAAGACCGCGCGGCACTGGTCAATGCGGTCGCGGAAGGCCGGATTGACGTCATCGCCACCGACCATGCGCCACACACACTGGACGAAAAACAGGGAATCTATGCTCGCGCCGCGGCTGGCCTGCCCCTGGTGCAGGATGCCTATAGCGCACTGATGATTTTGGTTAAGCGTAACGAATTAACTCTGGAGACGGTGGTCGACCGCACCAGCCATAATGTTGCGCGCCGCTATCGGGTTCGCGACCGTGGCTTTATTCGGGAAGGGTATTGGGCCGATCTGGTCCTAATGGACCCAAACAAACCGCGCCGAGTCGAACGCAGCCAAGTCATGTCACGCTGCGGTTGGTCACCTTTTGAAGGTATGGAATTGGGCGCAAGCGTCGACACCACTATCATCAACGGCAACGTGGCTTATGAAAATGGCCAGCTGTCGGCCCAACGGGTGGTCCAGGCGCTGGAATTTATCCCCCGATAACCTAGCCGTCCAATCCAACGACTCAAGGGAACCATAAGAAAATGACGAGAACAACAAAACGATATAGCGTCACTGCAACGATCATTGCCAGCGGCCTGCTCAGTTTTGCCGGCATCAGCCAAGCCCAAACAGTGATTGACTGTGGCCGGGTGTTCGATGCTGCCAATGGATCACTGATGGGTCGCCATCACATTACCGTTGCTGACGGAAAAATCACGGGAATCAGCGCCGCTAACGCACAGCCTGACAACGCAGCCAACACCGTCGACCTGAGCCACCTCACCTGTTTACCGGGCTTAATCGACATGCACGTCCATCTGGAAAACCAGCTGTCGCCGCGCTCCTATATCGAAAAGTTTGAGCTCAACCCTGCCGACCTGGCCTTGCGCGCAGCCGCCAACGCCAAGACCACCCTCAACGCCGGCTTTACCACGGTGCGCAATTTGGGTGATAGCGACAATGTCACCATTGCTTTGCGCAAAGCTGTTGATGCTGGCTTGGTGCCGGGTCCGCGAATTTTCACTGCGGGCAAAACCATTGCCACCACCGGTGGCCACGGTGATCCAACAAACGGTCGACGGGTAGAACTCATGGGTGACCCAGGACCTCGAAATGGTGTGGTCAATAGCCCCTCTGATGCAGCAAAAGCGGTCCGCCAGCGTTACAAAGATGGCGCTGACGTAATCAAGATCACCGCCACTGGCGGCGTGCTCAGCACCGCTAAGAGCGGCGTAAACCCTCAGTTTCGCGACGATGAATTAGCCGCCCTTATTGCCACCGCCAACGACTATGGATTTAAAGTCGCCGCCCATGCCCATGGCGCCGAAGGTATGGCTCGGGCCGTTCGAGCGGGCGTTGCCAGCATTGAACACGGCACCTTGATGGACAAGGCCGTGATGAAGTTGATGGTGAAAAATGGCACCTACTTGGTTCCCACGGTGTTAGCCGGCGAATGGGTCGCCCAAAAGGCTGCAATAGATGGCTTTTTCCCGGATATCGTTCGCCCCAAAGCCGCCGCCATCGGCCCCCAGATTCAACAAACCGCCGGTGATGCCTACCGCTTCGGGGTGAAAATGGCTTTTGGCACCGATTCCGGCGTTTCCGCTCACGGCGACAACGCTCAGGAATTTACCCTGTTGGTGGAAGCCGGCGTACCCGCGGCTGAAGCCCTGCGTATGGCCACCGTCCACGCCGCTGACCTATTGGGCGAAAATGACCACCTTGGCATCCTGGCCGAGGGCGCATGGGCTGACGTGGTTGCGGTGGATGGTGACCCTACCCAGGACATCTCTTTAATGCTGGATATCCCGGTTGTGATCAAAGGTGGAAAAGTGGTCAAAAAAAGCTAGCTAAGGCGACAAGCAACCGATCAATAACACTGCCGGCGACCGACTAAATCCGTTGAGGCGCCGGCGGGCCATTACCCAACGATCGCCTGCAAATTCGCTAGCATCGCCGACCGCCAGCAAAACTTTTCCCAGGCTCAGATAGCAGGATCCAACGAGCCGTGCTCAAGGCGTTTTAGATGAGCACTCAAATCCATCGCGGTTTTCAAAACCACTAACACCAGCAAAGCCCAAAGGGGAGATCCCAGCATCGAGACAAGGAACCCGCCCACCAAGATAGTGATGTGCAGCACGGCAACCCGTTGATAGGCCTGGCTCATAATCTGGCCCAGATTCTTCGCCTTCATCTTGGCGTTATTGGCATCGTTCAGCACAAACGATATGAGATGGCTGATCAGCATCGCTACTATGGCAAATCCTAGTCCCTGTTGTTGAACAAAGGACCACAAGACCTGCGGCTCAAGCTCTATGGTTGATGCGTCACCAAAAAAGTGGGTGACCGCAAACCCGTGACCGAAGGCAAAGCCGCCATAGTGAACGGTAAAAAACGCCATCATGGGCAGTTTCCGGCCTATCGGCGCCGTGGCAACAACCATTCGTAGGAGATTGACCGCGCCAACGATGATGTTCTCCAGCCAAAACAGCACCAGAATCGTCAACACGTCCCAATCAAAGAGAATTGTTCCAGCAACGGGAATCAGATTCACCAGCACCAGCATCCAGGCGCTGAAGGGCCATTGCCCTGGGGCCTTGGGCAAGCGAATCACAGTGCTGGCTGTTGCAGTTTATTGACCGCCTCTGCCGCTTCTCGGGCCAAAGTCACACCCTCACCCACGATATTGGCGAGCGCATCATTGGCAAGCGTTAGGGCATCGGCATCGCGCCTGCCGCTGGAAAGCTCGGCGCTGACCTGCTGGCGCGCCTCAGCCAGCTTCGACTGCATGTCATCCATTTGACCGTGTAAGTCGCCTATTTGATCAAGCTCGCTGGCAATCTGGTCACCCCGCCATAAAGACACCAATTGACTCATATGCAATTGCCAGGCGGGCAAGGTCTGATCCAGCACCGCCCCTACCCGGCCGAGCAACTGTTGACTGGCCTGCTGAGCAACCAGCAGGGTTGCCAGGGTTTGCTGAGCCAGCAAATGGCCCACACTAAGATCTTCGCAACGGGCCAGCAGGTCGGCGGCTAACGACGAAGGCGGCTGGGCGGACTGTTGGGTCAGCTCTGCGAGCGCATATCGGGCGGCCTGTTCATACTCGATCACCTCGGTCAGGGCCTCTCGGGCCTGCTCGATCATGCGATCATAGGAAACCACCTCGGTTAGCAATGCCGTCTTACGACGCTCCAAACGAGTTGCCGCAGCATCTATACGGTTGACGATTTGTGCCACGTCTTTCAGTAGGCGTCGGCGTCGGGAACCAAACAAACGCGCCAGAAAACCGCCACCGGCATCGGGTTTAAAGGCGCGAAGTATGGTCAGCATTTGGTCTAGATCAGCGCTGGCCTGGGATGGGCCACGGCCTGTGGCAAGTTTCATCATACGCTCAGTCACCCGAGCCAGAGCCCGTTGAGCCTTGCTGCCAAAATACTGGATTGACTGAGGGTCAGTGAGTTCCAGTTCAGCCATCAGCTGGCGACGACGAGATTCACTTAGAGACACTTGAACAGGTTCGGTGACTGACAACTGGGGCGCCGACTCAATGTCGGTAGTTAATGTACGTTCAACCACGTTGGGATAACCGCGCTAACGTACTGTACCGGCGATACAGCTAGACACCTTCACGCTCAATTTGCGTCTTCAGCACTTCTATTTGCACATCCAGATCCATCACATCGTCTTCCATCAAACGCTCTTTTTGTTGATCAAAAGCGGTTTCGATGGTCGCCAGGACGCTTCGGAAGTTCTCCTCCAGAGCCTCATCGCTGGTTTGTTGATGAGTTCTGGCAAATCCCCGCGCGACACGCTCTGCGCCATCAAGATAGTTGGACAAAAAACGCCGCGCGTTACCCAACTGCTCAGGCCTTGCTTCTAGCACGTCCAACACCCCTCGAGCTTTTTCTGTGATTCGATCAAGGTGAGCGGTGAGCTCGGCGTTTGCAATCGCACTGTTGGCCGATTCGATATCCAAAATTTTCTGTTCCGCCAGTGCCAGAACTTCGGCGCCGGCGGCATCCAGTTGGGCGGCCCGAGACGGCCTGGGGTCTAGCCCGTAGAACAACAATGCCCCCGCCATGGCTCCTAACCCAAATCCTGTGGCTTCCAGCAGGCCATTGCTAGACAACAGCGCAGCACTGACCCCGGTTGCTAAGCCAACCAACAGCGAACTGATCATTTTTAGCGGAGCCGGCGCTTTGGCGACGTGGCGGCGTTGGCTAAAGGCAATCTCCTCTGATAGGCCCTTGCGCATTAACACCGCAGCAGCAACAAAACCGGCAAGACAGCCAGCGCTGATTAACATCCGCAGAATTTCACCACCCACCACCGAGGCCAGCAGAACTGCAATAAGGGGCAGCGGCAAGACAAATAGCATCAGCGCTTTGGGCTGACGAGTCGAGGGTTTGGTTGGCGGCGCCACCATCGTCATAGTGCTAGCACCGAGGTATACCCCACCGTCCACAACAACAGCAAAGCGCCCACAAATTTTCGTAAAAACGTCGTCATAGCCCTATTGTACCGCGACTTTGACCTTATCTGCGCGTGCCGGATTTCCTGCTCGACTCACGCTCACTATCGCTATGAATCTGCCGGAATGTCAGGTTGATACGCGGTCCAACGCGCTGGCGGGTGCGGCTGATGGCATGCTGCCAATGGTGTTGAGTTTGGCCCTGCATGATTAGGAGACTGCCATGGGTCAGATCCAAATGAAAAGACCGCTGTCGCCGCTGCGCTTTAGCCACTTCAGCGGCCCCCTCACCCGCCTCTGTGGATACACCCTTGGGCCTAAATCGCATGCGCCGCTCAGCGCCAAGACTCAGCGAGGCGATGGTAGGTGCCTCACCCAATTCTGGTTCGTTATCTGCATGCCAACCCATCGCGTCACCACCATCGCGATAAAGATTGGCCAAAACGGAATTAAACCGATGCCCGCAGCACTCACTGACCCACTGCCTGATTTCCCTCAACAACGGACCCCAGGGCTGGGGCTCATGCATCACGCCGGAATAACGGTAGCGAGCTTGGGAATCGCCATGCCAGGCGATCAGCCGGGGCACGGTGACGGATTTTCCGAACATCTTGATCGACTCTTCCCGCCAGTTGATGGTTTCGCTGAGATGGGTAAACCAGCGGTCGGCTAGTGGCTCGGGCAGCGCTTTGGGGTCAAACAGCAGTTGGGCGCCGGGCAGATTGATTGTTTCTGGGAAATCCATTGGTATCAATTAAACCCTTTAGAGGCCAATGCCGTCCAACACTTCGGAGTTGCCACACTGGCAATGCAAAAAGACACCCCCTGCCTTTAACGCAGGACGCCCAACGGGAGACACCATGAAAGCGAACGCCCTAATCATCTCTGTTTCAGCGTTGCTGGTTTGCACCAGCGCTCTGGCTGCATCTATCAAAGTAGAGGATGGCGAATCCAGACCGGGTTCAAATTACACCGCCATTAACAAAAGCGTCCAAATTGGCGATGGGGCCGAAATTGGCGATATCGATTCGGTCAATGGCGCAATTCGCATTGGCAACAACGCCATTGTGGGAGACGTTGAGTCCGTTAATGGCTCAGTAAAAATCAACAAAGGCGCCAACGTTCAATCCGTTGAAGTGGTCAATGGAGCGATAAACCTGGGCTCAGAGGTCATCGTCGATAGCTCAGTGCAAAGCGTTAACGGCAGCATCCAAACCGATAATGGGGTGAGCATTGGGCAAGGCATCAGCACCGTCAATGGAGGGATCGAGCTTACCGGCACAACGGTTCAAGGTGATCTTGAAACCTATAACGGCAGCATCACTTTGGATCAAACGGAAATCCTAGGTGATCTGCGGGTCAGCAAATCCAAAGGCTGGAGCTGGAATAAGAAGAACGCCAAGCCCAATCAGATCTCTATCGGCCCGGATACGGTCATTCACGGCACCTTGTATTTCGAGAAAAAGGTGCAGCTAACCGTTCATCCCAGCGCAACCATTGGTGACATCATTGGCGATGAGGTAGAGCGCGGTGACATGCGTTAACCTCGCGACAAATCGGCAGTATCAGCGGGTCCGCTAACCAGCGGGCCCGCGTTTGTTTTACGCCCTAAGAAACCGAATTGACCAGTAAACCCTTGAGCCATCTCCGCGACCCTGACAAGATGCCGACCCTGACGGACTTTAGGTCAACGAGGCAAACAGACAAACATGGCAGCTTGGCGTCGCATCGCTGTGGTTTGGGCCATCACAGGATTTACCCTGTTACTTGGCATTGCCCTCCTGCGCCTGGGTCATCGCACCCTAGTGGCGTTTGACAGCCCCTGGTCCTGGCAACACTGGCTAGTGTTGACTCTCAATGTGGTATTCATGGGGTATAGCGAAGGGTTTCGCGGATTTCAGCAGAAATTTTCTCCCCGCTTCGCCCAAAGGGTGGCAACCCTTGGCGAAGGTGGCACGGTCCTGCAATGTGTTCTAGCACCCGCGTACGCCATGGGCTTCTTCGCTGCACCACGGCGGGTCATGATCACTGCCTGGCTTTTGACCCTAATGATCGTGTGTTTTGTGCTCGTTTTACGGATGGTGCCGCAGCCTTGGCGGGGTATCGCAGATGCGGGGGTTGTGATTGGCCTGAGTTATGGATTAGTGGTCAGTCTATGGATGACCTTCAAGCAACTGACAAGTCCAGCGGGCAGCCCAGAGGCTGTTTCAGAGTCGCCCTAACTGCCCAGTCGGCAACCTGTCCAGCGCCCAGCCAAGGCCAATTCTCAGCATCTCACCTGTTATACTGGTTCCTACCATGTTAGCCGCAGCCTTGATCGCTACACTGCTTTCTGGCGCCAGCGTCGCCGGTCAAACCTCTGCGTCCAAGTCTTCCACCACCACTATTGGCCCCAAAAACCCGTTCCTAGCTGACGGATCTCATGCCCTATTAACCGGGGATTTCCTCGAGGGTGTTCGGCTTACCGAAATTGGACTGGAAATGGCCAGCAGCGATGAAGAACGTGCCGCGGCGTATTCCAACTTGTGTGCAGGCAATATCCGCTTAGAGCAATTCGAACTGGCCCTTGAGCAGTGCGACCGCGCGCTGGAAATTGAGCCTCGACAATGGCGCGCCCATTCCAACCGAGCCAACGTATTGCTGAATTTGGGACGACTGGATGAGGCGGAAGCCGCGGTGGAAAAGGGCCTTGAGATTCGGCCCAAATCCAGAACCTTGCTCAAAGTCTTAGATGCAGCCAGGTTAGAGCGATACGACCCAACGGTAACCATCTCCGATGACCCATAAATGGCTAGCACTAGGCGTGACAAAATTAGCAGCCATCATGCTGGCTGCCAGTGCTAACGTGGAAGATCAGCCTCCCACCGAAGGCATAGACGAACTGCCGTTGGATGCGCCGCCCATTCCAATCAAAGTGGCCACCCCAAAATACCCTCGAGATGCCATCCGCCGGGAACTCAATGGCCGAACAGTAGCCTGTTTCAAGATCGACGCCCGAGGCCGAATTCGCAATGCGCAGGTTGTCCAAACCTCGGACAAACTGTTCACCCGGGCGACCTTAGCGGCGATCAAACGATCCACCTTCAGACCGGCCCGCCGGGGCAATGAAACGGTTGCGGCCAGCTACTGCCGCTCCTACCGATTTGATCTCAATCCCCGGTCGCGATAATTAACTGCCAGCAGGGTTTTGAAAAAAGCCATCCTTGGCTTTTCAACATCGAGAACGGAAAACGTCATTTTCCGTTCTCTCAGATTTTCAAAGACTTTCAGTCAATGAAAATGTCGGCACACTCATGTGCCGAACGCAGAGACGTCGAATTCCGGTTTTTTCAACAGGCTAGTACTGGCAATCATAGGGCAACACCTTTTGCGGCAGCGTGTCGCTGTAGCATTGCCAATCCACAGACCCGTCGTCATCGACCGACGGATAAAAGCGCAGATCGCTAAATGCCAAGGCGTCGGCGTGAGAGTCATCAAAGGTCACAACAAGCTCGCCGCTTTCGCCATCATAGGAAATCGAGGTTCCCGCCGAGAGCTCAGGTAGACCAAAGGAGTCCAAGCTCTCAGGAAATGAACCTTCCGCCGCCACGTATTCAACAATGGCAAGCTTATGGGGGATGACGCTACCCATTGCCTCCGCCACCTTAGTCCGATGTTCAAAGTCCTGGTAAGCGGGAATGGCTATCGCCGCCAAAATCCCCACCGCATAAACCATGACCAGCGTTTCGGTCCCCTGCAATGATTCCAGTGGCGATGCCTGAAAGGTCATATGCCCGGTCAGACCTTCAGCTGTAGAGTCCAACCCTAGAGCGATACCACCGGGGTTACCCGGTGCAGCATCCTGCCAAACTGGCAGCTCAAACGGATCGATGGTGACATCTGCAAGGTCGGCCAATAACAACAGCATCTCAAGGTAAAAATGATACAAGCCCTGAGCGCCATTGCTATGGCGTCTGGCAACCAAAAACACAGAGTTTTCCGGGTCAACCCCAACGCCTTCCTTCAGCCATTGCTCAAGGTCGGTGTTGGCACCTAATCGATCCCGCGCCATTAACACCTGAGGAACCGAAGCCGCCACCATGTGGCCGTCCTGGTCCTGCCAAAATAGATGGATCGCCAATCGGCCAAGAATGTTCAGCGCCAAGAGCGCTCCGGGCGAATCAGCTTCGCTTTCCAAATCCTCTACCCAACTCCAAGGGCTATTAAACCGCCAGTAGGAATAGTCCTTGCCGTCAACGCTACGGGTTTCCACAGCGGTGTCCGTTGCCTTGGCCATGGCGGAAATCAGTTCGTCCCGGGCATCGCTATCGCGAACCTGGTATCCACCCCAGGTACCGGCATCGTCCACCACGTACAAATATTGCGGTCCAAATGCTTGCAAGATGGTACTGGGTGACACGCCAAGCACTTCTTCAAACTCTGCTTTGGCCTCCGCCAGGTTTTCATCAAATTCTGAAGTATCAGGAACCGTGGAGCGAATTTGCTCCAGCGCTTGATCAACCTCTTCACCACTGGGTAGTGCCAATCGAATCAGCAACTCCGGTGTACCCGACGCGGATAACGCCAACGGCGCTGAGGGTCGGGGTAGAAACTTACGAAATCCTTCCTCTGGCATTTTTAGGTCTACCAGCAATTGCCCGTGGCCATCACGGGCCACGCTGGCAATATGCAGCCCTTTAATGACATTGGCCCCTAATGCCTCAAGCAACGTGCGTTCGCTTGGGGGCACCATAGGACTGACCTGGGGCCATAGGCGTTCCAGGTCCATCCACAGGGACAAACCTCGACCACTTTGATCTCTGGATTTTTCCCATGTGGCCACCGGGTTGTCCGTCGGTTGGGCGACAATACGTTCTCTGAAGTAAGCAATGGTGGCTGATGCGCCAGTGAATAGACGCAATCTGTCCGTCGCCTTATCAAAGTGCACGTAGACCGGCAACGGCCCAGCCAATATTGTGGTGATGCCTTGATCGTCAGCGGGCGAAAGACGCCGCGCCTGAGGGTGCAAATCCAATAGCTCATCTAGCACTGCGTCAAAAGACTGACCTTCCTCAAGCCCAAGGGTTGTGCCAATCAAAAAATTTGGAACCAGCGAACCGTCTGGCGGTAGGGTCGCCACGATTTCCAGTGGGGATTTGATGGTTTGCATTAGCAGCTTTGCCGGGGCCACTGCCGGTGCCGGCAGCTGAGTCCAAAGGTTATCTACTAAACCTTGGCGAATTTTCTCAATTTGCGCCCTGTGTGCAGCGCTGGCTTTGACATTGTTAAAAGCGTTGCCGCTGGGTTCGGTGAGCGCGTCCCACAGCAGCGGTTGGCGAAAATAGCCGACGGCTTCCGGCGGCAGCTCCCGGCTCATCCAGGCCACATTGGGCACCTTAGTTAACGGCTCACGGTCAGCAATGGATTCAGCAAGGCTCTGTCCTGCAGCTGCGCTCTGGGGTTGTTCTTGGCAAGCAACAACCAGCAGCAGCAATGCAAAACTCAAGCAACGTAGTTTCAAGGTCATAACGGGCTTTCCGGCTTAATTTGATCGCGCATCATACCGTCAGTGCGCCGCCGGGCACAGAAAAAAGGCCCTACTGGGCTCATTTTCTGAGGATCTTACGCCGTGAGAATCAAGGAGCGCCGCAGTCCCTGCCTTCGATGTCGGTCAGCAAAGACAGGTCCAGTTGCCCGCTACCTCGTGTTCCAAAATCGTAGCTGGTCGATAACTGGCCGCAGGCAGGAGCGCTGAAGGTCATTGAACCGAAAACTTCTCGGTCAGCCCGGTTGTCCGAAAAATCCAAAAACGGCAGGCCCGCCACACGCTCCATTGTCAAATCAATCGTCGTTTGTCCTGGCTCAACGTTATCCACCCCAACAAGCCAAAGAGGTTCACCGTCTTGATCAAAGGTAAACCAGGCAACAAACAAAAAACGTCCCGATGGATTTTCGCCGACAGTGACGAAAAAGCCCTGATCATTGAGCCCATCTACGGTGTAGGTGCCCGACAGCGAACCATCCCAAGGCAACAAGCTGCCCTCAACCACAGGCCCATCACTGATGACAAAGACCCGACCGCCAGTCTGAGAGGCTGAAACGTAAACATTGCCCCGTTGGTCGCTGCCAAAGGTGAGAATGTTGGAAATGGTGCCGCGATCGAGCAACAACTCGTTAGTCCAGGTGTCTCCTGTCCGCTCTAAAGACCAAATCTTGCCGCTGCAAAAATCGCCGTAAAGATAGCGTCCGCTAAGACCTGGGTAATCCGGTCCACGATACACCTCACCCCCGGTGACCGAGCAACTGCCATCGTCGTGAGGGTAATCAAACACCGGAAAGGTTAATGCCGGGTTACCGCTGCCGCCGCCTTCAAATAGAGGCCAGCCATAATTTTCCCCGCCCGCCGATGCCGCTGGCTGCACGTTGATTTCCTCAATGGCATCCTGCCCCACATCGGCTATAAACAGCTCGCCTGTGGCACCATCAAAACTAATCCGCCAAGGGTTTCTCAGGCCAAAGGCCCAAATTTCATCGCGCCCGTTGGGGTCATTGATGAACGGGTTGTCCGGAGGCACGACATAGTCGCCTTGTTGGCTGACGTCCAAGCGCAAAATAGTCCCCAGCAAAGTGGATGGGTCTTGGCCATGGTTGAACTGATCATTGGCACCGCCGCCATCTCCCAGACTGAGATAGAGCATGCCGTCGGGGCCAAACATTAACCGTCCGCCGTTATGATTGGGCGCGGGCTGAGGGACGGTTAGGAGAATCTCTTCGGTCTGGGCATCGGCAATATCGGCCGCATTGCTGACTTGGAAACGTGACAGTACAGTGCTGCCCCCATTGTTCGTGTAAAACAGGTAAAACCGTCCTGACTCGCGGTAGTCCGGGGCAAACGCCAAACTCAGCAAACCCTGTTCGCTAAACGACGAGTTGACCTGGGGATCAATGTCCAGGAACGGTGTATCCAGAAGTTCGCCGTTGCGCAGAATATGAATGACGCCCCGCTTCTCAACCAAGAACACCCGCTGGCTGTTGTCCCCTGGATGACGGATATCCACGATATTGGCAATGGACGCAACCTCGGTGAGGCGCAAATCCACCTGCGCAAAGGCCAGCGGCGAAACCACCAAAAACCCAACCAACAAAACGATTCTCATGGCCCTATACCTGCATCAGTGGATGATGTTGAGTATCGTACCTGGCCAATAGTCGCGCAAGCATGTCAACCGATTAAGCCGTTCATGCATTAACCTGTATGGATGAGAACACAACAATGACCAATCGGTCACTGGAAACCGTCTTTCAACATCATCGCGAGCTTCGCTATGACGGGCCCACACCTCAGTGGCCGCAGCCCGCCCGCTGGCGCCCGTCGTTATGGGCAGCTATGGCGACCGCCGCCGCCCTGGCGCTGCTGGCCTCACCCTGGCTTAGGTCCAACACCGACTTTGGCCTAAATTACTCCCCGCGCCCTAGCGCCTATTCGGCACTCAAGCGCGTCCGTCAGTCGGCACCGGAATTGACGGCCACTCAACGAACACAGTTTTCTTCTCCGCGCCTACCTGCCATTCCCCAGCGCCGCAGCGGTTTTGCACCCTCGGGCCCAACGCCCCAGGACGATGCCAGCACAGCGCTTAAGCGTTTTCCCACAGTCGGCTGATCAGGCACGCTTTTGAACCTATCCAAGGCCGACGACTGGGACTTAGCCAACCAGGCAGATCCGTCAGCGATGGACGAACTTTTTCGACGCCATCGAGATTTTGTCTATCGAGTGCTACTCGGACAAACCGGCAACCAGGCGGCTTCCCAGGACCTGACCCAAGAAGTGTTTTTACGCGTGGCTACCCGGCGTAAACCCTTTTTCAAATCCGCGAAATTCACAACCTTTTTGTATCGCATTGCCGCCAACTTAGTACGCGACCACGAAAGGCGCCAACGCCGCGAAGTGTCTTTCACCGATGTGCCAGAGGAACATCGCGAACCTGAGCCATTGACCGATTCACAGGGCGATATTGGCTTGAGTCGAGTATTGACCGCAGCGCTGGCACGCCTGCCCAAGCGCCAACGGGAAGTCATCATTCTGCGCGAACTGGAACAATTCAATACTGAGGAAACCGCCCAACATTTGGGCATCAGCGCAGGGTCGGTGAAAACCCACCGGTCCCGCGGCTTACATCAACTAAAACGCTATTTTGTCGTCCACCATAAGGAGCAACTTCCATGACGATCTCACCCAAACCGCTGATTCTCTCCCTACTGTTAATGGCTTCAGGAATGACCTCAGCCTCCGCTCAGGACGATCAGACCCTGAAATTCGTGGCGTTAATGAATGATTACCTGACCTTGGCAAATAAGATGGTGGATGCCGCAGAAAAACCTCAGGCCGCTATTTTTATGGCCATTGAAGGGATTTATGAGGTTTATGAGCAGCGCCGCGACGCCCCGGGGGCCGTTCGCCATCTGTCGGAAATTCTCGATAACCACCCTAACGACCGAGTCGTTCGCAACCTGGTTCGGTTCAAACTCCGAGATATCTACAAAGAAACCGGCGAGGCCGATAAGGCCTTAGAACAAATGGATAAGATCATCGCTGAGAATGCCAGCCCTTAAGGATATGACTGGGAAACTGGCATCCGCACCCGACTTTTCGTAGATTGCCTGTAACACTCATTACGATAAGTTGATCCC
>CAZLJY010000047.1:0-26480 GCA_964559945.1 uncultured Gammaproteobacteria bacterium | reverse complement strand
CCCCCACCCAACGGCGCGGGCAACTATGCCGGTAATGAATCCAGCGCGGAGGTTGAACGCGGCCTGTCCAATTATGTAGACCAATATCCTGCCACTTCTCCAGTTGCAAGCTTCGGCAGCAGCACACAGGGCTTTTACGACCTGGGTGGCAATGTGCACGAGTGGATCCACGATTACTACCGAATCAGCAGTGGCGGCCTTGGCAATGCGCCGAAAGACCCCCTGGGTGGCACGGACGGCAGCAACCACGTGATTCGCGGCTCCAGCTGGCGCAGCGGGAGCATTACTGAGCTCCGCTTGGCCTGGCGTGACCAAGGCTCTGGTGGTAAAGACGACATTGGCTTCCGGGTTGCCCGATACATTGATACCTCAGGAGCTACAGCGCCATGATCCCGATCAACATCGCCCGCATCCGACGTTTTCTTATGGGCTGTTTTTTAGCACTGAGTGCGCCGCTGGCATTAGCCCAAAACTCACCCCTTCAAGAGGGAGAAGAGGTGCAAGAGCCCTCGAAGCCATTGTGTAACGAGACGGCAAATGAAGCGGGCAACGAGCCATCGGAACAATCCTCGCCCACACCCGTTGCCGAGGACTGTGTCGCAGGTGCACCTGACGAAGCTTTAGGCGAAAGCGCCAACCCCGAGGAAATGCGCGCATCTATGCGCCGTTTCGTGCCTAGCGAACAAATATCTGAAGACAGTTCAGTGGCGTTTCCTAACGACATCTGAGCACTGACTATGACAAGGACCCTGCCAACATGGACGGCTCAATGAAGGCCCCATCACCGATGAAAAAAAGTTTTCCGCTGGAGTTTGTTTTTCAACTGTTTGCGCTGTTGCTATCTGTGTTGATCGTGCACACCGTGTACGTCACCGTAGTCCGGCCAGCCGCGGCAGAAATCTCTGAACAACAGGCACAGGCCATTGCTGCTGACCCTGACTACGTGCCGGAGCGGTCGGTCTACGTGTTGGTGCGTGACTTTGAGCAGGAGGCCTGTTTCATCCTGCTGTTTTGGGCTTTGGCGATTATGGCGTTTAAGGCCAGTCGCGGAATGCGCGAGCGAAAATTGCTAGAACAAACCCTAATGCCCGTAGGGGAAGGGATCAGTATCCTGCCTGAGGACACCCGAGAGTATTCACGTCCTTTGCAGGCTTTGCCAGATGAGCAGCGGCGATTTTTGCTGCCGAAAGTGCTTCTCACGGCGTTGCATCGGTTCCGTTCTACTAGAGACATTCAGAGTGTGGCCACTACGGTCCGTGAGCTTTGTGAACAGGAAGCGGATCGACTGGAATCCGAGCTCTCGATGGTTAGGTACATCGCCTGGGCGATTCCGTCGATTGGGTTTATCGGCACCGTGCGCGGCATTGGTGAGGCGCTGGCCCAGGCGCACAAAGCGGTAGAGGGCGATATCACTGGTGTCACCGACAACCTAGGTGTGGCGTTTAACTCTACCTTTATTGCGCTGGTATTGAGCATTGTGTTGATGTTTCTGATGCATCAGCTGCAGTTGATGCAGGAGCGCTTATCCCTGGACGCTCAGGAATATGCGGATGATCACCTAATAGGCAAGCTACGTGAATCGTGAAATCAACGCCATTAGCGCCCAACAGGAGAGCTGGCTGTGATCGGCGTTATTGAGCTCAATGATGCCGGCCTTCTGGTGGCTGCCGATGGCGCTGAGCTGCTGGAAAGCCCAGGCTTTCTAGCCTTCGAAGGCAAGCAAGTGCACGCAGGTAGCGCAGCAGCGCAGCGGGTAAAGTTGATTCCTACCCAGACTCACTACGCCTTCTGGGAATACTTTGGCAGTGACAATCGGCCCACGGGACAGCTGCCACAAAAGGGGCTCACCCAGGCAGACCTGGCCTATCAACACCTGGATCGGCTGTGGAGTATTGTCGGAAAAGATCTAAAGCAGTTGGTCATCTGTGTGCCCGCCGACTGGCAACGCGAACAATTAGGTCTTCTGCTAGGCATTTGCCAGAACCTAAAAATTCCGGTTAAGGCTCTGGTCAATTCAGCCCTTGCGGCTAGCACCCAGGCCCAGCCCGGTCGTACTCTGGTGCACTTGGATCTGCATCTGCACCGATTGGTGCTCAGCACATTGGATCAGGGGCCCTGGTTGTCGCAACGGGCGGTGGAGAGCACCCGCGAAGTGGGTCTGCTCAGATTGCTGGACGGTTGGGCATTTGCCGCCGCCGGCGCTTTTGTGCAGGCCACCCGATTCGATCCCATGCATCAAGCACAAACAGAACAGCAGCTGTTTGATCGACTACCCGCGTGGTTGGATGCAGCGGGTAAAAACCAACAGCTGGCGTTGAGCATTGACCATAATGACGCCACTGTTGAAGCACGGGCGCCCTCGCAGATCTTTCTGGACGCGGCGCAGCCGCTTTATCGCAGGATGGCAGATTTCGTTGCCAACGCATTACCCAAAGACGAGCAGATAACATTATCTGTAGGGTCCCGATTGGCATCTTTGCCCGGTGCTATAGAGTCTTTGGCCCAATTACCCAATGTTCAGGTGATCGCTGGCCATCGAATGGATTTTGCCGGCATTGTGAACCGATTGTATTTGCCCCGTGATGCCGGGCGCACGGATGCCGAAACCCAAGCGGTCAACGTGACTCGCGTACCGTGGTTTAAGTCGGAAGATTTGGCTTCCCATGAATCGGCGAAAAATGACCAGCAAAGCGCAGTCCCCAGTCACCTGTTGCACCGTCACACGGCCTATAGATTAGGTTCGGGTAAAGAGTTCAATGTGGGTGCTAGCGTGGCTGCTGGGCAGGGCTTATCCCTCGGCGGCAGTGCCGGTCAGAATTTTCGATTGCGCCGGGAAGATGGCGGTTGGGTATTGGAAGATCTCAGTGGCGGTGCCACATCGGTGAATGGCGAGCGTCTAGAAGGCCGCAGGAAGGTGAGCGCCGGCGATCGAATTCGCATTGGCGCTCCGGCTCAAGAATTTGTGTTGATTGCTGAGTCCAAAACAGAAGTGAAGAGCGCCAGTGGCTCGTCGTAAGCGCCAGTTCAACGTCTTTAACCTGTCCTTTCTGGACATTATGTCCTGTGGTTTTGGGGCAGTGATTTTATTTTTTGTGATCATCAATCACGCCCAAGATGAACGAACCGATGACCTGACAGCGGATCTGTCGGGCGAGGTCTCGTTGGTGGAAACCGAACTAAAGCTGGAGCAGCTGAACCTGGCCAAGTTACAAAATGCTCTGGCTGAAGTGGAGGAGGAGATCGTTACCACCCAAGGCGCTTCCGATCGATTGCTGGAAGAGGTTACCCAATCGGAAGAAGAACTATCGACCCAAGACGCCGAAACGGCGGCCAAGCGCGAGCATATGAATCAGCTCATTACCGACTTAAAAGCGCTGGAGAAAGAACGTGAGAAGTTGCAGCAGCTCGAGGTGGAAGGAGGCAAGAGCGTGCGCACCTATACCGGTGAAGGTGACCGTCAATATCTGACGGGGTTGCGTGTTGGTGGCCGCAGAATCGCCATTTTTGTGGATGCCTCAGCATCCATGCTGGATGAAACCATCGTTAATGTCATTCGGCGACGCAACTTACCCGATGAGCAAAAACGCTTGGCTGACAAGTGGCAGCGGGTGGTTCGCACCGTGGACTGGATTACCACCCAAGTGCCCGAATCGGCGAAATTTCAGGTGTATTATTTCAATACCAAAGCCTACCCAGCCTTAGAGGGTACCGAGGGCAAATGGCTGGATGTGGGTGATGGCCGTCAGCTGGACGAAGCGGTTGATCGGATTCGCAACACTATACCCACTGGCGGAACCCGCTTGCATTCAGTCACCGAGACGATATTTGCCATGGACCCTTTGCCCGATAATGTTTTCCTATTGGTTGACGGGCTACCCACGCAAGGTCTCAACCCAGCCACCAAGCGAGCCACGGTATCGTCCCGAGATCGGGAGCGGTTTTTCTATGACGCCACCGCAGATTTACCCATTGGTGTGCCGGTTAACACTATCTTGTTTCCGATGGAGGGTGACCCGAAAGCTGCAAGCGGATTCTGGCGCCTTGCCATACTTAGCGGTGGTTCGTTTATCACTCCGGCAAAGGACTGGCCATGAGTCGTCGTAAACGCCCGATAGAACAAATCAGCCTGTCGTTTCTTGACTGCATTTGCTGTGGTTTTGGCGCCATCATTTTACTGTTGGTGATCGTCAAAACTGCAGAACCTATGATCATTGAAGAGTCTCGAGAGGATCTCAGTGGCATATTGGCAGACCTGCAGGAACAATTGGTAGAAATTCGCGGCGAAACCACGGTGCTCAATCGGGACCTTCAAACCCGCGAAGAACAGTTGTCGGAAATCACCGAACGTATAGCGCGTTTGACCACACTGCTGTCGACCCTGCGATCCGAATTTGACTCCTCATCGGACCAAGCGGAGGCCATAACCTCAATAGAAAATCAGCTGAGCCGGGCGCGCCAAGAACTTAACGACTTACAAGAAAAATTGAACTACTCCCGGGCCTTGGGTGATACGACTGTGGGCGGGATTCCCGTTGATAGCGAATACGTTATTTTCGTCATTGACACCTCCGGCAGTATGCGGAATTTTGGCTGGGATTTGTTGTTAGATAAAATTATTGAAACCTTAGATGTCTACCCTGAAGTTAAAGGCATTCAGGTATTAAATGATATGGGTGAATACATGTTCTCCCGTTACGCCGAGCGCTGGATCCCTGACTCGCCGGGTCGCCGTAAAGCGATCATAGACCGGATGAAAACCTGGAGTGCTTTTTCCAACTCCAGTCCCGTGGAAGGCATCACCAAAGCGATTGCTCGGTTTTACAAACCTGGCCAGAAAATTTCTGTTTACGTTTTTGGGGACGACTTCTCGGGCCGTTCCATTTCACAGGTCATTGAAACAATCGACAAAATTAACCAGGAAGATTCCGCCGGAAACCGCCTGGTGCGCATACATACCGTAGGATTTCCTGTCTGGTTTACCGCCCCAAGGTCTCAACAAGGCTCAGTGGAACGCTTCGCTACTCTGATGCGTCTACTGGCTGAGAAAAATGGTGGAACCTTTGTCGGATTGAATTCTCACCAGCCTTAGTCCACTCTGTGTCCTTTTTAAAGGACCAATGTCATGAGCCGAGCATCTGCACGCCACATTCTGGTGGATACCGAAGAAAATTGTCTGAATTTGAAAAACGAAATTGAAGGCGGCGCTGATTTTGCTGACGTTGCCCGTCAACATTCCAGCTGCCCCTCCGGCCAGCAGGGCGGTGCCCTGGGTGAGTTTGGCCCAGGCCAAATGGTGCCGGAGTTTGATCAAGTCGTATTCAGTGCGCCGGTAGGCGAGCTACAGGGTCCTGTTAAGACCCAGTTTGGCTATCATCTACTGGAAGTGACCGCCCGAAGTTAGTTAACTGTCAAATAGGCCAACTCTGGCCTTTAGTGACATAAAGCACGGGAAATGTCTTTTCCCGTGCTGTTGCCTTTTAATGACCTAAAAGCACTCAAAATTGCCGCCGAACCCTGGTCTCAATGAGGGTGCCGTTAGAGTTTCGCGGACGGCCTGGCTGACACCTCCTGATGCCAGCGTTTAAGCTGGGTTTGATCTTCGCCAACTTCCAATTTAATTCGCTGGGCAAAATCCACCACGCAAAGGGCGCTGATGTCGGCCATTGTGAACCGATCACCAGCGACAAATGGTGATTGCCCAAGGCGTTCATCTAACTGCGAAAAAAACTGCTGAGCGCGGCTTCGGCCCCGCTCGATCAGATCCGGTACTTGTGGGAATTTCTGTGGGCCGGTGATCGAGCGTCCAGCAAAAAATTTAGAGAAGTTTCGATAGGACTCTGCAATGGCAGAAAACCCTTCAAACACACAGCGATCGTTCCAGGTGGCCACTAAAGCCTTTTCCTTTGCGCTGCTGCCAAGCATCGGGGGGTCCGGGTGGAGTGCTTCCAAATACACAGCAATCCCTGAGTTTTCGGTCAGCGCGGTGCCATCGTCTAGCAGCAAAACAGGCACGGTCATGGACGGGTTGATGGCGGAAAACTCTGGGTTGAACTGACCGCCTGTGGCCAGGTCTACTTCGATGGTCTCAATGTCTAAGCCTTTCTCGGCGATCAACATTCGAGTGCGGCGGGGGCTGGGTGCATGGATGCAATCAAAAAATTTCATTGAGGTTTTACCTTAGAGGGTCTTTCGCGTTGGGCTGTAGTATCGGGTCAAGTATGTGCACAGTCCATCTAGGCCGGGAAATAGCACCCGTTCGTTGATATTAGATTGGTCCAGCTTGTCGCGAATCTCCCATTTCATTTCTGCCGGGATGATGATCTTTCGACAGACATTTTCAGCGGGCGAAAACCATTGATCCATGGAAACTTCTGGATTCGACATCACGGAGAACAAGCCAGATTGATTGACGATGCGCGCATCCAGTGAAGGCGGTTCGATAAATACTACAAAAGGGTTGTCTCGCTGGGTATCGAAATCATCTAGCGTTTTCACTTCCTCGTGCAGCATTCGGGTGGTGAAAACCCGTGCGCTGGCATCGCGAAGGCACTGTGTTAACCCCTTGGAAAGATGCTGGTTGGTGGTGACAAAATTGACGCACCAGATTGCTCCATCGTGTTCAAATTTATCGGTGTGATCGGTGCAGAAATTCAATGCCACATAAGGCGAATAGGTCCAGTCTAGAAGACGCGTGGGCAGGCCATGGTGTTGCGCCAAAGCCAGCCAATTCCAAATATAGGCCTCTTCATGCATTTCCAGATGGGCGTATTTCTGAAAACTACGCAGAATATGGGGTTCCAAGCTGGCATAGTTTCCACCCAGCCGCATCAACGTGGTTTCCAAGCCATAGCGCGCGTCGGACACGCCGCGGTAGGCATAGTTTGACCGATATCGGCCGATGTGAGGGTGGATGGGTTCGTCGAACAACACCTCATTCAGGTGCGCCCAGTTATGCACTCTGATCTCTTCGATGGCCATAGCACAGGTCCGTTGGTCGGTAGCTGGACAGTATATCCTTGCCTAGTGGTCATCCACAGTCCCGGGCCATTGCTCTGCGCCGCTGGCAAACGGTAAAGTTTGGCTTTAGCCACTGTTCACCAAAAATGCCCATGACCGGTCCAATGCAACACCAACAATTTGTGATTCCGGCGCCGCCCCAAAGCGCTGTCGGCATTGTGTCGACAGACTGGATGTTTCCGGTTCGGCGGATTTACTGCGTCGGTAGAAATTATGCAGAACACGCCCGGGAGATGGGTTCTGATGGCCGAGAGCCACCCTTTTTCTTCCAAAAACCCGCAGACGCTATTTTGCGTGGTGGCTCAGCCTTGCCTTATCCACCCCTGACCCAGGATTTACACCACGAGGTTGAGTTGGTTGCGGCAATAAAAATCGGAGGGCGAAATATTGAGCAGGCGTCGGCTCATCAACACGTGTTTGGCCTGGCCGTTGGGATTGATTTTACTCGTCGTGATCTACAGGCGGTGGCCAAGAAAAACGGCCGGCCCTGGGAAATTGGTAAAGCCTTTGATCATTCGGCAGCCATTGCCCCGCTAACCCCATTGGACGCCGAGGGTCTACCCACTGCTGGGGCGATTTCCCTATCGGTAAATGGCGCTGAGCGCCAACGGGGTGATATCGCTGACATGGTGTGGGGGCTTGCGGAGGTGATTGCCACGCTGTCCACACATTACACCCTTGCGCCCGGCGATCTCATATATACCGGCACCCCAGCTGGGGTGGGTCCGGTGGTAGTGGGTGACCAGGTGACCGCCGAGATAGCGCAGCTCAGTCCGCTGGAAATTCGCGTGGTGGATCCTGAATGAAGCCGTTACTGTGCTGTGTTGATGCCCAAGCGCTCAACCGCAGCTCGTAGTGGCGCGGGAATTTCCGTGGGTTTATGGGTGTCTCGTTCCACATAGACGTGAACGAAGTGGGCCAGTGCTGCGCTGCTGTTGGCGCCTTCGGCAAACAGGCCCACTTTGTAAATGATGCTGGATCGACCCACGCGTTCCACAGCAAGGCCGCCGTCAATCCTTTGGGGGTAAACCAACGGTGCAAAGTAGTTGCACCGGGTTTCCACCACCAGTCCGACCACGTCACTGCGCTCAATATCCAGAACGCCAGACTCAAGCAAATAGCCGTTCACCACGGTATCTACAAGGTGATAGTAGACCGCATTATTAACATGCCGATAGATATCGTTATCACTCCAGCGGGTCTGCAGCTGGGTAAAGTAGGAAAACGATTCACGAGTCCAGGGTTGAACGTTAGCCATGGGGTGTTTCCGAAAAGTCTGGGATTATCGCAAATCTAACGCCAGCGGATAGCGTTGGGCCCGTTGGCTGTCAGATATCACTGCATTGCAGAGAGCGGCGGCATCGACAGCCCTGAGAGGACCTTGTGGCGGGCTAGCTTTCTAGCCCCAGGCTGTCCACTTTTTGGAATCCGCGCGGGAGCTTGCGGCCACGTTTGGCGCGCTCACCCAGATAATGTTCCAAATCTTTGGACTTAAGCCGTAGATGCCTTCCACCGGAATACGCCAGCACGTCAGCGCCTTCAGGGGCGCAGATGACAGCCACCACATGTTCCTCACCAGCCTTCAGCAGTTTAGGCGGTATGTTGATGATTTTATTGCCTTTACCCCGGGCCATTTCCGGTAAGTCGGTGAGCCCAAAAGTCAGCAGGTAACCACCTGAGGTCACCGCTACCACCCGATCGGTGGCGGGGTCGGTGACCATGGATGGGCTTAGTACGCCGGCCCCTTTGGGGACGGTTAACGAGGCCTTGCCGGCTTTCGCTCGGGTGTGCAGGTTTTCCAGGCTGGTAAAAAACCCATAACCAAAGCTTGACGCCAACAGCACTTTGTCGTCATTTTTACCAATGATTGCGGCGCAAAACTGGGCTCCTGCAGCCGGTGCAAAACGGGAGGTCAGCGGCTCACCCTGACTGCGGGCTGATGGCAGGGTATGGGTTGCAAGAGAGTAGCTGCGACCGTTGCTGTCGAGGAAAATACTCTGCTGGCTGCTGCGCCCGCGAGCGCTGGCCAGGTACTCATCGCCGGATTTATAGTTCAGCGCGGCAGGATCAATTTCATGCCCCTTGGCAGAGCGCACCCAGCCGCCTTTGGATAACACCACGGTCACAGGTTCAGCAGGAATCAGATCGGTTTCGCTCATTGCCTCAGCGGGCTCGCGGCTCACAATGGCACAGCGTCGCTCGTCGCCGTGTTGCTTCACATCGGCGGCAATTTCGTCAGCGATGAGTTTTTTCAGCTTACGCGGCGAGTTGAGAATGCCTTCCAGGTGTTGGCGCTCTTCTTCCAGTTCCGCCTGCTCGCCGGCAATTTTCATCTCTTCCAGTCGGGCCAGGTGGCGCAGCTTTAGATCCAAGATGGCTTCAGATTGCCGTTCTGAGAGGTTAAATCGGGACATCAGAACTGGCCCGGGCTCATCTTCCTCGCGAACGATTTTGATGACCTCATCAATATTGAGGTACGCCACCAACAGGCCTTCCAGAATGTGCAACCGGTCCAGCACCTTGTCCAGTCGCCACTGCAGACGCCGACGGACCGTTTCGGTGCGAAAGCCCAGCCACTCCAGCAAAATTTGGGCGAGGTTTTTGACCTGGGGTTTGCCGTTGGTACCGATCAAATTCAGGTTGACCCGAACATTGCGTTCGAGATCCGTGCTGGCGAATAAATGACTCATCAAACCGAAAACATCCACGCGATTGGAGCGCGGAATCAGTACCAACCGGGTCGGGTTTTCGTGATCACCTTCATCCCGCAAATCATCCAGCATGGGAAGCTTTTTGGCCCGCATCTGAGCCGCGATCTGCTCCATGATTTTGCCCGGCGAGACTTGATGAGGCAGGGCAGTGATCACAATGTTGCCATCTTCCTTAGCCCACACCGCACGTAATTTGATGGAGCCGTGGCCGCTTTCATACATCGCCCGGATGTCTTCTGGCGGCGTGATAATTTCTGCACCGGTTGGAAAATCGGGACCCTTTATGTGCTCACACAACTCCGCCACCGAGGTGCGGCTATTGGCCAGCAGCCGGATTGCTGCGGACGCCACTTCCTTCATGTTGTGCGGCGGCACGTCGGTCGCCATACCCACCGCAATCCCCGAAGCGCCGTTGAGTAGCACGTTGGGCAGGCGAGCTGGCAGCAAGCAAGGCTCGTTCAGAGTACCGTCGAAATTTGGTTGCCATTCTACGGTGCCTTGCCCCAGTTCACTGAGCAGCACCTTGGCGTAGGCGGACAGTCGAGATTCTGTGTAGCGCATGGCAGCGAACGACTTTGGATCGTCCACTGAGCCGAAGTTACCCTGGCCATCGACCAGCGGATAACGGTAGGAAAACGGCTGAGCCATCAAGACCATAGCCTCATAACACGCACTGTCGCCGTGAGGGTGAAATTTACCAATCACATCGCCGACGGTTCGGGCGGACTTTTTGTGTTTGGAGCTGGCCGATAGTCCCAGCTCTGACATGGCGTAAATGATCCGCCGCTGGACCGGCTTAAGGCCGTCAGCGATGCTGGGCAATGCGCGATCTAGCACCACATACATGGAGTAGTCCAGGTACGCTTTTTCGGCATAGTCCCGCAGGGCAATCTGTTCAAAGCCGCCCGGCGGCGTTTCTATGGATTGGGTCATCGGTGTACCTTCAATCGATGATGGGTTAATTCATTCAACAAAACACAGCTAGCATGGCAAAACCGCTGCGCAGTGAGCGTCTAAATTTCGGCTAGGTCGCCTTTCTTTTCCAGCCAAGCCTTACGATCGCTAGCGCGCTTTTTCGCCAGCAACATGTCCATCAAGGGGCGGGTCTTATCGCCTGGCTCAAGGGTTAGCTGCACCAAGCGGCGGGTGTCGGGTTCAATAGCACTTTCTTTAAGCTGGGCCGGGCTCATTTCACCCAGCCCCTTAAAACGGGTCACGGCAATTTTTACGTTGGGTTTTTCCCGGCGGATTTTTTCAATTAGGTGTTCGCGCTCAGCTTCGTCCAAGGCATAGTATTTTTCTTTGCCCGCATCGATGCGAAACAGCGGCGGCATTGCGACAAAAATATGCCCGCCTCGCACCAGCGGTTCAAAGTGGCGTAAAAACAGCGCACAGAGCAAGGTTGCGATATGCAGGCCATCACTGTCGGCATCCGCCAGCACAATGACTTTGCCGTAGCGCAGACCTTCTAGGTCCTCGCTGCCAGGGTCTACACCGATAGCTACAGATAAATCGTGAACTTCTTGGGAGGCCAGTACCGAACCGGACTCAACCTCCCAGGTATTCAGGATTTTGCCTCGCAGAGGCATGATGGCCTGAAATTCTCGGTTTCGGGCTTGTTTGGCTGAGCCGCCCGCGGAGTCACCCTCAACCAGAAATATTTCGGTGCGGGCCGTTTCCTGGGAGGTGCAATCTGAGAGTTTGCCCGGCAGGGCAGGTCCAGAAGTGATTTTCTTGCGGACCACTTTTTTGGCCGCTTTTAGGCGCTTTTGGGCGTTTGTTATCGCCAGTTGGGCGATCGCTTCACCCGCCGCCACATCGTTGTGCAGCCAGAGAGTAAAAGCATCTTTAATGATACCTGTGACTAAGCCGGCGGCTTCCCGGGTGCTGAGCCGCTCTTTGGTTTGACCTGAGAATTGTGGGTCTTCCAGCTTGACCGATAGAATGTAGCTGATGCGTTCCCAGACATCTTCCGGTGCTAACTTTATACCCCGGGGCAGCAGATTGTGGATATCGCAAAACTCTCGCAGTGCTTCGGTGAGTCCGGTGCGCAGCCCATTAACATGAGTGCCGCCTTGACCGGTGGGTATCAGGTTCACATAGCTTTCCTGAACCAGTTCGCCTTCAGGCACCCAGCACAGTGCCCAGTCCACCGATTCGGTGTCGGTATCTTTTTTGCCGACAATGGCTTCTTCGGGCAGGGTGGCAAAACCCTCCAATTCGCCGCTGAGATAGTCGAACAGGCCATCTTCATAAAACCACTCGTCTTTGTCGCCGGTTTTTTCTTCTTTTAGACGCACAGTTAAACCGGGACATAGCACCGCTTTTGCGCGCAACACATGGCGCAGCTTGGTCAACGAGATTCGCGGGCTGTCGAAATAGCTGGGGTCCGGCCAGAACCGAACTCGGGTGCCGGTGTTACGTTGACCCACGCTGCCGGTAGCCGTTAGATCGCTAGTCTTCTCACCGCTGGCGAATCCAATATGATGCTCGGTAGCATCCCGTTTGATCCAAACATCTAACTTTGACGATAAGGCGTTGACTACGGACACACCTACCCCGTGTAGGCCGCCGGAAAATTGGTAGTTTTTGTTCGAGAATTTTCCGCCAGCATGAAGTTTGGTCAGGATCACCTCAACGCCAGGGATGCCTTCTTCGGGATGCAGGTCCACAGGCATGCCCCGGCCATCGTCTGACACCTCTACTGAGCCATCTTTATAGACGGTGACATCCACCAGCTTGGCATGGCCGGCCACAGCCTCATCGACGCTATTGTCGATAACCTCTTGGGCCAGATGATTTGGACGGGAGGTGTCCGTATACATGCCCGGGCGGCGCTGCACGGGCTCAAGCCCAGAAAGAACCTCAATATCTTCAGCGGTATAGCGACTCATAGGAACAAAAAATGCCTGGAAACAGCGACGATTTCGGAAGTCGAAAGATAGTGGCGGTTTTCGCCAGGCAATGCAACATTGATGGTAAAAACCCAATATGTTGGGCTCAGGGCTTGGGGAAAACCCATATCTGGGAAATGGGCCGCCATTGAGATTCCTGGGGGGAATTAGCCAGCAATGGGACAGATTTCAAAACAGTCGTTGGGGAGGGGCGGGTAATCGGCTACAATCACCTCCCGTTATGTCTAACGGATTCCTACCCCTCAACCCCTGTTTCCCGTGCTGGAAGGTTCCCACGGTAGACCTATTCCGGAGTGCGATATGGCCGCGCTGATTTTTGTAACTGGCGGCGTGGTGTCGTCGCTGGGTAAAGGCATTACCTCGGCGTCACTGGCGGCTATTTTGGAAGCTCGTGGCCTGAAGGTCACGATGATGAAGCTTGATCCGTATATTAATGTGGATCCAGGCACCATGAGCCCTTACCAGCATGGTGAGGTGTACGTGACCGAAGATGGCGCCGAGACAGACTTGGATCTGGGGCACTACGAGCGCTTTGTCAGCACCCGCATGAGCCGGGACAACAACTACACCACCGGCCAAATCTACGAAAATGTGATTCGAAAAGAACGCCGTGGGGAATACTTGGGCGGCACGGTGCAGGTCATCCCACACATTACCGACGAGATCAAAGCCTGTATCCGGCGGGCATCGGAAGGGTATGACGTGGCGATGATTGAAATAGGTGGCACCGTTGGTGATATCGAGTCGCTGCCGTTTATGGAAGCTATCCGGCAGCTGGGTGTGGAGCTGGGGCCCCGGCATGCGTTATTTATGCATCTCACCTTAGTTCCGTATATTAAGGCTGCTGGGGAGGTGAAAACCAAACCGACTCAGCACTCGGTGAAGGAGCTGCGCTCAATCGGCATTCAACCTGATATTTTGCTGTGCCGCAGTGAGCAATCGCTGTCGGAGGAAGATCGACGCAAAATCGCCCTGTTTACCAACGTCCAAGAGCGCGCCGTTATTTCTGCCGTGGACGTTCCGTACATCTACGAGCTTCCGCTTTGGTTCCGCAATCAGGCTCTGGATGAGATTGTGATCGAGCGGCTGGGTCTGCAGACCGGCGCGCCAGACCTTTCCAAGTGGCAGGCAGTGGCGGACGCCAATAAACGACCAAAGACCGAAGTCACTGTGGCCATGGTTGGCAAGTACATGGAGCACTCCGATGCCTACAAATCCCTGACCGAAGCATTGGATCATGGCGGTTTGCATCAGGGGATTAAGGTCAATATTCGCCGCGTCGATTCGGCTCGAGTGCTGGTGGAGGGCTCCAGTTCACTGGAAGGGGCAGATGCGATTTTGGTTCCCGGAGGGTTCGGCGAGCGGGGCTTTGAAGGCAAGGTGGCGGCGGCGCGTTTCGCCAGAGAGAACCAAATCCCTTACCTGGGTATTTGCTTGGGCTTGCAGGTCGCAGTGGTGGATTTTGCCCGAGAGGTTTGCGGTCTTGAAGGCGCCAACAGTACCGAAATGGACCCAGCCAGTCCCCATCCAGTGATTGGCTTAATTACTGAGTGGCGTGGACCCAACGGTGAGGTAGAAGTGCGGGATGAAAATAGCGATATGGGCGGCACCATGCGATTGGGCGCCCAGGATTGTCACCTCACCCCAGGTTCGGTAATCAGTGAGGTCTACGGTTCTGAGGTCATTTCTGAACGTCATCGCCATCGTTATGAATTTAATAACTTTTATCGCCAAGTGTTAAGCGACAATGGGCTCAAGCTGGTGGGTTTTTCCGCCGACCAAAATTTGGTGGAGATCGTTGAATTGCCCAATCACCCATGGTTTGTCGCAGTGCAATTTCATCCAGAATTTACCTCCACACCAAGAGATGGTCATCCGTTATTTAAACGTTTTATTGAAGCGGCGCTGGCGTTTAAGGACCAGTCTCGTCAAGCGGTGGTGAACTCATGAAGCTTTGTCACTTTGAGGCCGACAATCGCCAACCGCTGTTTTTGATTGCCGGGCCCTGTGTCATCGAATCGGAGCAGTTGGCCCTGGACACCGCTGGCATGTTGAAAGAGATCTGTGAAGGGCTGGATATTCCCTTCATCTACAAATCGTCTTTTGACAAAGCAAACCGTTCTTCCATGAGTAGTTTTCGAGGCTTAGGCACTGAGGCTGGGCTAAAAATCCTGCAAACGGTAAAAGATCAGTTGAAGGTACCGGTACTGACCGACGTGCACGAAGACACCCCGATGGAAGAGGTGGCATCAGTGGTGGATGTTCTGCAGACCCCGGCGTTTTTGTGTCGGCAAACCAATTTTATCTTGAACGTTTGTAACCAGGGGCGGCCTGTTAACATCAAAAAAGGTCAGTTTCTCGCACCTTGGGATATGCAGAACGTGGTGGATAAAGCGCGTTCCACCGGCAATGAGCAGATTATGGTCTGTGAGCGTGGAGCTAGCTTTGGCTACAACAATCTTGTGTCCGACATGCGCTCTTTGCCGACCCTAAGACACACCGGCTGCCCTGTGGTTTTTGATGCCACTCACAGCGTGCAGCTACCTGGCGGGCAGGGCGCCAGTTCCGGTGGTCAACGGGAACATGTGCCGGTATTGGCCAGAGCGGCGGTGGCGGTGGGTGTGGCCGGCGTGTTTATGGAGACCCATCCGAATCCGGAAAAAGCGCTTTCTGATGGGCCTAACGCGTGGCCCCTGGCGCATATGGCAGCGTTACTTGGTCAATTGAAACAATTGGACCTGGTGGCTAAATCTCAACCCTATATGGAAACAAGCCTCCTCAATGAGGATGCAAACTAAGGACGTCAAATGAGCACGATTGAACAGGTTCACGCCAGGGAAATATTGGATTCTCGTGGTAATCCCACGCTGGAAGCTGAGGTTCGGCTATCCAGTGGGCACATTGGGCGCGCAGCGGTGCCCTCCGGCGCCTCAACCGGGGCGCGAGAAGCACTGGAGTTGCGCGATGGCGATGGCGCCCGCTATATGGGCAAAGGTGTGCAAAAGGCCGTGAGCAATGTCAATGGCACTATCGCTGAGGCCTTAGTTGGAAAATCCGGTGATAGCCAGCGCGCTGTGGACGAGGCGATGATTGCTTTGGATGGCACGGACAATAAAGCCAACCTTGGCGCCAACGCCACCCTGGGTGTGTCGTTGGCCCTGGCTCACGCTCGCGCCATGAACGCCGGTATGGCGTTGTGGGAAAATTTGCTGGACGGCGATCATCCGGCCCAATTGCCGGTGCCGATGATGAATATTCTCAACGGTGGCGCCCACGCGGATAACAGTGTGGATATGCAGGAGTTCATGGTATTGCCGATAGGGGTTGGATCGTTTTCCGAAGCCTTACGCTGCGGAACCGAAATTTTTCACAGCTTAAAGGCGGTACTCAAGCAACAAGGCCTAAATACGGCCGTCGGAGATGAAGGCGGGTTTGCCCCCAATTTGAGCTCCAACGAGGCGGCGGTGGAGACCTTGCTTGAGGCCATCGAGCAAACCGGTTACGCCATCGGCAAAGACGTCTACCTGGGGCTAGATGTGGCCAGCTCGGAATTTTTCAAAGATGGCCAATATGTGCTGGAATCTGAAGGGCGCAGCTTCGCACCTGAGGCTTTCGCCGATTACCTTACCGATTGGGTCAGTCGATATCCCATCATCAGCATCGAAGATGGCATGGCTGAAGACGACTGGGATGGCTGGAAATATCTAACCGACAAAGTGGGAAGCAAAGCCCAGTTGGTGGGAGATGATCTATTTGTCACCAACACTGCAATCTTAAAGCGCGGCATTGATACCGGCGTGGCCAACTCGATTTTGATTAAGTTCAACCAAATTGGCACGTTGACCGAAACTCTGGATGCCATTGGTATGGCAACCCAGGCGAACTTCACATCGGTGGTCTCCCATCGCTCGGGCGAAACGGAAGACACCACCATTGCCGATCTTGCGGTGGCAACCACAGCGAACCAAATTAAGACCGGGTCGCTATGTCGTTCGGATCGGGTCGCCAAATACAACCAGCTGCTGCGAATTGAGGAAGCACTGGGAGAGGGTGCTAGCTACGCAGGCGCGGAGGCCTTCTCAAGCTGGCTTGACGTGTAACGGCGAAAGGGACCCCACCCTTAATCGTGAATTGACCTGGGTGTTCAGTCCGTGGACAATGTACAAATTACGTAAACTGCGTTTCGTATGCGACTGATCAACCTCATATTTATTGCCTTGGCGGCAGTGTTGCAATATCAGCTCTGGTTCGCCCAGGGCGGATTGCGTGACAGCTGGCGCCTGCAGCGGGCAGTAGCCGAGCAGGTCGAAAACAACGAATCCCAGGAAAATCGCAACCGTGAGTTGCGTGCCCAGGTCCAAGACCTTAAGAGTGGGTCACAAGCGGTGGAAGAACTGGCCCGCAGTGAACTAGGCTTGCTGGGGCCCGACGAATCTTTTTATCAGATCGTCGAAACTCGTAGCATTACCCTGTAAATCTCCGGCCCAATCCGTTTGACCGCCAATCCAAGTATTGATCCCGCCCGCTATCAGCTTCCCCAGTGGCCCAGGTCCAATGACCAGGCCCGTGGGAGTGCCGGGTTCAAGCACACCGTTGACGATTTTGTTGTCCGAGAAATCATGGATGTGGAGTTTTCCGGCAGTGGAGAATTTCTCTGGGTCCAGGTCATTAAACAGGGTATCAACACCCAAGAGGTTTGCGCGCTGCTGGCAAAAACCGCCGGTTTGCCGACCCGCGCGGTTAGTCATTCCGGCCTTAAAGACCGCCAAGCCGTTGCTAGCCAGTGGTTCAGTCTGCACCTGCCCGGATTACCCGATCCGGACCTACCCGACGCGTTAAGCGCTCAGGTTTCGGTAATACAGCGCTGCCGCCACCAGCGCAAACTGCGTATCGGTACCCACCGGGGTAATGGCTTCAAGATTCGTTTGAGAGACTGCACATCAACGCCCCAGGATCTGGACCAGCGTTGCGCCAGGATTCGTGACCAGGGGGTACCAAACTATTTTGGTGGGCAACGATTTGGACGCGGCGGAGACAACCTGCGTCAGGCGCTAGTGCTTTATACCGCCAGCAGAAAAAAACGCATCAGTCGCCACCTTGAGGGCCTGTTGCACTCGTCAGCCAGGGCCTTCTTATTCAACCAGGTGTTGGCCCGGCGAGTTGACGATGGCAGCTGGTGCCAAGGGATGGATGGTGACATCTGGATGTTAGATGGATCGCGCTCCATTTTTGGACCTGAGCCGTTAACCGATGAGTTAATCAACCGTTGTAGGGACGGGGACATTTCTCCTACCGGGCCGCTGTACGGATCATCAGCTCAAACCGAGTCACCATCTCTGGAGCAAGAGGTTGTGGCTCAATATCCGGAATACACCCAAGGACTTATTTGCGCCAATGCCCGGCCAGGGCGTCGACGACTAAGTTTGCGACCCCGCGACTTTCGTTGGGAGTGGGAAGGGGCTGACCTTTTACTTCAGTTTGAGTTAAGCCGAGGCGAATACGCCACGAGTATAGTGACCGAACTGGTTGATATCGAAGAAAAACCGCCCGTGTGAAGTGGCGTTAATCTTTGCCCAATAGCACGTAGACGGCGCCAGTACCGCCATCGTTCTGACGTGCAGAAGTAAATGCCTGAACTGCCTTACGTCGCCGTAACAAGCTGTTGGTGAGGCCTTTGATGACGGGCCCGCGGGATTTTGAGCGTAGGCCCTTGCCGTGGATGATCTTGATGCAGGTCAGGCCACGATCTTGGCTATAGGCGATAAAATCCAGAATGCTTAATCGAGCCGCTTCGATATTCATGTGATGTAAATCGAGTTCGGCCCCGATGCTGAAATCGCCGCGGCGCAGACGTTTTAGTAGTCGTGGCGGAAGGCCGTCCCTTAAGAATTGCAGTTCTTCGCCAGATTCCACCTCCGCCCAATCAATTTCGCCGGACTTCAGCTCATCCAACACCCGCTGCTCGTCGGCGCGGCTGTGTCGGTTCGACGGTGAGGGCGGTGGCTTGCGGCGAGGATCGCGATTCGCAGTGATGGGGCGCACGTCCGCCATCTCGCTGCGAAACAGGGACAGGTCCTCGTCCTCGGCTGGTTGCTTTTGCGGCGGGTCAGATGGGGGTGGGCGAGGCTTCATTGCTGAGTAATTCCGTTGCAATTCATACGACAGACAGGCAATTCCAGTATATTACGTGCTTCAATTTTAGGAAGCGCACGGATGCATATTCTGATCAGTAACGACGACGGGCTTGATGCCCTGGGTATAGAGACGCTAGAGCGTCACATCAGCGAGGTCGCTGAGGTCACAGTCGTTGCCCCAGACCGGGATCGCAGTGGTGCCTCTAACTCGCTGACCTTGGCGCAACCTATCCGAATTTTGCATCACGCCGGGCACCGATATCGGGTTGCGGGGACCCCGACGGACTGTGTTCATCTCGCGCTAACCGGGTTGCTGGATCCGGACCCGGATATGGTGGTGTCTGGGATCAACCATGGGGCCAATTTGGGTGACGACGTAATCTATTCGGGCACCGTGGCGGCGGCTATGGAGGGGCGTTATTTGGGGCTGCCGGCGGTTGCAGTATCCCTTGCCGGCGCCTCGGACGACCATGGCCGACTGAAACATTTTGACACGGCCGCAAGGGCGGCTGTTCAACTGATTCAGAGGCTGGTCAGTGACCCCCTTCCTGCGGATACGATTCTCAACGTCAATGTGCCAGATTTGCCATGGGATTCGCTGAAGGGTTTTGAGGTCACCCGGCTGGGTCATCGACATCGCGCTGAACCCTTCGTTAAGCAGCATGATCCTAGAGGTCGGCCGGTTTACTGGATAGGCGCCGCTGGCGCAGCACTGGACGCAGGGGCTGGCACCGATTTTGATGCCATTGCCAGAGGCTGTGTTTCGGTCACCCCGATTCATGTGGACCTCACTCGTTATGCGGCGCTGGAAACCGTTGGCAGCTGGGTTAGTGCTTTGGATCAGGCGGTGCCTGGTAAGGCTGGCGGTTAGCTTGAAACGCTTTAACTCACAGTCCATTGCCGGAATTGGCATGACCTCAGCCCGCACCCGTCAACGGCTGGTTGAGCGATTGCGCGACGGCGGAGTGAGCAATCAGCAGGTACTGGAGGCTGTGGCCGCAATTCCTCGCCACCAGTTTGTGGATGAAGCCATGGCCAGTCGCGCATACGAAGACAACGCCCTACCCATAGGGCGTGGTCAAACCATTTCCCAGCCGCTGGTGGTGGGTTTAATGACCCAGGCAATTTTGGCTGGCGGGCGGCGTAACAAGGTGCTGGAAATTGGCACCGGCTCAGGCTATCAGGCTGCGGTGCTGTCCCAGGTGGTATCTCAGGTATTTACCGTTGAGCGAATCGATGAGCTGTCCCGACTGGCTCGGCGACGTTTCCGGGCGTTGAAACTGCGTAATGTGCGCGCTAAGCAGGCAGATGGAAATCTGGGATGGCCGCAAAACGGGCCTTACGATGGTGTGCTGGTTACCGCAGCGGCCAGCGCGATTCCTGAGGCCTTGTTTGATCAGGTAGCGCCGGGTGGTGTGCTGGTTGCGCCGGTGGGTCCCGCTGGCGGGGTACAGCGACTATTGTGCTTTAGTCGGCGAGCTGCTGGCTTTGACAAGCAGGACCTGGGTAGCGTTGTTTTTGTGCCGATGTTGCCGGGTTTAGAGTAACCATGGCGATCTTCGCGCCCCTGTACGACATGACGCTACGCTGGTCGCGCCACCGACTGGCACCCCGTTACCTGGCTGCCTTGAGTTTTGCCGAGTCAACGTTTTTCCCCGTGCCCCCTGATGTCATGCTTATGCCCATGGTGCTGGGCAAACCCCACCGGTGGTGGAAGTTTGCGTTGCTATGCACGGTGATGTCGGTGCTAGGGGGGCTGGCTGGATACCTTATTGGCCACTTTGCGTTTGATTGGATTGAGCCGTGGTTGCACCGATTCGGTCACTGGGACACCTTCCTAAAGGCGCAGGAGGGGTTTCGAACCTACGGCTTCTGGGTTGTTCTGCTGGCAGGGTTTTCCCCGATCCCTTATAAAGTGTTTACGCTTTCCAGTGGCACAGTGGGCATGTTCTTGCCAACCTTTGTACTGGGCTCGCTGTTGGGTCGGGGCGGAAGATTTTTCTTGGTGGCAGGGCTGATTCGTCTTGGCGGTGCCAAGGCTGCAGATAAAGTCCGTCAATACGTTGAAGTGCTTGGTTGGATCATGGTCATTGCGGTCATTTTGGTGGTGTTATGGCTTCGGCACTGACCCGACGTTTAACCACAATCGCTGTGGCGAGCTTATCGGTAGCAATAACCGCCTGCAGCTACCGAGCGGCGCCCCCTGAAAAGCGTCGGCCCTCGCCGCGCTATGAACCTGTGGCCCAGGGGTCTACCCGCATTCAACGACCGTCCCACTACACTGTTAAGGGCGGTGACACGCTTTATGCCATCGCCTGGCGGTATGGCCTGGATCATCGGGATTTGGCCCGTTGGAATCGAGTTAAGGCGCCGTTCGTGATTCATCCTGATCAGGCGCTTAGGCTTTATCCACCGCGAGTGACGGTTGCGGCGGCAACGCCAGTGGGCAGTCCACCGGGATCTGGTGTTCGGGTGCTGCCTATAGAGCCTACAAATTCGCAGCAACAGCCGGTGAAGGTCGAACCGGCAGCGTCGAAACCTGGACCCACGAATTCTGATTTGCCCAAGGTGACCACCCAAACGCTGCCGGTTAACCGGCCCGCTGCCCCATCACCTGAACCTGCGGCCAAGCCCGTAGCAAGCGCCTCATCGAAGCCGCCGACAACGACCGCTAGCGCGTCTTCCTGGGGCTGGCCATTGGCGGGCCGTGTGAGTAGCGAGTTTTCCAATGCGTCGGCGAATCTGCAAGGCTTGGACATTCGCGCGCCAACCGGTAGCGAGGTAGTTGCGGCAGGCGATGGTGAGGTGGTTTATAGCGGCAACGGGCTAGCAGGTTACGGTGAATTGATTATTATCAAACACAGCAGCCGGTATCTCAGCGCCTATGCCTACAATCGCCTACGCTTTGTTAAGGAAGGGCAAACAGTCAGTTTGGGGCAAAAAATCGCCGAAGTAGGAACAAATGGCGGCGAAAATCCCCGATTACACTTCCAAATTCGCGAAAATGGTAAACCCGTAGATCCCCGAAAATACCTCCCAAAACGCTGAAAATGAATGAAACATGAAGGCGTGATGGCATTTCATTAACAATCTGTTGAGGGCAGTAGAGCTAGTCTGACGTTCAAGGATGAAACACAAGCCTGAGGACAGGCAAAGGTAAGGGACTATGCAAACACTTGCAGCGCAAGAGCGCTCGACCGCGGCTGGAAGAATGCCGCCCACTGTTGGTGCAGCTAGCGCCGATTCAACCACAGTTTATCTCGCCTCTATCGGGGCGGCGCCGCTGTTAACCGCAGACCAGGAAAAATCACTGACCCGTGCCTGGCGCTCCGGTGACGATCGTGGCCGGCAACGGATGATCGAATCGAACCTTCGCTTGGTCGTCAATATCGCCCGTCGCTATAACAACCGTGGTCTCCCTCTGCTGGACTTGATTGAAGAGGGCAATCTTGGGTTGATTCGGGCAGTGGAAAAATTCGATCCAGATCGCGGTTTTCGTTTTTCGACCTATGCCACTTGGTGGATTCGCCAGGCGGTAGAGCGGGCCATCATGAATCAGGCACGCACGGTGCGTCTGCCCATTCACATCGTGCGAGATGTGGCGTCTTACATGCGCGCACGCCGCGAACTGTCCCAAACGCTGGATCGTGAACCAATGCGTGAAGAGTTGGCGGCGAAATTGGAAATCAGCGCGGAAGAGGTGGATCGATTGGCCTGCCTAAATGAGAGGTCGACCTCCATTGATAGCCCCATGGGTCCTGACGGGGACCGACAAATGCTTGATGGGCTGGCGGACGAAAACAACCCTGACCCCTGCGACTTGGTTGCCCAGTCTCACCTGGGTGGCCACGTCGATGAGTGGCTAGGGCAGCTGCCCGATCGCGAACGGGAAGTGTTGGAGCGACGCTTCGGATTACACGGTTATCCCACCCAAACCCTGTCCAATGTAGGTGAAGAGATGGGTGTGACTCGGGAGCGAGTTCGACAAATCCAACTCCAAGCCCTTCGCCGTTTACGTCAAATTTCGAAAGCGGACGGCGTGCCGGACCTCCCGTTAATCAGTTAGAGGTGGGTTTATTAAGTGATCGTTTTCGGGTCGAAATCGATACCGGCTAATCGGTTGCTTGTCCAAAAGTGCGCTCAGTGATTGATAGTCACTGAGCGTGAGGCTTTAAGTGGGAATCTTGGGCTAAAACAGCCAAGTAAAGGTTCTTAACCCTCAGAATCTGGCTGTATCAGCGCAAGTAAGACATTCCTGCCTTCATCTAATAAGACGTTGTAGGTTCGACAGGCGGCCCCGTTATCCATTGATTCTAAACCCACATTCCGAGCCATGATTGCGGCGGCAAAGGGCGCAGGAGGAAAGACCAGGGTCGGCCCGGTCCCAACAATCACCAGTTCTGGCTGGTAGGACAGCAGCTGGCCGGCTTGATCGCGATCAAGCTGGGAAGGGGCGGTCACTGGCCAATCCTCAATGAGTTGCTCGGATGAGACAATCAGGCTTTGGCTGAATTGACGGTCACCGATGATGGCCCCGTCGGGACCAAAGCCCCGGACCGCGTTGGCGGTGTTGCCATGAAGGGTGAGGTCCACTAGGCCGGCAACGTCAGTTGGGGGTCTTTGGGGTGAGGCCGATACAGGCAGCAAACCTGACCGATGGTTTGCACCACTGCGGCGCCTGTGGTTTCAGTGGCGAGCTCGATCCACGCGGTCCGATTGTCCCGACTACCGCGCAATTTTAACTTAATCAGTTCGTGGGTATTTAAGGCCAATTCCAATTCAGCCAACACTGCCTCAGTCAGCCCATTGTTTCCAACGGTCACAACGGGTTTGAGCTGATGGGCAAGGCTGCGCAGGTATCGTGATTGCTTGCGGTTAAGATTTTTCACATTGTTCTCATAGGGATCTGGGATAATCTGGGGTCAAGTCTGCCTGAGACCGGTACCGTTGGCGAGATCCAAAAGCAGTAAAAAGTGGCTAGCTGAGCACTTCGATGACGAATTTGTTCAGCGGGCGCAAAAACTTGGGCTGCGGTCTAGGGCTGCCTTCAAGCTCGAGGAGCTGCAGAACAAGTACAAACTGATCCAGCCAGGCATGACGGTGGTGGATTTGGGTGCAGCGCCTGGAGGATGGTTGCAACTGGTGGTGCGCTGGTTGAAAGGCCGAGGCCATGCGGTAGGTCTGGACTTGCTGCCCATAGAGCCGTTGGAGGGCGCGCTGCTGATCGAGGGCGATTTTACCGAAGATGGCCCGCTAGCAGCGCTTACCGACGCGCTGGAAGGGCGCAAGGTAGATCTTGTTTTGTCCGATATGGCGCCCGATATCTCGGGAATGCGGGCGGTAGACCAGCCCAGAGCCATGTATCTGGCTGAGTTGGCGCTGGATTTTGCCCGCCAGCACCTGCGCAGTGGAGGCTCGATGGTAGTGAAAGTCTTCCAGGGTGAAGGGTTTGATGAGTGGATGGCTGCGATACGGCAGGATTTTTCTACCGTTAGCGTGGTCAAACCTAAGGCATCTCGACCCCGAAGTCGCGAAGTATACGTTTTGGCACGTAGCGCCCGGTAAAGGGCGATGCTATCGTCCTCATTCATCATTTAGACGATTGCCAATAAAGAAAGGGCCGCGGAGTCGTATAACGGCATCCGCAGGGCAGGCCTCACAGAGGTATTACATTGAGAAACGATATGGCAAAGAATCTGGTCCTTTGGATCATCATCGCGGTGGTACTGATGTCGGTGTTTAACACCTTCTCTCCCCGCAACCCGGCAACCTCGCCCAAGGCCTACTCAGAATTCTTGAGTCAGGTTAGAAACGGGGACGTGTCCAAGGTCCGCATCCAGGAGTCACCGGACGGCAAAGTTATTGCCTATGAGACCAGTAATGGCGGCATTTTTGAGACCTTTGCCCCGGACGATGAAAAGCTCATTGATGACCTCTATACCAAAGGCGTTCAGATTGAAGTGAAGCCGCCAGAGCGGCGGTCTTTGCTGGTCGACATTTTTATCTCCTGGTTCCCGTTTGTGCTACTGATTGGTTTGTGGATTTTCTTCATGCGCCAAATGCAGGGTGGCGGTGGTGGCCGCGGCGCCATGTCGTTTGGCAAGTCTCGGGCTCGGCTGCAGGGCGAAGATCAGGTTAAAGTGACATTTGCTGACGTGGCTGGGGTTGAAGAAGCTAAGCAGGAGGTCACCGAGTTGGTGGAGTTCCTGAAAGATCCCGGAAAATTTCAACGCCTAGGTGGTCAAATCCCGCGGGGGGTGTTGCTGGTGGGTTCGCCAGGTACTGGTAAAACCTTGCTAGCTAAAGCGGTGGCAGGAGAGGCCAAGGTGCCGTTTTTCACCATTTCCGGATCGGATTTTGTGGAGATGTTTGTGGGTGTTGGCGCATCTCGGGTTCGAGACATGTTTGATCAAGCGAAAAAGCATGCACCCTGCATTATCTTTATTGATGAAATTGATGCGGTTGGTCGACATCGAGGCGCTGGACTGGGCGGCGGACACGACGAACGCGAGCAAACCTTGAACCAGTTGTTGGTTGAGATGGATGGTTTTGAGGGTAATGAGGGCATTATTGTGGTTGCCGCAACCAACCGGCCTGACGTCCTTGACCCCGCGTTGTTGCGCCCGGGTCGTTTCGATCGGCAGGTGGTGGTGCCCCTGCCTGATGTCCGCGGCCGCGAACAAATTCTCAAAGTGCATATGCGCAAGGTGCCCTACAGCACAAACGTTGATGCGCGGGTTTTGGCTCGCAGCACGCCGGGGTTTTCTGGCGCAGATTTGGCCAACTTGGTGAACGAGGCGGCTCTGTTTGCTGCCCGGGAAAACTCTAAAGAAGTCACCATGGAGCATTTCGAACGAGCTAAGGACAAACTGATGATGGGCGCAGAAAGGCGTTCCATGGTCATGAGTGAAGATGAAAAGCGACTGACCGCGTTCCACGAGTCAGGGCACGCCATTGTCGGCAGGTTGGTGCCGGATCACGACCCGGTCTACAAAGTGAGCATCATTCCCCGTGGTCGAGCGCTGGGCGTAACTATGTTCCTGCCTGAAGAGGATAAATACAGCCACAGTAAGACGGCGCTTAACAGCCAATTGTGCAGCCTGTATGGCGGCCGAATTGCTGAAGAGCTGGTGTTTGGAAAAGACAAAGTGACCACGGGTGCGTCTAACGACATTGAGCGGGCAACGGATTTGGCGCGCGCGATGGTGCAGCGATGGGGTTTGTCTGATGCTTTGGGTCCGGTGGCTTATGGTGAGCAGGAGGAAGAAGTTTTTCTCGGCCGCTCAGTGACCCAGCACAAAGCTGTGGCTGAGGAAACGGCCCGTCAGATCGACTCGGAGGTGCGAAAAATCCTGGATGAAGCCTATGACCGGGCGACGCGTATATTGAAAGACAACGAAGCCAAAATGCAGGTCATGGCTGACGCGTTAATGAAATACGAAACCATAGACGCCAGTCAGATTGACGACATCATGGACGGTCGAACCCCCGGCCCGCCCACTGATTGGTGGGACGCGCCAGATGACGACGCTGATGGCGGTGGTTCGACAGCGTCGAGCAAAACGACCGATGAGCCGCCGCTGGGCGGTCCTGCCGAGCAACACTGATTTACCAAGCGGCGCGGGGTAGACCCGCGCCGTTTTGGACCCCTACCTCATGCCCGCTGAGAACCTGAACCTCGGCTCACTAAGGCTTCCCCGGCC
>CAZLJY010000046.1:0-26498 GCA_964559945.1 uncultured Gammaproteobacteria bacterium | reverse complement strand
GAGTTAGGGCTGACATCCAGCACATGGCACAACTCCCGGCAAATTTGCGAAAATGGACCGCAGCGTCGGAGTTTTTGCCACCGTTGTCAATATTCGGTCTAATGCAACCGTTTTTCGCAATGGGATCGTTGTGTCACCGAGCCACCGATCTTGGCCAATAGCGAATTTTTCTTATTTTTGAGAGTGTCTGGAAATGCGTCTTTGAAAAGGCCCAATAGTGACATTGCCGTGCTCGCCACCTGCGCCGTTGTTGTTGGCCTAGGTGTTCTCGGCTATATGTCATCATCAGAAGGCCTGCATACCGAAAAGGTTAATTGGCCTGATGTTGCGGGATCGGGTTTTCTGCTGATACTAAGTTCTGCGAGTTTAATCAGCTTGTTGCGCGTGGATCTGCCGTCCTATACCTATTGGTTTGTTTTTTTTGGTGTTGCCTTTCTTTGCGCGGGCTTTTTAGAGGACGTATTGGACGAATTCCGACTCGCCACCGATAATTCCAGCTCTTGGATTGAGAACCTATCACTGATATTGGGCGCAACCCTTACCGGTTTAGGTATTGTTCGATGGAATCGGCTCCACCATCGCAACAGCAACGAATATCAGGAAATGGCGCTGACCGACCCACTCACCGGTCTTGGCAATCGCCGGGGGATGGAACAAGCCCTGGGCAACGCGCTTAGTATGTCCGTGGCCTCAAATTCGGCTCTATCCCTGCTGACCCTGGACCTGGATCATTTCAAAAGCGTTAACGACAGCCACGGGCACGACGTTGGTGACGATGTACTCAAAGCCTTTGCGGGTGTAATGCGTCACGCCTGCCGCTCTTCCGATTTGATATTTCGCTCTGGCGGTGAAGAATTTTTGATCGTTTTGTTGGGCGCTGATCTCCATCACGCCAAAGAGCGGGGAGAAAATATCCGAACACGGCTGGCGGATCTCTTCTTTTCAGGAAGCGGTGGACAGAAGTTTACTGTCACCACCAGTATCGGGCTGACCTGGCTTGGCGCACTGGACGATGTGGCAAGCCTTAGACGTCGCGCCGATCAAGCACTCTATCTGGCCAAGCGGAGCGGTCGAAACCGCATTGAGCTCATTGGACCCGACGAAGCCCATCGTTTACCTATGGCCAATACTCATCGCCAGGGATAAGCTTAAGGGTAATGCTCGCAGAGTTTTGCAGCTTTCATGGGTGAAATAACAATTAACCATTCATCGCGAGTCGTATTTTGGGCATTGATAGCCTGCATAGTGTTCGCCGTTTACGATGCCCGGCAAGGGCCGCTTCCTGTGGACATGTCACCCACGCCATTGCTCAACGATGTTGCCGCCTTGGCCAAGCAGCCTCACCCAATGGGATCGGAGGAAGCGATCCGGCAACGAGTGCGCCTAACTGAGCAGCTGGAGGCCATGGGCCTACAGGTCAGCGTGCAACGCACCCGAGTCCAGTACCAGCATCCGTTTCGCCATCACCCGACGTCCCGACTGGCCTGGGTGGAAAACATCATCGCTCAATTACCTGGCACACCAGGAACTGGCACGGTCGCTTTTATGAGCCATTACGATTCTGTCTGGCAGGGCCCCGGAGCCGGTGACGCGGCTGCGGGTGTCGCTGCAGTGTTAGCAGCGGCCCGAGCGGCAGCGGAAATTCCCGAACGTCGCAACACATTGGTGTTCTTACTCACCGATGGCGAAGAAATGGGGTTATTCGGTGCCCAGGGATTTTTCCGCCAACACCCGCTGGCAGACGATCTGGATTTGGTCATCAATTTCGAAGCCAGGGGCAATCAAGGCCCCCCTCAAATGTTTCAAACCAGCCCCGATAACGCGGGCCTGATTCAACTCTTAGATCAGGTGATCGAACACCCGGTGGCCAATTCCCTGAGTTATGAAATTTATCGTCGCATGCCCAACGACACAGACCTCACCATTTCCATGGGTGAAGGAATTGCTGGGCTCAATTTTGCGTTCATTGATGGGTTTCCTAACTATCACGCCCGAACAGACAATCCCCAATTGCTGTCTCAACGCAGCCTGATGCAACAGGCGGAAAATGCGGTTCGGTTAAGCCGTCATTTGGTCAACGCCGACCTTGGCAAACTCCGCCAAACCGGCAATCTCACCTATTACAATTTTTCCAGTCATCTATTTGTTGCGTATCCTATTACCGTAGCCTGGGGCTTAGTGGCACTGACCCTAATGGTAATGGTGGCCGGAGTCAGAAACGCGCTGAGGCGCCATGTCCTAACCGGATCGGCCTTACTGGCCGCCAGCGCCTGCCTGATTGCCATTGGCCTGCTGGTCTACAACACCTTTGAAAATTTCTCCGCCCTTTACCTAGCACATGCCCAATGGCGCGACGCCGATTTCTGGCGTTATTTTCACCTCTATAAGCTCAACTTCCTGGGCGCGGTTTTATTGGTCGTGGGCGGCGTACTGTGGATCGGCAGACGTCTGTCTCACGGTCTACCTTATCGTTGGCTAGGCGCCCTGCTGCTTGGGCTATTGGCGATGGGCTGGTGGGCGCAGCGCCCGCTACCCACGGCGCTATGCTTGATCGTCAGCGCGTTGCTGTTGTTGACCGCTCGCCGCGGCTTGGCCCCAGCAGCATGGCTAGCGGCATTTGGGCTGCTATGGTCAGTTGCCCTCATTACCCTCGCAGTGGCCCTGCCCCATGCCAGCTACGTGGCCCTATTGATGGTCCTACCTGTTGGAATCATTTTGTTGACATCCCGACCTCAGATCAGCGGCCATGATTTCAGCGGTTGGTTAGGGTTGCTTTGGGTCCCGGGTGTACTGGTGATGGCGGCCCTGGTTTACATGGTCTATCTGGGCGTGGGCACCTTCATGCCCCAGCTGCCTCTGACACTTGCCGCGGTGCTCACTGGGGGCGTTTTGGTGCCGCTGGGGTCACCCCGAAGCGCTCTGTCCTCGGCCTTGATCGCGGCGGGTATCACAGTGCTAGTTTTGGCGCCTCAGCGATTCACCTTCAGTATCAATCAGCCGCAACCCAGCAGCGTGTTTCTTATCACCAATACTGACAATGGCATAGCCCATTGGGCGAGTCGCGATCGACAGGTACCGAAATGGGCCCAGTCGGTGATGGACGACGCCCAACGCACCCCATTCAAGCAAATTGTGCCAGATAGTAATGGTCAGTTTTGGCTCAGCGACGCACGCCAGTCGCCGCCCATCGGTCCCGTTTTGACCCAGCAGACTCAAAGTCCGGACCGCGTGCGGCTAATCGCCAGCGCCAACGCGCCCGCCGCTAAACTGTACTTCGATCCGGCTGAGCATGTTGCGAGCATCAGCGTTAACGGACTGGCGGTTAACGTTGAAAAACCTGCCAGCCTGCGCCTATTTGCCTTGCCAAAGAACGCCACCATCGACATCACAACAACACCCGGCGACCCACTGACCGTTTATTGGAATACCGCTATTCCAGGCTTACCAGACACAGCCCCTGCCCGACCTGCTGATCACATGCCAACCCCTGGCACCTGGTCAGACACCCAGGTCTGGCATGGGATTGTACGTACGGCTAACTCGTCACAATAGCTAGGGGACATGCGGGAGTTGCATTTTTCTCCCATGGGGAGAAAATACATGTATGCATATCATCATTGGTCTTTTAGGCAGTTTAATTAGTCTGGCCTGGGTTCTTCATCGCTTAGCCGAAATGGGGGTAGACCTGGGCGGCCTGAATCCTTGGCTATGGCGGCGTCGACGCAACTGGCGCAAGCGCTACGAAGCGAACCCAGTGTTTGCGGTGGAAAAACCCATGGATGCCACGGCTCTGATCATGGCGGCTGTGGCCAAAGCCGATGGCGATATGAGCGCTGAGGAAAAGCGCTCGATCCTGGAGATGTTTCAGTCAGAATTCCATCAATCGGAAAAAGATGCCTCGGCTTTACTGCGTTCCAGTACATTTTTACTGGGTGACAGCGATACCGTCATGGAAAATTTAGAGAAGGTCCTGGCACCCAGCCAACCCCACTTTTCTAAAGAACAGGCCCAGTCTGCGGCGGATATGATTGAAAAGGTCTACCAGCTCGCCCCCTCCCCAGGCAGCGACCGAGAAGCACTGGCAAACCAAGCGCGATCCCTATTGATCACCCAGACAGAACCTCCTGGCAAATGGGATTAGCTGATTACGCCCGAGCCTGATCGTTACTTCATTTCTTCCAGCAATGCATCAACAAGAAAGTCGGCGCGCTCAGCCGTCGCATTAGCGCCCATCAGGCCAATGCGCCAGGCTTTACCGGCGAATTGGCCCAAGCCACCGCCCAGCTCAATATTTCGATTGCGCAACAAGTTTCCACGCACCACGGCGTCATCAATACCATCAGGAACCTTTACCAGGGTTAGCGGAGCCAGCCGGTGTTCTGCGGCCACAAGCATCTCCAACCCAGCCTCGCTCAAACGCTGATAAAGATGCTGAGCCGCCCCCTGATGGCGGGCCCAACGGGCTTCTAGAGTTTCTTCCTCTACCAGTCTTAGTGCTTCTCGAATCGCATACAAAGAATTAACCGGCGCAGTATGGTGATAAGCACGGGTTTTTTCACCCGCCTCGTAATAACTCATCAAGAGGCTGATATCACAGAACCAACTTTGTGCTGGCGCCTGGCGCCCCTTTATTCGTTCCACTGCGCGGGAACTGAAGCTAATGGGCGACAATCCTGGGACACAGGACAGGCACTTCTGACTGCCGGAATACACCACATCCAAGCCCCAGTCATCCACCCGTAGCTCAACCCCTGAAAGAGAGGTCACGCAATCGGCAACTGATAGACAGTTATACTTTTGAGCCAGGGCCGCCAGCGAGGCTGCATCAGACCGAACGCCCGTGCTGGTTTCGGCATGAACAAAGGCCAAGACACCAGCATCGGGATTTTCCGTTAATGCGGCTTCCACCTGATCTAGGTCCACTGGCGTGCCCCAGGCGTTTTCCACCGTCACAACTTGAGCGCCGCAACGGCGGGCGATTTCCTTCATTCGGCCGCCGAAAACCCCATTAATGCAGATGATGATTTTGTCGCCGGGTTCCAGCAGATTCACCAGGCTGGTCTCCATCCCAATAGAACCCGGTGCTGAAAGTACAAAGGTCAGCGGGTTGCTGGTGGCGAACGCGTACCGCAGGTGAGCGCTGGTTTGGTCCATAATCGCCAGAAACTCCGGATCCAAATGACCAATTGTTGGCGCTGAAAGCGCATCCAGAATCCTTTGTGGAACGTTAGTAGGTCCGGGACCAAATAAATCGCGATGGATAGCAGTCATAGCAGTTTCTGATCCTTGTTCAATGGTCATTTTGGCAGCCCAGGCAATCTCAAGCCAAATCTGCCCCTATCGGGTTTGATAGGACAATAACTGACCTGCCCCAAGGTCACCAGCGTTGCCGCACGATGACTTCAATAAACCATCCGTAACAGCTAACCCAAACCATCAAATACCAGCTTGGCCCCGACCAATAACAGCAACCCGTAACACAGGTGGTAAAACCAGCGATCTGACAATACACGCTGCAGCCGAACGCCGAAAAACACACCCAATAACCCAAATGGCACCAGAGTTGCTGCGGCCCAGATATTGCTGGGCGCCAACTGACCCAGCAAGCCATAGGGCACTAACTTTGCAACGTTAACCAGGGCAAATAGAAGCACTGTGGTGGCCACGAACTGGTGGCGCGGAAGCGCCTTGGGCAATAGATACATATTGACCGGCGGTGAGCCGGCATGGGCCAGAGTGCTGGTGTAACCGCCAGCCATTCCAGCCAACACCCCCAACCACGGACCAGCGGGAGCCGCGCCCGGCCCTAATGGTCGTAGCCGACGAAAGTAATAGTTGGCGGCAAAGGTCAACGCTACTACGCCGACGATCAGGCGTAGCGTTGAAGTGCTGATCAAACCAAAGGTCAGACCGCCTGCGCCAATTCCTAACAATGCGCCGGCGCCAAGCAATCGAAAACTTTGCCAGTGCCACTGACGCCAATAAGCGCGGATTCCTGCCCCATCCAACACCAGCAGCATCGGTAGCAAAATACCCGCTGCCTGGACCGGTGACATTACTAACGACATCAAAGGCACCGCCACGATGCCAAGCCCACCGCCGAAACCGCCTTTGGAAATACCAAACAACAATGCCGCTGCTATGCCGACCAGATAAAACCACGGGTCATTGGTCAACACTATTGAAACTTCTGCCGCAGCCAGATCCAACCGCTGGAAAACAGGAATATCGCCCACAACAGCCAACGCGGCGGCCAATGGGAAAACCGCTGCAACGATGTTGGAGTACTACCTCTTAGTGCAGCGGCCAACGCAGTTTGGCGCTGCAATTCCTGGGCTCGGTAAGCCTGCCAGTATTGATCACTGAAGGCGTATTGCCACTGCCCGTCAAAACTATTCCAACCAACAGAGGTGAGCTTGCGGCGAGAGCAGAGACCCGATTGGCAAAGCTTAACCGACTCTCCATGGCGCATGATCGGCAGTGGCGCATCAAGCCAGTGGGATGCGGGCAGCGGTCGGGCCGCAAGCCCCACCAACGACTGCCAGAGTGAAGCGTACTGGCTGCCCTGACCTCGCGTATTCAGTGTGTAGCTATTGCCTATCAGCGACAATACGACCCGCCCGCCGCCCAGTCGTCGGGCCAACGCCAAGGCTGAAGTGGCACCAGCCGAAGCTAGCAAGGGTTCGCCGGCTGTCGCCATTACCCCAATCCGGTCCAGGCTGATGGACTGGTCATCAATCAGCAGCTCCACTGTCTTGGGCTGCGCTGATCTCAGCCCAAAGGCATCGAGCAACGGGCCATCGGAAACCTGCAGAGCCGACTCGTCAGCGAGCACAAGCAACCCCATACCTTCAGCCACAGCCTTTGCTAACTGGCCCGCTTCAACGGCATTACGCTGATTGAGCCAAGTCGTATCGGTGACCATCAAATTCAAAGATTGGGCATCGCTCTGCCACACATTTTCGGCGGGCGCATTGGCCACCGATAAATTACGCTTAACTTGCGTTCCGACCGGCGCTGATAACTGCAATCCGCTAGTTGTCTGCGCTAACCACCGCTGCAAATCTCGGGCCTCAAAGCTCAGGCGAGCGAGAGATAGGAGAACTTTCGGTCCTTTGGCTGGTTCCACCACCACAGGCAGTGGCTGCTGACGCAAAATTTGACCGGCCTTATCGACTAAGGCAATGGCCAAGGTCAGAGGCCCGGGACTGGGCGGAATGACAGTCAGACTGAAATCCCCATCAGGCTTAACTGGGGATTGCTGAATCACATCGCCGCCAGGGGCTAACAGCAGGGCCTCGGAAACCTCTGGCATATCGTTGACCCTAGCCGAAAAGAGCAATGTGTCCCCTTCAACCATCCGCTGAGACCAATTCACATCAATCAATCCTAACGGCAGCGGTGGCGGGCGCAAGGTAAGTTGCGCAGTTGTACCTCGCCATTGGCTCAACGGTAGTCCATGACCCAACACGGTGAGTGTATTCGCCTCAGGTGCTTGTTGGTGCAGCGGATGGAGATCAAACCCCTCCAGTGAAACCACGGCTGATTGGCGCCCTGTCGGTAGACTGCCCCCAGGGGTCACCAGCAACACCTCGCGATCGGGTGGAGTAGCCCGCATTGGCTGACACAGCAATAGCCATAGACTCAGTGCAGCAAGCCAATGGCTGGCCAGCAATAACAACTTCTGTAGGCGGCTAACATCAGCGTTGATCGTGCGCGGGGTAAAAAACCCGGCCAAGGTCATCAGGCATACAGCGCAAATCAATGCCCACAGGGGGTGGACAGCCAGTGTCATGGCTGCTGTGCCAGTGGCGTCAAATAGATCTCCGACAGGGCTCCCCATCCATCCACTCGACCCACATTCGCTTGACGGCGTGGTCGGCGCCGCTGCAGGGCATTCCAGACAAAGCCCTGTAATTGGATTAAGCAGCTTGAACAATCGCCGCTATTCCAGCGGGCTACAGCCAACCGCGCCGCCGCCGCGTTATCAGACTCATCTAACATTCCTATGAGCACACTGAGGTCCGCTTGCGTCGGCTGCCCACGTTGCAAATCCACTAACAGTGTCGACAGCACGGTGTGATTATCGCCATCAGATTGGGGCGGCAGCCAACGGGATGCAGAGTCAGCGCTGTCGGTAGGATCTCCACTGAGACGCTTACCCGAATCCAAGGCGGGCGGCTCAAAACCGGCCCGACGGACATAGATCCGATTGGCTTGCTGGACCTGTTTTAACATCGCCAACGCTTGGTATTGGTACGGGAGGGCGACTGCTGGCTGGGTTAATTGAAGGTACAGCTCCGACTGCCACATCTGGGACAACGCGCCTTTCAGGGTATCGCGAGTTTTTGTATCAAATAACGTGGCCTGCTCTGCCGAATCATGGGCGTGGACAAAATCGGCCATAAAGTCTGGCAAACCGCCAATGGTCGTTTGCCCGGGCGCCCCTGCGCTATCATGGCTGTGGCCACCCGCCAGACCTTCCAGGCTGTGCTCCGCAGATTCGCCAGCGTGGGCCAAGTGCTCAGCGAAGCTCTCATCGGCATGACTTTCATCGAGTTCTGAGTGATCCATGGCTGGCAAACCAATATCGCTTTCATACTCTTCGCCCAAATACTGGCCATAGCGGATCCGTAGCGATTTTTGGTCCAGGGCCAAAGACCGGGACCGTTGGACGCCGGCAGCGGCGGATAATTGATCCCGTTCGGCCAGCAGTTTTTCCGTGTCGATAATGATCTGTCGCTGACTGCGAAAATACTCCGGCAAGATGTCCACCGCGATACCGTCCAAGACTAGGGCTCGACGCGCTTTAGGCGCCAACCACCGCAGCATCAGCACGGGGCTCTGGGATACTTGAGGCTCAGGCGATCGGTTGTCTGAGACCCTGGCTCGAAAGTACAGCTCGTCGCCCGGCTCAAGCCCCAATTCTGGCAAGTTCCAGCGCCGCGACAGCAGCGTCTTTTGGCCATCGGGCTTGATTTGGGTAAAGGGCAATTCCACGTCCCGAAATTTCACACCTTCTCCATCACCCTTAGCAACGGTTGCTAAAACCACCCCATCGCCAATGCCATAGTCGTCGCTGACTTCCAATTCAAACCGCAGATCCTCGGTGTCCGGATGGCGGGTTTCCTGGGGACTGAACTGCGGTGTAAGGACCCGCAGTTTCGGGGGTTGGTCGGCGATGACCTGAATTAGCGCGGGCGGCGTGCGTATGCTTTGAGGGTCAATATCGCTGGCTCGACGAGCGCTCCAACCAATCTGATACACCAAATCGGATTGAACTCGCTGGTTCACCACAAAAGTATTAACCCCGGCTGCGGATGCCGGGAGCTGGGTTCCATCATCTAGCTCAAGCCAAACGTCTGTTACCGGCCCGGAAAATCGAAGGTTCCAGCTGACCGTCGAAAATTGAGGCACCTCCAGCGCCAATTGCTGGGAGCGCTGCGCGGGCAGCGCCGTATAAGCTGGTGGCTCAACGATCAATTGATGTTCAACCAGCTGAGCGGTTTTCAACGACGCTGCGACATGAAGGCCTCCTAGCGCCTTCGGCAAAGCGGCTATACCCACTAAGGCTAAGGTCAACCAAGCCAAACTACGCAGCGCCCCTGCTGGCAAGCCTATGCCGAGTCGACCCGCGCCAATTTTCTTTAGGGTTTGAGCGGTCTTTGTGCGCTGACGACTGGCCAGTGGCCCGCTAGCTTTTGGAACCAGAAGCAGCTGAGCGCTTTCTTGCAGTTGGGGCCATGTCCGATTTAGATGAGCGGTAAGCGGCGCCCCCTGCAATCGACGCCACCAATGTTCTGTCCAGCCGCCGAAGGAGCCACCTATCAGCGCTATCACCGTCACCTTTGCCCAGGCCGGCCAAACCGGCACCAGGACAAAGAATGCCAGCAATACGACGGCCGCAGTAGCAGCTCCCGCAATTAGTAGGCGCAACCTCAACTGGCCTATCACACGAATTAATGACGGATCCCACTTCATTGCGGCACAACCTGCTGGCGACTATCTCGAGTATCTCCTACAGGTCTGTTTAGCGCCCACAACCGTTCAACCAGCCACAACAACAACGCTATCACCGCCAGCAATGAGTTGCTGGTTGGCGTATCAGCAACCTTAACTGCCTGGGGCATCTGGCCAACAAGCGTAAGCCATTGACCCAACTGATCAGGAAACAAACCGCCACTCACCAACGTATTGACGTCCGGATCAAACTGGCCGGCAAATTGAATTAGCGGTGAGCCTTCGGTGGACACAATCGACACCAGCGCTTGACCTTCGTCATCCACCGCCAAAGGCTCACCCCGACCCAAGGGCTGCGCGCGCTTGAGCCGGAAAGACTCACCGCCGATATCAAAAGATACCCATCGATCGCCGGCGGGGGCATCACGCAATTGCAGTTGATAGTTAAGCTTGGGCTGGTCAGCGGGAGTGCCCAAAGAAATCCACACATCAACGCGCTTTTCACCGTTGGATGTTTCCGCAAACTCCTCCCAACGCAGGCGGTTATCCGATGCCAGGGCCGCCAGCGCTGCCCGCAAATAACGTCCGTCGCGCTGTCGTTGTGGACCAACGCTAAGCCCCACCGACAACACCTTACCCGGCGTTAGGGTGACCAGATTCTGATCAAGCGCCGATTCACCAGCATGATCCGCGGTCGCCCACAGTCTGTCCAACGGATGATCGAGGACCACCACTGTTGGGCTATCGGGCCAATCTTCAGCGATTTCCTTGATGGCGACAGTGGCAGGTTGGTGATACACAGCGGGTGCATCCAGTGGCGGCAATCCGGGCGCTAACTGTCGAGGTGTAGTGGATGATAGGTCCAGCGCTGACAACTGATCCGTGACCCCATCGGCCGATAGCTGCAGCGCCAGGGGTGATACCAATACTGGGCTCATGTCTGTTGAGCTTGGAGAAGATTGCCAGGTCGGCCCGGCAAGCCAAACACTCAACAGAATCAATAGGGCCATTCGCAACGCCAGTAGCACTGGCTCGCGCAGCGCAACTGAGCGAACCCTGCGAGCTTTACTGGCAACAGCGAATTTAAGCGCCGGAAACGCTAACCGCTTACCTCGTGATGCGTTCAGCAGATGAATTAGAAGCGGCACAGCAACGCCTAGCAGCGCCCACAACCACCCGGGGTTAACCCAGCTCATCACGGTGCCCCAGTCAGGTATTGTCGAAGCCTCTTATCCAGAGGTTCATCGACGCTAAAACGTTCAAAGGCAATGTCATGGGTCGCCAGATCATCACTAACCGCCTGTAAGTACGCCTCTCTCGCCGCCACATACTGAGCGGCTGATTGAGCAGGGTCGGTAAGCCGCTGTATACCGGTTTCCGGGTCCACTAACTGCACTACCCCATTGTAGTCCAGCGTGCGTTCGGCGTGAGTTTCCAGACATAACGCTCGCACGTCACATTGCGCGCTCTTCAGTTGAACCAATAACTGCTGAAGCTCTTGGTTATTCTGGTAGAAATCTGACAACACAATAACCAGAGAACTGGCTGCCTGGTCGCTAAAATTGGCCGGTAGTTCGGTGGTGTCGGTGCCCAAAGACCCCTGACAGATCAAATCTCTCATGGCCGCCAGCACTCGGTACCACTGGGAACGACCAACGTTGGCAGGAATGCGCACAACCGACTGTTCCCCTAGCGTAACCAGTCCCAGCTCATCACCCTGTTGTTGGGCCAAGTAAGCCAGCGCCGCGGCCAACGCTTTGGCGTAGGAAAACTTGTTGATGGCACCGCCCGGTGAGGCGAAGGACATGGACCCAGAGGTGTCCAGTATCAGCCATAGCCGCTGATCGGTCTCAAGTTCCGACTCTCGCACGTTGAGCCGCTGGGATCGAGCATAAAGGCGCCAGTCCACCGTTCGGCTTGGGTCGCCTGGCTGCCATGCTCGATACTGGGCAAACTCGTAACCCGGACCATGGCGCCGGCCCAGGTGACGACCAAATAGATAGCCGGTAGCCAACATTCGACCGGCCAATTCGAGATCGTCGATGGCGGCCAAAGTTGCAGCGTCAATCACCGTATCCTGGCGCCGCCCGCTGGCTGTACTCGACCGCTCCAAAGCTCAATCAGTCCAGTGGACTTGCCGGTTTGGGTACAGTCTCAAGAATCGAATCAATCATGTTGTCCGCGGTCACCGAATCGGCTTGGGCATGGAAGTTCATCAGTAGACGATGGCGCAATACAGGCAATGCATTGGCCATTACATCGGCTTCGGTGACCGCATAACGGCCACTGATTAGTGCTTTCGCTTTAGCCGTCAGGATCAGCGCCTGACCGGCGCGCGGGCCGGCGCCAAAGCGCAGGTATTGCTTAACCGAGTCTATGGACGATTGTTCAGGGCGAGTGGCTCGCACTAGCCGCGCAACGTAGTCCATCAGCCCATCACTGATCACCACTTCCCGAGTCAACGCTTGCAGACTCAAGACCTGTTCAGCACTGAGCAATGCCCGGGGCTGCTGTCCTTGGCTGCCGGTAGTCAGATCCAGGATTTGGCGTTCTTCATCGAAACTGGGGTAGTCAACATTGACCAGTAGCAAAAACCGATCCAATTGGGCTTCGGGTAACGGGTAAGTGCCTGCTTGTTCCAGCGGGTTTTGGGTGGCTAGGACAAAGAACGGCGCTGGCAGTAGTCGGGTCGTTCCGGCAAAGCTCACCGACCGTTCAGCCATGGCTTCCAATAACGCCGCCTGAGTTTTGGGCGGTGTTCGATTAATTTCATCGGCCAGTAACACCTGGGTAAACACGGGTCCTGGCTGATACTCGAAGTGAGCACTGCCATCTTCACCCCGGCGCAAAATCTCGGTACCAATAAGGTCCGCTGGCATAAGATCTGGGGTGAACTGAATGCGAGTAAAGTCCAGATCTAGACAGCGCGCCAAGGTCTGGACCATCAAGGTCTTGGCTAAACCTGGCACCCCTTCCAACAGGCAATGCCCGCCAGCCAGAAGGGCAATTTGCAACTGCTCCACCACCTCGTCCTGGCCAACAATGACCCGGGCCATTTCCTGACTGACCTGCGCTAGGGGTTGGAGTAAATCGTCCAATTGATCGTCTTTTGTAAGCGTACTCATGATGCCATTGCGTAAATTACGATGTTGACGCCGAAGCGTGTGTTGTCGACTGCAAGCCAACGCTTATTACGAAAATCGTAATCCCATTCGCAGCCATAGTCTTTGTTGCTGTAAAGCACGCCAATCCGGCCGTTGATGGTGATGGCTTTAAGATAATCATGGACGAGGTCATCACCCCAGCCGTTCAATTCCAAGGAGGTGGTTGGCGGTCCATCGAAGGAAAAAAAACTACGGTAAATATCGTGGTCATTGGGGATTTTTTTGAGCGCATCCGGGCCATAAATTTCGCTCATCTGGCGCTCGAAACTAAGCGCAAACAAACCGTCGATATCATGGTTGCAGTCATCCACAAAAACAAACCCGCCGCCCGCAACATACTGTTCAAAGTTGCGCCGCTCCTGGGGGGTGAACTGAACTAGTCGATGCCCAGCAAGATAACAAAACGGTGCACTTAATACCCGATCATCGGCCAGCGGGACTACATACTCATTGGGGTCTACCCGCAGATTGGTGTATTCAATTAGGCTGTTGAGCAGATTCGACGGCATTCGTTCATCCACATCCCAGTTGCCCGATTCATACATTAACCGAGTAAACCGAAAGTCATAGACTGGCTCAGCCAAAACAGGAATGGCGGCCGAAGCCGCCATTCCTGTTAGCACCTGGCAAAGTTGCCGGCGCGAATAGTTCACTCAGACCGCATCGGACAGGGAGGTGAAATTGAAGTCCCGCACCACCATGGGCGGCACCATATTGCCGTTCATGCGAACCGGTTTACCCATCTTCTCAATGTTGTTGAGCATGATGATGGGGCTCTCGTTGAAGCGCAGGTTTTTCACTGGATACTTGATTTCGCCGTCTTCGACAAAAAATGTTCCGTCTCGGGTCAAGCCCGTATAGAGTTGAGTCTGTGGATCAACTGGCCGGATGTACCAAGTCCGGGTGACCAAAATACCGCGACGTACTCCCCGCACCAAGTCTTCAGTACTATCACTACCACCAACCATGATCCAACCGCCAGGGAACGGCACCGACTCATAGTCTTTTTGTTCTGCCCAATATCGCGGACAAGGGACCTGCTGCACAACGCCATCTTTGATCCAGGTTCGTTTCTCGTGAGCCTGACCGTCACCGGCCCAGGGTGAGTAGGGATTAGCGGCGTTTTGCGGATCGGAGTACATCGTGACCCGCTCATCGAATAGCTTCTCACCAATCTTTGTCTCGCCGCCTTCTTTTGATAGGAAACTGCGGCCTTCATCAGCCAATCGGCGATTCATGGCAAAGCCCATGTTATTGATCAATGTAACGCTGGCAGCGGGCTCCAGAATCACCGTATATCGGCCCGGCTCAATGGCCCGGGCCTCTTTTGACATGACGGCCTTATCCATTGCCACTTTAGACGCCCGCGCGGTGTTGAGCTGGCGCACATCGTTGAAATCCCGCGAGGCCCAGCCAGAACCTGTGCCATCCGCGGTACGGATGGTGGTCGAGAAGTTAATGCTGGTTGACGGATAGTAAGCAAATAGCCCTTTGTTGTTGGCTACCGCAGCGAAGCTGGCATCATCATTGATAAATCCCGCTGCCGTCAGGTCAGCCTTACGACTGGGGATGATGGAGTCAGCGGCAGCCTGGGCCCGATATTCAGGCGTAATCTTGGCAGTCGCGTCGATATACCCCTTACCCTCAAGGTATTTTTGCTGGCCCAACACCGGCATGTATTCTTCGCTCTCCGGCGATAGCCTGGCCAATTCTTCGGAAGTGCGCACGGCCCGCTCAAGGGATTTGTCATCAAACTGGTTGATGGTGGCCACACCCACTTTTTTACCGTAGGCCGACTGCACCACCATTGTGACATCTTCGGTCACACCGGAAGTGGTAACGGTATTGAGTGCGTAACGCACATTGCCGGTTACCGATCCGCTTAAGTTCACCTCGCATTCTTCTGCCTTGGAGTACCCAAGGACCTTATTCATCAGGCCTTTCGCCTGCGTGCTATCCATTATGGTCATGATAGGTCTCCTGGCTTAAATCTTACGCGATGAGTTGATGACATTGATGTCGTTAAAGCGACTGGTTGCACTACCGTGGGAGACAGCGCTCACTTGGCTGGGTTCACCCTTACCGTCGAAAAATGATCCACCAACGCGGTAATCTCTTTGATCACAAATGGCCGTGCAAGAATTCCAAAACTCGTTGGTTGTTGATTGGTAAGTCACATCCTCCAGCATTCCGGTTATTTCGCCGTTTTCAATTTCGTAAAACAACTGGCCGCCAAACTGGAAGTTGTAACGCTGCTGGTCGATAGAAAATGATCCTGAACCCACAATGTAGATCCCTTTCTCTACGTCTTTAATCAATTCTTCTGGCGTCAAAGACTTGCTTCCAGGCTCAAGCGACACGTTCGGCATACGCTGAAATTGTACGCTGGACCAGTTGTCGGCATAACAGCAGCCGTGGGATTCGTTCTGATCAATCATGTGCACCTGATCGCGAATTGCCTGGTAATTCACCAGTTTTCCATCGCGAACCAAGTCCCAACCTTTTGTTGGCACACCTTCATCGTCATAAGCCACGTGGCCCAACGATCCAACCTGAGTCTTGTCGGCCACCAGATTGACGATGTCTGATCCATAAGCGAAATCGCCTTGTTTCCATTTGTCGATGGTGGCGAAACTTGTGCCGGCATAGTTGGCTTCGTAGCCAAGCACCCGATCCAACTCTAGCGGGTGGCCCACCGATTCGTGAATGGTTAACCACATGTGGCTAGGTTCAAGCACTAGATCGTACTTGCCGGGCTCAACAGATTTAGCGGTGTGTTTCTCTCGCGCCTGTTTAGCCGCCGCACGGGCGTCTTCCACCATGTCATAGGACTTGTCATACAAGGTGGTCACGCTGTCGATTTTGTCCTCTTTGCGCCCTTCCAAGTACTCCCAGCCCCGACCCACAGGGGAGCCGATGCCATTGCGAGTCTTAAACTTACCGGTAGATTTATCGATAGCGGTGGCAAAGAACGGTGCCCAAAGGCGATGCACATCCTGGTCGATGTAGGATCCATCGGTGGAGGCGAAATACTTCTGCTCGTTGACCAAAAACAAGATGGAGTTAATGAAATCCGCGCCTGCTTCCATGGCTGCGCTATTGACACTCAGCAGCATGTCAACTTTTTCGGCGATGGGCACTTCCATGGCATTTTTCTTAATCGGTGTTTTCCAGCTCACCTCGCCGACACCCTGCACCGGGGCAAGCACCACCGGTTTATCTTGAAACTTGGAGTTGGCTTTGGCCATGGCCACCGCCTGAGATGCCGCGCGCTTCACGCCATCGGTGTCCAGCCCCGAGGTCGCGGCAAAGCCCCAGGTTCCATTGCTAATGACTCGCACACCCACGCCTAGGGATTCGGTGTTAACGATGTTCTGCACCTTGTTTTCCCGGGTGACCACAAACTGATTCAAGTAGCGCCCGACCCGAACATCCGCGTAAGTGGCACCGACGCTAGTGGCGCTATTTAATGCGGCATCGGCCAAGGTTTTTTTCACCCCGATATCCAACGGCGAAAGTAACTGCTCTGCGGCAATCACATTGCCTGTCATAGGCAGGGCTAAGGTGCCCATTCCAACACCGGTGACTTTCAGAAAATCTCGTCTTTCCATCAAATAACTCCCTTCAGTGGGGTATTACGGGTGCACGATCCGATATGGGCCGGCATTTGGGTCGCCATCATGCCGATCCTGGCTTTTCACAGTCAGTGTCAAAAGTACTACCAACGACCCGATTCGCTAGCTCACACTTTTCGCGCTGAATTAATCACTTTGATGTCGTTAAACCGGGTGGTTGAGCACCCGTGGGAGACTGCACTGACCTGGCTGGGCTCCCCTTTACCATCAAAGAAGGTGCCTCCCAGGCGGTAATCGGAGGCATCGCAGATGGCCGAGCAGGCATTCCAAAATTCTGTACTGGTGGACTGATAAGTCACATCCTCCAGCATTCCGACAATTTTCCCGTCGACAATTTCGTAAAACAGCTGGCCGCCGAACTGCATATTGTAGCGTTGCTGGTCAATGGAATAAGAGCCCCGCCCGACAATATAAATGCCTTTTTCCACATCGCTAATCATCTGATCCACCGACAGGGGCTGTTTGCCGGGTTCCAAAGACACATTAGGCATCCGCTGGAACTGCACGCTGGACCAGCTATCGGCATAACTGCAGCCATGGGATTGATCCTGATCTAACATATGGACCTGGTCCCGGGTGGCCTGGTAGTTCACCAATACGCCATCGCGCACCAAATCCCAGTTTCGACCTGCAACACCCTCGTCGTCGTAGGCTACCCGGCCCAGGGAGCCCACCTGGGTTTTGTCCGCAACCAGATTGACCTTGTCTGAGCCGTACTGAAAATCGCCCTGCCGCCACTTGTCTAAGGTGGCGAAACTTGTGCCAGCAAAATTCGCCTCATAACCCAACACTCGATCCAGCTCCAGCGGATGACCCACCGATTCGTGAATGGTCAGCATTAAATGGGTGGGATCTAGCACCAGATCGTAGACCCCAGGCTCAACGGATTTAGCGGTTAGCTTTTGCTTGGCCTGGGCGCCAGCCTGACGCGCATCTTCAATCAGGTCATAGGCGTTGCGATAACGCGGCGTGACGCCGGTAATCCGTTCGGCAGGGTCCGGCTCAAGGTATTCAAAACCCATCCCCATAGGCACACCGATTGCCTGCCGGGAGCGAAACTTCCCACTCGCCTTATCCACCGCGGTGGCAGTAAACGGGGCCCAAATCCGGTGGATGTCCTGGTCAATGTAGGATCCGTCAGTGGAGGCAAAATATTTCTGCTCGTTGACCTGGAATAAACTGGAGTTAATGAAGCTAGCACCGGCGGCAATGGCCGCAGCGTTGGCTTCCAGTAGCAATTCCGCTTTGTCTTTGATGGCAATATCAAAAGCGTTGCGCTTAATCGGCGTAGACCAACTAACCTCCCCTGCCGGCGACACCGGCGCCAGCTGGACGGGTCTAGACTGGACCTTGGCATTGGCGCTAGCCAGGGCCACCGCGCGCCGCGCCGCATCAGCGACCGAGGCCGCGTCCATGCTAGAGGTCGCTGCAAACCCCCAAGTCCCCTTAGCAATCACCCGCACGCCAACGCCAGTGGATTGGGTATTCACAATATTCTGCACTCGGGATTCGCGAGTAAACAGGAATTGATTCAGATATCGACCAATTCGCACATCGGCATAGCTGGCGCCAACGCTGCGCGCAGCCTCTAGTGCCACATCGGCAAGGGCCTTTTTCGCCGCAACGTCCAAGAACTGCGGCTCAGGAGATTGGGCCAGGCCGCTGATGGGCACGCTCATGCTGGTGAGTCCCAGCCCTGTCAATTGAATAAAAGATCGTCGTTGCACGGCTCAATTCCAGACGGGAAAGCCGCTCATCCTAGCAAATTGACTTCAATTCAATACCTACTGATGAGGATTGCTCCATTTGAACCCCTAAAACCTCGAACCACCGGACTGTCGATATGACCTAAGATGCTGACTATGCCGATGAACCTACTTCGCGAATTTCTCAAACTGGAATCAGCCAGCGGCTTGATCTTGATTGGATCGGCAGTCTTGGCGCTGGTGGTGGCAAACAGCCCCCTGGCCAGTTACTACGATTGGATATTGTCGACGCCGATGGTGGTCAGTATTGGCGCCCTGGCGATCAATAAACCGCTATTGCTGTGGGTCAATGATGGATTGATGGCGCTGTTTTTTCTCCTCATAGGGCTGGAGATTAAAAGGGAAGTGCTGGCCGGTCAGCTGTCATCACCGTCACAAATCGCCTTACCGCTGGCCGGTGCAGCGGGAGGACTGGCGGTACCTTCTTGCATCTATGCCTGGTTAAATTGGGACAACGCTGATGCCTTGGCTGGATGGGCCATTCCGGCCGCCACCGACATCGCCTTTGCGTTAGGAATCCTGGCCCTGCTGGGTAATCGAATTCCTAGCGCCTTAAAACTGATGCTGCTCGCTATCGCCATTTTCGACGACCTGGGTGCCATCATCATTATTGCCGCATTTTATTCCAACAACATTTCATTACCCGCATTGTTGGGCGCCAGCGTTGGTCTAATCGCCCTATTCATCCTGAACCGCCGCAGCGTCAGCACCATCACTCCTTACCTATTTATCGGTTTACTGATGTGGGTCTGCGTATTGAAATCCGGTGTTCATGCCACCCTGGCCGGCGTCGCGCTAGCGATGTTCATTCCCATGAAGCTTGAGGGGAGCGACAAATCGCCGTTGGAATCGTTGGAACATGACCTGCATCCCTGGATCGCCTTTGCCGTGGTACCCATGTTCGCGTTTTTTAATGCCGGAGTGTCACTTGGTGGCCTGTCGTTAGAGGCATTGGGACACCCGATTACCCTTGGCATAGTACTCGGGCTGATCATTGGCAAACCCATTGGAATCCTGTCTGCGTTAGGTTTGATGGTCGCCAGCGGCATCGCCAAGCTGCCCGAAGGTCTGCGCTGGGCCCAAGTTTACGGGATGTCCATCCTATGTGGTGTCGGCTTCACCATGAGTTTGTTTATTGCATCGCTAGCCTTCGAAGAAACCGGCGCCGATAACTTTGTCTTTGACCGCCTAGGCATCCTGGCGGGATCCAGTTTTGCGGCAGTGGTAGGCTATTTCGTGTTACGACAAGTCTGCAAACCGGGGGAAGGCGATTGATACGTTACTACTACTGGATAACGCCGCTGTTTATCCTTCTGGATATCCTGGGTGACTGGAATTTTCGTATTGCGGCCCTGGCAGACAGCGGCCATCGCACTATCTACTACCTATTTCTTCTCGCCTGTGTCGGGGCCATGTGGAAACTGCCGCGCTTGACACCGTTTATCGCAGTGGTGGAATCCGGGGTGAATTTTTTCCTGCTGATTGGCAGCGTAATGTTGCCTATTCTTGGTTACGGGTATCTACTGAAAAACCCAGTAATAGGCTTCACTGGATGGCCACACCTTGCTAATTTTGTCCTGACTGGGCTTATTTTGAGCATGGTGATTCGCAGCAACTCCGGTTTACTTCCTGATCCAGACAGCACTCACTGAAACCAATAGCCGCTTAGGACGGTCTACAATAGGTAAGAGAATCACTTTCGAGGCGTTACCGTGTCAAAAAATTTCTCCAACAGCTCTGCCAAACCAGCCATGGCGTTTGCACTCGTCCTGTCCTTTGGATTTTTCGCCGCCCTGCCGGCTCAGGCCTTGATGAGCCTGGAGAAAGAGGCAGAACTCGGCATGGAACTGCATTTACGGATGATGGCCCAGGTCACCACCTACCCAGACCCGGACCTGCAGGCTTACGTCAACGAAATTGGCCAGAAAGTCGCCAAAAACAGTGATAATCCAGACATAACTTATACCTTTACCGTGCTTGACGATGAATTGGTGAACGCCTTTGCGTTGCCCGGGGGCTATATCTACATCACTCGAGGCATGCTGGCCCATCTCAATAGCGAAGCCCAACTTGCCGCCGTATTGGGCCATGAAATCGGACATGTCACCGCTCGCCACAGCCTAAAAAGGCAAAGTCAGCAAAAACTTTGGGGCGCCCTGGCGGCGCTGGGCTCCATCGCCACTCGAAGTAATCTGACCGGCGAGGCGGCAGGCATTGTGGGCGACGTCATGGTAACGGGCTACGGCCGAGATCAGGAATTGGAAGCCGACCAGCTTGGCGCCAAATTCATGGCCAAAACCGGCTACTCCACCAGCGCGGTCACCGATACGGTGGATTTGCTAAAAAAGCGCGAGCAGTTTGAATACGAACGAGCTCGAGTGGAAAAACGCGAGCCTAGGGTGCCCCACGGCACCAACCGCACTCACCCGGACAACAACGAACGGTTTGCTGAGGCGCTGGTTGCGGCACAAAAATATCGGCCCGCCGAGGTCCTCTCCGACGACGAACAGCGGTTTCTCGACATGATTGATGGCCTGGCCTTTGGCCCCAGCAAAACCCCGGGTACTGTACGTCGCAATTACTTCTATAACGCAAAATATCGCATCAAGATGAAATTCCCAGAGAACTGGCGGGTGGGCGGCGCCTCCTCCCAGATTCAGGCGCTGTCAGAAGTGAACGACGCGGCCCTGCAAATTGACGTGGTGGTTCCTGGGCGAAAAATGACAGCCCGAGATGTGATCATGAAGAAATACCGGGTCGAAAAACTCATCGACGGCAAAGACATTACCGTGGCAGGCATGAAAGCGCATATCGCTACCATTAACCGCTATTCCGGCGGGCCCTTTGGCAATCGCCCGGCGCGGGTGGCAGCAATTTTGGACAACCGTTTCCGCCGCGCTTACGTGTTTATTGGCACCGGCAAGCGGGACTTAAGCAAAATCGCCAACGACCCAGATTTCATTGCCACCATTTTTAGCTTTGATCGGATGGATCCCACCGATATTTCGTTGGCCGAAGCCCCCAAGGTAAAAATCGTCAGAGCAGAACCGGGCACTACCTACGAAGATCTGGCCTCCAAATCTGCTATATCGTCTTATCCCGAACAGAACCTGCGCTTGCTCAACGGTGCCTATCCACGAGGCGAGCCTGCCTCCGGTGAAATGATCAAGACCGTAGACTAGCGTCAGCAAAAATGTCGGCACGTCCATGTGCCAAGCGCAGAGACGCTGAATTTCGATTTTTTCAACAGGCGGCTAGTTGGAAAACGCCTTACTTGGCTTTTTCCGTTCGTCGAAAAACCCTGGACACCCAAGGCCCAATCCGGCCCTCGATGAGCTAATCATGACCTCAACTAACGGGACTCCTAGGGGCTAAAACTCGACCCTTACAGGAATTTCCGGGTGCAGCTCGTTGAGGGCAACCGACAGCCCATTGCTGGTGACAACCCGTGCGTGCTGGCGAGCCAGTCTGCGCGGTTCACTCACTCCGCAAGAGTGCGCAATGATGGTCACTTCCTTCACAATGTTCTTGGCGTAATTTGCCACCCGGCGAGATTTTTCTTTCGGAACCAACCCGCGCTGCAAAGACTTGTCGTGGGTCGTGATGCCTGTGGGACAGGTATTTTTATTGCACTGGAGGGCTTGAATACAACCCAGAGCAAACATAAAGCCGCGGGCATTGGTTACCGCATCAGCGCCGGCACATAGGGCCCATGCCACTTCAGCCGGCGTAATGCGTTTTCCGGAGGCCACGACCCTCACTCGGCGGGTCAGGCTGTACTCATGCAGCTTGTCCACCAGCATCGGCAAAGCTTCACGCAATGGCAAACCCATTTCATCCATCAAGGGTTGCGGCGCAGCACCGGTGCCGCCATCGCCACTGTCCACGGTAATAAAATCCGGTGCCGACTCCACCCCTCGCTGGTGAATCTCCTGACCCAATTCATCCAGCCAAGCGGCGCTAGAAAGCACCACTTTAATCCCCACGGGTTTGCCAGTGACTCGGCGGATTCGATCGATCACGTCCAGCAATTGGGCACAGTTGCCAATATCCGGATGACGGTTTGGACTAATGGAAGGTTCGCCTTCTGGGATCCCGCGAATTTCCGCGATTTCCGCATTAACCTTAGCTGCCGGGAGAATGCCACCTTTGCCGGGCTTAGCCCCTTGCGCCAACTTCAATTCAAACATTCTGACCGAATCATGTGCCGCCATGGCCTTCAGCTTGTCGTCACACAACAGGCCTTTATCATCCCGCACACCATATTTGGCAGTGCCGATTTGATATACCACATCGCAACCACCTTCCAGGTGCGCTGGCGCTAAACCACCCTCACCGGTGTTGAGCCAAATACCCGCCTTCGCCGCGCCATAAGACAGCGCTCGCACAGCCGGCCGTGACAGGGCGCCATAACTCATTCCCGAAATATTAAAAATGGACGTGGTTTGGTAAGGCTTTTCACAATGTGGTCCGAATTTAATCGGCGTCGGCTCATTTTTTTCGTCCTCCAGTGGCGGAAAAGGACAATTGGCAAAGATCACCGTGCCCTCTGGACGTAAATCTTTGGTGGAGCCAAAAGCCGCCGTATTATTGATATCTTTTGACGCCCGATAGGCCCAGGTCCGCTGGGCCCGATTAAAGGGCATTTCTTCGCGATCCATAGCGAAGAAATATTGACGGAAAAACTCACCTAAGTGTTCAAACAGAAAGCGGAAACGCCCGATCACCGGATAGTTCCGCTTTACCGTGCTTTCGGTCTGAAATTTGTCGATAACAAACAACACCAACAGCACCAGAACCAGCACCCCCACCGACAAAATAAACAGGCCGGTAAGAATTTCCAGTGTGGTTAACATCCAGCCAGGTATATTCATAAGATTCCCTTAATTGTTCAGCCTGCACCCAATGGAAAACACCTAGTGCTTGGGGCTAAAGTGATAACGAACGCAACACCGCCATTTTGGAAATTTGCATTTCCTCAAAGGTAAATTCGATACCGCCGACACCGTGTCCCGACGTTCGCAATCCGGCAAAGGGCATCCAGTCCACCCGAAACGCCGTATGGTCGTTGATCATCACCGCACTGGCATCGATACCCTTATAGACCTTCATTGCGGTATCTATATTTCGCGTAAATACCGCAGATTGGAAAGAAACTTCCAGTGAGTTGGCTCGATTCAGCGCCTCATCTTCATCCTGTACCGGATACACACACACCACCGGCCCAAAAATTTCGTTGCCGCTAATGGTGGCTGAATCCGGCGGATTGAGCAGGACCGTAGGCTTATAACAGTTGTTGTCTAGCCGTTCGCCGCCAGAAACCAAGGTCGCCCCAGCATCAACCGCCTCCTTAACCCATTGGTCCACGCGATCCACTTCGCCCGGATCAATCAATGGGCCCACTTCTGTGGTGTCCTTCCTGGGGTCACCCACCACCATCTTGTCACCTGCGGCCGCTAATCGATCCGCCAGTTCGCCGGCGATACTGTGATGGGCGTAAATTCTCTGAACCGACACACACACTTGGCCGGCATGATAAAAGCCGCCTTTAGCCAGTAATGGCACAGCGGTATCCATATCGCCGTCGGCAGCAAAGATCACTGGCGCAACACCGCCGTGCTCCAACGCGCAACGCGCCCCCGGAGCAAGCTTAGACCGCAACATCCAGCCAACTCCAGAACTACCAATGAAACTGAAAAACCCGGTCCTGGCATCACTCACCATTTTGGTTGCCAAAGAGTTACTTTCCGTCATCGCCACCTGGCACCAGGCATCCGGCAAACCCGCTTCACGCAGCATGGCAACAAACCGGAAACAGGACATGGGAGTGGACTTAGCCGGCTTCACCAACACAGGACAACCTGCAGCGATGGCTGGCGCAACCTGATGAACAATGAGGTTTAGTGGATGGTTAAAGGCGCTCACAGCCACCACCACACCGATGGGTTCATGGATGGAAAACGACACTCGGTTGGCTGATCCCGCAGAAACGCCCATGGGGTACTGCCGGCCCGCCTGATTTTTCAGCGCATCCACACACAGATGCACTCCTTCAATGGCACGATTGACCTCCACCACTGAGTCCGGCAGAGGCTTACCCCCTTCTGAAGCGGCTGTTAATGCCAGCGCATCGGCACGTTCAGCCATCATAGCGGCGACGTTTTCCAATATTTCAATGCGCTTGGGAACCGGTAACCAAGAAGACCGATCCCGATACAAGCCATAGGCTGTCGCCAAGGCGTTTTCGGTGAGCTCCTCACCAATGGTTTCCACCGTAGCCAACAGCGAATCGTCAAAGGGACAGCGAACCTCAATCTGTCCAGCGGGATCGCCCCCGCCAACGATGGTGTGCGCAATATGCTCGGTCATTTAGAAGGCCTCGGTCTGAATTGAGGCGTTATTCTACTGCAGACCGGAGGGGAGTTCCGCTCCCAGATCCGTCACCTAAGCCGTCACATGGAATTGACGGCGATTAATCAATAACCCCAATGACTCAGTCGCAACATCAGGGTGACTCAAATCCATCGGCAAAAACGTCTTCGAGCGCACCCACCGGCGCATTGACATCCAAGGCGAGTGTGGCCGGCAAGCCGGTTCCTGCAACCTCCAGGGTGGCCGGTTGGATTTGTGGCAGTACAGCGGCCTCAAACTGGAAACTGACTTGACTCCCCCAGGGCAACACCCCTGAGGTGGGCGCTCGAAACACCAACGCGTTGACATTAAGGTCAATAGCCCAGTCATTAATTCCCGAGTTGTCGCCATCGGAGTAAGTGACATTATCAACCGCCGCCAACTCACCTAGCGGCACACTCAATCCATCGAAGCCACGGTCATAATCGAAATTCATCAAGGTGTACTGATAGCGAAACCGACCGTTCGCCAACGGCGTTACAGTACTCGTAAGGCGCACTCGACCTAACTGAGAGTCCACCAAGGACGAGGTTGAGCCAGGCGCCGGCGATAAGTGGTCCACAACCTCGTTTAACACCGGCCCATTAACAAAGGTGCTGTTGCAGGCACCGTTGCTACAAGGAAAACTCCACAACCCGTTGGCCCCCACGTTTGGATTAAACGTCGGCGTAATTTCTTGGTATCCCATGGAATCAAACACATCCACATCTTGTCGGACGAGATACCAAGCTTCGAGGAAGTACCGGGCCTCAGGGTCCATAAGATCGTTTTCAAACACGGCTAAGCGGCGCTCAAACTCCTCTGTCGGCACATTTCGGCACCAGGAGGCGTCATGGGGAAACCGACCAGGGGTGATACTTCGCGGGTTGAGCAAATCGCAGCGGCCATCGTTGTTTTGGTCCCAGATTGACCCAACCCTATTCCATAACACCGGCGCGGCTTGAATCTCATCCCGAGGACCAAGAACGTTGCGATCGGAATTATTGCCCACGCCGTAGAGATCGGTACAACCGGCTCCGACGATTCGCCCACTGGAGCATGTGCAACTGCCGTTTATGGAATTCCAGGCATGTTTCACCGCCGAACGCCCCAATTGCTCCAATTGGCCATCAATCAATCGGTACAGATTCCAAACCAGCAGCCCCCCCTGGTCAACGCCATAGGGTTCACATTGTCCGCTGCCGTTATCGATGCAATCTGGATCATCCGCGTTATCGGGCGCTTCATTGGCCAATATGTTATCGACGCTAGGCACGGTAAACATGGAATACCAGGGAATATCGGCGTTACCCACATTTTGGAAAAAGGCAGAGGGCGTAATCGCAATGCGGCCGCCGCTGCGATTACTTGGTGTTTCGACGATTTGATCAATGGCCTGCATCTCTAGGTTTGCATCAAATCCTTGTTGCGTGGGCCAATTGGGGCTTAAGCCACAAGCCGTGCCTTTGTTCTCAAGGCCGGTGCTCACCGGTGCAATAACCTCAAGCATCAGACTTACCTGACCCAGATATTGTCCGACCGCCTCCCCGCCGCCGACGATCGCCGCCAAAGCAGGTCCTACA
>CAZLJY010000045.1:0-26546 GCA_964559945.1 uncultured Gammaproteobacteria bacterium | reverse complement strand
GCCCCGACGCACGACATCGCGCAGCAGCGATTGAATCAGATAGTGAGTAGGGGGTTGCAGCGCTTGTGGTGCCAATTGAAGGGCCTGTTTGGGTGCCTGTTCGGTGGACGGGTCAGCCTCCATTGATGTTTCGGTATCGAGGCTGTCCGGATCCAGGCGCTCAGGGCAATTGACGCAGGCGAGTGCAGGGTTTTCCTCGAAAACTACTCGGCCCTGGCCGTCAACGATTCTGCTGACATAGTAAGGGTCAATGCGATACCCGCCATTGGCGAGGCTGGCATAGGCTCGCGCCATAGCCAGAGGGGCAACGGCGCCACTACCCAGGGCCATGGATAGGTCTTTGGGGATATCATCGCCGGAAAATCCAAAGCGCTGAACGAAACGCCAGCCGTAACTCACCCCAATGTCCCTAAGGACCCGAATGGACACAAGGTTGCGGGAGTTGACCATGCCTTCTCGCAATCGCGTCAGCCCAAAAAACTGTTCGCTGAAGTTTTCTGGTTTCCAGCTTCGCTCCAGCTGATCGTCTTCAAACACGATCGGCGCGTCGTTCACCAGTGTCGCCGGGGTGTAGTTGCGGTCCAATGCTGCTGCGTAAACAAACGGCTTAAAGCTGGAGCCCGGTTGGCGTTTAGCCTGGGTAGCACGGTTGAATTTGCTCCGCAGGAAGTCCAATCCCCCAACCAAGGCCTTAACCGCACCATCCTCGGGTGCCAGAGACACCAATGCACCTTGCACATCCGGTATTTGGGTCATTTGCCACTGGCCTTCATCATCCAACGCGACCCGGATAACGTCCCCGGCGGTGACCACTTCGGCAACGTCTTTAGGAGCCGGTCCTCGCGTATTAACGTCTTTATAGGCGCGCGCCCAACTGATGGACTCCAGCTCAATTGAGACGGTTTGGCCATCGGCCAAATAGGCAAGAAAGAACGTCTGGTCAGTGGATAAAACCAGTGCAGGTTGCATGCCGCTGACCACGCCGAACCGATCAAGAAGGGCGTCCCAATCGGCCGAGGTTGCGTCAACTTGTAGCTCAAAATGGGCCTCTGGGCCGCGGTAGCCATGGCGTTGATCGTAGTCGATCAAACCTGCGCGCAGGGCTGCGTTGGCCGCGTGCTGAAGCCTTGCATCCACGGTGGTGTAAATGCTGTAGCCGCCAGAATAGATGTCTTCACCCACCATTTGTAGCGCCTGGCTGCGTGCCAATTCAGCCACATAGAGGGCGTCAACCTCGATGGTTGGGTCGTGGGCGTAGGCGTAATCCTGGGTTTGGATGGCGGCTTCAGCATCGGCTTCACTGACGTATCCTTGTTCAGCCATCCGCCGCAGCATGTAGTTGCGCCGTCGTGTGCTCAGTTCGGGGCTTCTTAGCGGGTTAACTCGAGAGGGTAACTGGGCACAGGCAGCGATCATGGCGCTCTCGGCGAGGGTTAGTTCGTCGACTTTTTTGCCGTAATACCCCTGGGCTGCTGCAGCCACTCCATAAGCGCGGTTACCTAGGTAGATCTTGTTCAAATACAGGGCCAGGATGTCTTCTTTGCTCAGTTCTCGCTCGATTTTCAGCGCCAGAAACCACTCTTTCAGCTTTCGAGTGAACAATTTTTCCCGCGACACCAGCCCAAAGTCCCGAGCCAGTTGTTGGGTGATCGTGCTTCCGCCAGGGCCTTTTTCGCCGCCAGTTTTGGCGATGTGCCAAATAGCTCTAGCGATTCCCTGATAATCCACCCCGGGGTGTTCGAAAAAGCGCGCATCTTCACCGGCGATGAAGGCGTTCTTAAGATTATCTGGAATCTGCTCGATAGTTAGGGGTGAGCGACGTTTTTCACCATAAACCTGCATCAGTGAGCCATCGGCGGAGTAAATTCTCAGCGGCACTTGAAGCTGTACGTCGCTGAGAACGTCAACCTCTGGCAGGTCCGGATTGATAATCAGGTAGCTGATAAAAAGGGTTGCCGCACCGATGATCAGGCCCGATAGGCCCAAAATGGATAGCCATTTGGCAATTTTTAGTGTTCGACGGATTTTGGGGGACATATTTGGGTTCGGAGTGTGAACTAGATCAAGGTCCGTGCCGGTTAGACAGTATAAAAGAGGTTAAGCATTTGCTCTAGTTGCTTGTGAGTATTAGTATTTTGTCCAAAAAAAGGCGGAAAAATTCCGCGTTTGGATTTATGATGATACTCCCATGCGAGAGTTTGGGGCCTTTTTTGGGGGGGATTAACGTTTTTTTTCCATTGTGTTGATCCCTAGTTGACTTTCGTATTTAATGTTAACTTGTAATTAATTGCCGTAAGGCAGTGTTGTAAGGACAAAAAGTGTGGCGTTGTTCAGCAACAAAATGCCGCCCCTGGTCGGCCTAGATATCAGTTCGACAGCTGTAAAGCTGCTTCAACTGAGCGGGGGAGATGGCCGATACAAGGTCGAGAATTATGCGGTGGAACCTCTACCGGCAAATGCCGTTGTGGAGAAAAACATCGCTGAAGTCGAAGCTGTGGGTGATGCCATAGGGCGCGCGGTTAAGCGTTCTGGCACTCGCGCGAAGCATTGTGCGCTCGCTGTGGCCGGTTCTGCGGTCATCACCAAGGTGATCAATATGCCGGCGGATTTATCCGAGGCAGACCTGGATAGTCAGATCCAAATTGAAGCCAACCAGTACATTCCTTATCCATTGGACGAAGTCAGCCTGGACTTTGAGGTGATTGGTCCAATGCCTGGTAATCCGGACATGATGCAGATTCTGCTTGCCGCTTCGCGGACAGAGAATGTCGATATTCGGGTTGCTGCGGCAGAGTTAGGAGGATTGACGGCCAAAGCAGTGGACGTTGAAGCCTTCGCGATGGAAAACGCCTTTGTACTGGTGGCCGACCAATTGGGGATTGACCCAAAGGCCCGGGTAGCGATTGTTGATGTCGGTGCAACCATGACCACATTGATTGTGCTCAATGAAGGGCGAACAATTTACACCCGCGAGCAGGTCTTTGGTGGCAAGCAGCTCACTGATGAAGTAATGCGCCGATATGGCCTTTCCTACGAGGAAGCAGGTCTGGCGAAACGCCAGGGCGGGCTACCGGAGAGTTACGAACAGGAAGTGCTTGAGCCATTTAAAGATGCCATGGTGCAGCAGGTCAGCCGATCGCTGCAGTTTTTCTTCTCTTCCAGCGAGTTTGATTCTGTGGAGCACGTGGTTCTTGCCGGCGGCTGCGCGTCAATTAATGGCGTCGCTGATCTAGTCCAGCAACAACTGGCTATTCCCTGCACCATTGCCAATCCAGCGGCAAATATGAGCGTTGCGCCCCGAGTGCGGGCCCAAGCGCTGGGTGCTGATGCGCCATCACTGATGATTGCTTGCGGTCTGGCGTTGAGGAGTTTTGACTAATGGCCAGAATTAACCTACTGCCATGGCGCGAAGAGCGACGACAACAGCGGCAACAGGAATTCTACGCGGTGCTAGCTGGCGCAGCACTGATGGGATTGTTGGCCTTTATTGGCGTCAACATGCAACTGAGCGCTATGCAGGATCATCAAGATGGCCGCAATCAAATCCTGAAAAATCAAATTGCAGTGCTGGATCGGCGGATCCGGGATATAGAAACACTGGAAAAAGAGCGCGCTGAGCTCATTGAACGAAAGTTAGCGATCGAAGAGTTGCAGAAAAGTCGGACTGAGATTGTCCGATTGTTCGACCAAGTGGTGCGCACAATACCTGATGGGGTGAGTTTAGAGAGCATTAAGCAAGTCGGTGGTCTGGTGACCGTAGAGGGTTTGGCTGAATCCAACGCCAAAGTTTCAGCCTATATGCGCAGCATGGAAGCATCACCTTGGATGCGTGGCGCCGATCTAAACATTACCGAGGCTGAAGGTGAGGGGCGGCGTCAGCTATACAAGTTTAGGGTCGAAGTAAATGTGGGCCCAGAAGCTCCACCCCAGGGTGAAGGCGATCAGGGGGTTGCGGGATGAATTGGGAAGAAATCAAGAACTTAGACTTCGAAGATCCTGGTGGTTGGCCGCCGCTGGCGAAAGGGATTGCGGCTGCCGCCGTGGTCATATTCATCCTCGTCGTTGCCTATTTTTTGAAGTTCAAGGAAGAATGGCAGGTCCTGAAGGATAAGGAACAGCAGGAAATCACCTTTAAGGCAGAATTTGAAACCAAGCAGCAGAAAGCCGCCAACTTGGAGGCTTATCGTGAACAGCTGGCTGATTTGCGAAACCTTTTGGAAGATCTGATTGATCAATTGCCGAATCAGACGGAAATGGCCAAGTTGCTGCAAGAAGTATCCCAAAAAGCCATTGGCGCCGGCATTGATGTGGATAAATTTCAGCCGCTTCCCGAGTCGCTAAAAGACGTTTATGCGGAGAAACCCATTCAATGGGAGATGATCGGAGGTTATCACCAGTTCGGTGATTTCGTCTCAGCAATTTCCGACCTTCCGAGACTAGTCGTTGTGACCCAGAACATCACCTTAGAGCCCGTCGAAGAGGAATCCGACCGCCTGAAACTTTCTGGCACGGTAAACACCTACCGTTACCTCACCGAGGATGAGTTAGCTGCTGCTGCGGCTCAAGCAGCCGCAACAGCGCAGGGAGCCCAACGATGAAACTGCTGCTGACACTTATTGCGGTCCTAATGGCCATGGCTGGATGCACCGGTGGAACAGGGGACTTGGATCGTTATATAGAGCAAATCAACAGTCGCCCAGGCGATCAGGTTGAGCCATTGCCCAATACGGTTGATCCACCCAAATTGATTTACCAAGCCCATGATCTTAGAGATCCTTTTACGGGTGGCCCGCTGTTGGGTGAAGACGCAGAGCCGCAAGTTGAGGCTGCGGTGGCTGGCGCCACGGGGCCGAGACCAGATCCAAATCGATCAAAAGAAGATCTAGAACGTTTCGAGTTGGATAGTCTGGAGATGGTAGGTACGTTTTTCATCGATGATGTGCTGTATGCACTAATCGAAGATCCTGACGGCCTGCTGTACCGGGTTAGAGAAGATAATTACATGGGGCGCAATCACGGACAGGTGATTGCGGTTTACGAGGACAGTGTGGAGCTTGTTGAGCTATTGCCCGATGGCGAAAGCTGGCAGGAAAACCGAGCTGAAGTTGCTCTCGATGACGAATAAGCAGATCCGGTTTGGGGGATCAAAAATGAATGGAATGCTGACAAAAACTGCCGCAAAGTTCACCGCCCCATGGCGCGTGGCAGCGATGGCTGCGGTCATGTTGTGTCTAGGTGCAGGGAATGCCCTGGCTCAGTCGGTGCTGGAGGAAATATCTTTCAGTACGGGCTCAGGCGGCGCTGTGGACATCATCCTTAGCATGCAGGGTGACCTGCCGGACCCACAGATTTTCACCACCGATAACCCGGCACGTATTGCCGTTGACTTGATGAACACAACCAATGCGATGCGGCAACGATCCATCGAAATTGGTACCGGTGCCACGCGCAGTGTTTCTGCGGTTGAGGCGGGCGGCAGAACCCGGGTTGTTATTGACTTGTTCCGGTCTGCACCCTATGAAACTCGCATTGAGGGTGACAGGCTTATCGTATCTGTCCAAGGTGGCAGTGGCTCCGCTATTGTCGCTGGGGCTCAGAACCGCGGCGGTGAGCGCGGGTCGGTATCCTCCAGCGGTGCCTTGGCGGTTGAAAATATTGACTTCCGACGGGGTCAAAATGGCGAAGGGCGGGTCATTGTTACCTTCAACGATACCGGTGCCAATGTTGACTTGAGCAAGCAAGGCTCTCGTCTGCGTGCATACATCTACAACACAGAAATTGCTCAGGAACTGGAAGAGCGTCTTGACGTTATGGATTTCGCCACGCCAGTGGAGCTGATTGACACCGTGCGCGACGGTAACCGAATTCGCATGGATATCGCGGTTCGTGGTGACTACGAGCATCTGGCCTACCAGAGTGGCAATCAGTACATCGTCGAAATCCAGCAATTCCAAGAAGAAGTGCTGAGTCCAGAAGAGCAAATTCTTCAGCCGACAGAATACGAAGGCACACGAGTTTCCTTTAACTTCCAGGACATTCCGGTTCGTGCCGTGTTGCAGCTCATCGCTGACGTGTCCGGCTTGAATATGGTTGTCTCCGATTCGGTGTCTGGCAACGTGACGTTGCGATTGCAAAATGTTCCCTGGGACCAAGCACTGGACATACTGCTCCAGGCCAAGTCCCTGGATAAACGGGAAAATGGCAACGTGGTATGGGTTGCTCCCGCAACCGAGATTGCGGCCCGAGAGCAGCAATTATTGCAAGCGTTGAAGGACAAGCGTGAACTTGAGCCGCTGCGCTCCACCTTTGTTCAGGTCAACTACGCTAAGGCGACCGATCTCAGAGAAATCATCGAAAGTGCCGCCAGTGGATCAGCCACTGATGGCGCTGGACTGCTTTCGTCCCGTGGCAGTGTGAGTGTTGATGAGCGGACTAACGTCTTACTGTTAACCGATACTCCTGATCGATTGGAAGAGATTCGCGAGCTGGTCAATCGCCTTGATCGACCGGTGCGCCAGATTCAGATTGAGTCCCGCATTGTTATTGCTACTGACAGTTTTAGTGACGAAATTGGTGTCCGATTTGGTCTAACAGGCGGCTACCAGGACAACGACGGCAACATCCTCAGTGTTGCAGGTTCTGCGGCGGCGGCTGACCGCATGAATAACCTTGCCCTGGTCAATCGGCAGATCAACGACAACCGATCTGGCTTTCCGGTGATTGCGCCCGATAACCCACCAGCGGGAATATCTGTGCCGCCACTGGGGGAACGACTTAACGTGAATCTGCCCGCATCCGGAACTGCCGGCAGCTGGGCCCTTGGCCTCTTAACCTCAGATTATCTCCTTGATCTGGAGCTTTCAGCGCTGGAGAGTGAAGGGCGCGGAGAGGTGATTTCTAGTCCCCGACTGATCACTGCCAACCAGCGTGAAGCGTTCATTCAGCAGGGCGTAGAAATCCCGTTTCAGCAGGCTGCATCCAGTGGTGCAACCAACATCAGTTTCAAGGACGCCGTGCTTGAGCTGAGAGTCCAGCCGTTAATCACGCCAGATGACCGCGTAATCCTCGATCTGGCTGTCAAGAAAGATACCGTTGGTCAGCTGGTGCCCGTTGAAGGCGGCGGCAGTGTTCCAAGCATCGACACGCGGGAAATTCAAACCCAGGTGTTGATCAATAGTGGTCAAACGGTCGTGCTGGGCGGAATCTACGAACAGACATTGCGAGAAGACGAAAACAAAGTGCCATTTCTGGGGGATATCCCAGCACTGGGTACATTGTTCCGTCAGCGATCCAGCCAGAATGACAAATCAGAACTGCTGATCTTCATCACACCAACTATTTTGAACGACAGCTTTAACCTGAATCAGTAATAAGCCCTGGCGACTCGGGGAGAGCCGTCAGGATCAACTATTTCTAACTTAGGGGCAGCGCGAACCGTGGAAGGCATAACGACCATGATGAGACTGAAACAATTATTATTGTCTGCGACGCTGATTGGCGCCGCTGTGGGGCTGACCGCCTGTGGTGGCGGCGGTGGAGGAGGAGCGGCGGAACCTAGGGCGCCGATCCGTGTCACCATTACAGCGGATGCTACTAATTTGCTGTCGAATAAAGGCGAAGTATTTTTTGAGCCAGGTAGCAGCTTTGCCACTGCCGTGAGGGTGCAAGTTCGCCAATCAAACGGTCAGGCGGTTGCTGACGGGACGGTGGTCTCGTTGTCGGTAACAAGCTCAACCAACGGCACGCTGTCGACGCCGAATGACTTGGGGACTCAAGCGACCCAGATACAAGTGACAACCGTGGCCGGTGACGGCCAAGCGGTTTTTCATACTGCCGAGGGCATAGGAAACACTACGGTTACCGCGTCGGTTAGCGATCCGCAGTCAAACCAAACGATTTCCTCTAGCGTAACGTTAGCCATCGCTGAAGGTCCCGCTGGCATCAACCGGATCACTTTGACACCTAACAGGGTGGTGATTCCCGCTCGCCCCTTAAGTGTTCCTATCTTTTTTGATTCGCCTTTTATCGCCGAGGTAGATCTGGTATTCCGGGAAGCCGACGGTACCATCGGCGCGCCAGAGGACGGAGAGATTGCCATCGGCATCAGCCCCGTCAATCTTGCTGCATTTTCCACACTGGATGACCCGGAAACCGAAGACGTCAACGAGTTTTTTGTTCTTCTGGGTAACGGGCCGGTTGATCTGGCCGCCAGCGGGAAGATATTCGTTCATTCCGATGATTCGCCAGGCATTGTGACGGTTTCAGCAACTGCGCAAGATCGTATAACTGGGGAAGTGTTTGATGCTCAGATTCAAATTGAAATCATTGAGTCGGGTTCTGATGGTCGGCCAGCAAATCTGACCTTCGGACTTCCTGCAACCCCGCAATACGTGCAGGGTTCAGGTGGCACCACTGCGCAACCGGTTCAGCTGTCATTAACCGATGGGGCGGACGAGTTCATCGCTGACCCCGATGCTAACAACAACAATCTATTCCTGGAAATTTTCACTGAGTCTCCAGACTCCGGCACTGTATTGCGCGGCACCAACGCTGGTGGGACGGCAGTGGAAGGTACGTCTATTTCGTTGGCTACCACAGGCGGCATTGCTTCAGTCAGTCTGGTTAGCGGCACCGAGCCTGGTTTGGTTCGGTTGCGGGCAGTGGCAGACGCAGCGGACAACAATGTCAGCAACGGCATTCAGGCCGCGGTAACTAGCGAAACCTCCGTAGCGATTTCCGACGGCGTCCCGTTTTCGGTCACCATCACAACGATTCCGATCAACAGTTTGACCGTTAACCCGGTGGACCCCAGTGTGGTGGTATTTGATGACGATGGATTCCCCGTGGAGCCCAACGCAACCTACAGCTTGAGGGTCAACGCCATTGTCACCGACCGTTTCGGCAATCCACCAGCTCAGCCAGTGTCTCTTCAGGCCGGGTTAATTGACGCACCGATCTCAGGATTTCCAACTGAGGGCGCCGGCACCTTTGACCTCTCAGGCACGGATGGCGATCCCTTTGAAGGCGGTACCGGATTTTTCGCTCCAACGGGTCAGTTTAGAACGGCCGGTGGTGGGGCAGGTCCAGGCGACACTCTGATTCTATTCGGCAAGGAAGTGGTGGGTAATGCTGACCACGAAAGTGCAAGAACAGTGACCCAGGCCATCGACAATGATGACCTGACCGTTGATGAGCCCTTTAACCTAAATGACACCGTGGGTGGCTCCATTGATAGTGGCGCTGTTATTCCTTACGTCATTGGGCGGGCCACCACCGGTAACGTGGAAACGGCCTTCGTCACCGATAGCAATGGTGTCGGTTCAACTCTGTTGAATTACCCAGTGAGCCAAATTGGGCGAACAGCCGCACTTTATGTTCAAGGCGCTAACGGTGGCCTTGGCACCTCAGGAAATTTGGCAACTTATGCCGACGCCGCGTTGCTTCGTTACCCAGGGTTACGACCTCTGGCCATTACGGTCACGCCAGATACCATTTCTGGCAACACCGCGACATCGGTATTGATTTGCGTTGAGGACGCGGCTTTAGCGCCTATTCGCGGTCAGTTCATCGGCTTCGCATTTACTGAATTGCAGGGCACAGGCAGTGTTGATGGCGTGGTTGGCAGTGGAACTGTTGCCAACCCAACCGGCGTTGACGGTTGCACCGTGGCGTTGGTGGAAACCTCAGGCATCGGCACCGATGCGGATGAAGGTATGTTGGAGTTTTTCACTGGCGACCAAACCGCAGAGGTCACCATTGTTCAGCCGAACAGTGCTGTGTTGCAGGCATCGCCTTCCTCTTTCCGCCTCGGTGGGTCGTTGACTACGGTAAATACCACGCTGAGGTATCTGTCCAACGGTAGCGGCGTCGCTAACATCGCCATCAGCGGAACCTGTGAAGCGACTGATGGCACCCTGTCAATTTCCACCCAGCCAGATCCCACCGATGCCAACGGCGAAACTGTCGCTCGCATTACGGCGCAATTAGGGGACGGTACCTTTGGGACTAACGTGGGCGAAGGAACTTGCACCTTCACCGCCACCGACGGCACCGAGGCTGAGGTCGAATTTACGGCATTCGACGTCTGCGCCAATCTGGTCAATACCAGTCCGGCGCCACCCGCAGGAGCCTGTAGCGGAGGCGTCAACACGATGTTTAATATCCAGGTTCAGTTTGACGACTCTGCGCCCGGGTTTGCATTAGCCGGTGAAGCGGTGGTGACCGCAGATGGTGCGCCAATCAACTGCGCATTCCCAGCTAATCCCTCTCGGGATTCATGCTCGGCACAGGTGAGTTTAGGCCAACAAGTGACTTTCTCGCTGGCATTCTCTAACGCTGCGGATCAGGATAACTATCTTGGCACCGCTGCTGCGGCCAACCCGTCGACCACTTCTGGGTTTGCTGGTGAATGCCGAGTGGGTGGCCGGACACTGCAGGCCAACGTGGCCCAGGTCACCAACGATGCGATCTGTATCGTTCGGTTCTAACTTAGCTCAGTAATCGTTTCAGCAGCCCGCTCCTTGTGAGCGGGCTGTTGTCGTTTATACCAACGCTTTTCGCACTCACGGCGAAATAAACGCCATCTTTCGGCATACGCCGGGCTATTTTTGATCCATTACACTCCCCGCTCCATGGAAATTCCCTGGCAGGTCAGTAAACTGCATGACCTGGTAACACTGACCGTTATCGAACCTAAGCACGGACACCTCAATGGATGACAAAGTAGCCGCCGCAGACAATGCAGCCAGCCCTAGCCCTGTTGCCAACGACAGCGCAGCACGGACAGCATTCAGCGACCTGAAAACGGAAATTCAGCGTAAGATCATCGGCCAACATGGGCTCATCGATCGACTCCTGATTGCTTTGCTAGCTAATGGCCACCTTCTGGTTGAAGGAGCTCCGGGCTTGGCGAAAACCACAGCGATTAAAGAGTTGGCGGAGCGCATCGAGGGGGATTTTCATCGAATTCAGTTTACCCCCGATTTGCTGCCTGCAGATCTCACTGGAACAGAAATCTACCGACCCCAGGAATCCGATTTTACGTTCCAGCGCGGGCCGATTTTTCATAACTTAGTATTAGCCGACGAGGTCAATCGCGCACCCGCCAAAGTGCAGTCTGCATTGTTAGAAGCTATGGGCGAACGCCAAGTAACCGTAGGCAGTGTCACCTATCACCTACCCAAGTTATTCCTGGTGATGGCGACTCAAAACCCAATCGAACAAGAAGGGACCTACCAGCTGCCAGAGGCGCAACTGGATCGATTCCTAATGCATGTAGCCATTACCTACCCCAGCGGCGACGAGGAGCAGGAAATCCTCAAACTGGCGAGAGAGCAAGCCCATGAGGTGCTCAGCGAACGGCCCACGCCGCCGGTTGTGGTTACCCAGGAGCAGGTCTTCAGCGCCCAGCGCGAAGTACTAGACCTCCATGTGTCACCAGAATTGGAGCGATACATGGTCGAGTTGGTGTTAGCCACCCGTCAACCCGGCCGTTATGGCGATGATCTCGCCTCTTGGGTGAGCTTTGGCGCAAGCCCCCGTGGCACCATCGCCCTTGACCGGTGCGCAAAAGCCCACGCTTGGCTAAATCAACGGGATTACGTTTCCCCAGAGGACGTGCAGGCCATTGCTTTTGATGCTTTGCGACACCGTCTTCTTATGTCGTTTGAGGCTGAGGCTGAGGGTGTAGACGCCAATGCGTTGATTGCCCAATTGCTGGAACGCGTACCGGTTCCCTAAGTTCTTGGCCAGCGCGATGGATTCACCCACTGCGGTCACTTCTGAAGACCTGATCCGCCTGCGCCTCTCCGCGCGGCGGGTGATTATGAGCGCGCGAAGTCCAGCCAGCTCGGTGATCGCCGGTGTCCATTCCTCTCGCTATCGCGGCCGTGGAGTGGATTACGTTGAGTCTCGTTCCTACGAGATTGGTGACGATATACGGGATCTTGACTGGCGAGTGACCGCGCGCACAGGTAAACCTCATACTAAGGTGTTTCAGGAAGAGCGCGAACGTCCGGTGTTGGCGTTGATCGATGCCAACCCTGGAATGTATTTCGCCACCCGTGGGGCCTTGAAAATTGTCCAAGCCAGTCGGCTGGCAGCGCTTACCGGCTGGGCCGCAGTGGGTCGTGGCGATCGGATTGGTGCGTTGATTAGTAACGCCGATAGCCATTATGAAGTCCGTCCCGCTGGCGGTCGGCGCGGCGTCTTACGAATGATTAATGTGCTGGTTCAACGGCTGAGCCAGCAAGGGCCGGTATCGTTCGAGCAGCCAGCGCCGGGCATCGATCAAATGTTAAAGCGGGCCCGCAGAATCGCCCGCCCCGGCAGCCTGATTTTTGTGATCAGTGATTTTTATCATCTCGGCGACGATTTCGAACGGCATCTGACCTACCTGCGCCGACACAGCGACCTGATCGCTTGCTCAGTTCGCGACCCCATAGAGCAGTTACCGCCACCCCCTGGCACTTATCCGATCAGTAATGGTCAAAGCCAAGGTGTGATGCCGTTATCCCGAGATGCCGCTAGGCATCAATATTCGGAATTTATTGCCGATCAGCAGCGAGCCCTGACATCGGTTCTCAACAAACAGGGCATTACCCGTTTAGATTTGACCACTGATGAAGATGTGAGCGACGCGTTAGGTCGCGTGTTTAGAACCCGAGATATTCGTTAATGCAGGCAAGCCCTCCTCCGATCCGCGATATTCATGCCGCCGCGCCGCCGCCAGCCTGGCCGCCGGCGTGGGGCTGGTGGGTTTTGGGTGGGTTATTCGTTGTTGCGTTGATCATCGCGGGCTTTTGGCTCTGGAGACGCTATCGCAAGCGCCGCCGTATCAACCAGTTGAACAAAGAGTTGAAACACATTAGCGCTCAATATGAATCAGACGGCGATATTCGCCAAGCCGTCGCCAGTATTGCAATCTATTTGCGAAGACTACTATTGCATGAAGGACAATTGACCAAGCCGGTTGCCATGACGGGTCAGCCCTGGGTCGATTTTCTAACCGAACCTGAAGAACTGGAAGCCCACCTGGCGGTTGCCGCCGAAGATTTGGTGACCGCGCCTTACCAGCGAGAACCTCAGGCCAACGTCGAAAGCCTGATTCAATTATGTCAGTTCTGGGTCCAGCGGGTGGCCCGTGTTTAACCTAGCCTGGCCCTGGTTATTGACCCTAATCCCTGTGCCGCTATTGGTCTGGTGGCTGGCGCCCGAATCACCTCGGCCAACCGGTCTGAGTCTGCGAGTGCCTTTTTTCGCGCAAGTGGCTGACACCAGCGATACAAGCAATAAGAGCCAGCGTTGGTTACGTATATTGCTGGCTGCGCTGGCTTGGCTGGCTTTGGTCGCAGCGGCGTCTAGGCCCCAATGGATTGGCGAGGCGATCAGCTTACCGGTGACGGGGCGCGATTTGATGTTGGCGGTAGATATCTCCGGTTCTATGGAAACCGCCGACATGACACTAGCAGTTGATGTTTCCGGTTCTTCGGTGCTCGCCGATAGGACTATGGTGGATAAACCGGTCACACGCCTTGATATGGTGAAAGCGGTCGCTGGCGAATTTATGGAGCGTCGGGTTGGCGACCGATTGGGTCTCATTTTGTTTGGTCGGCGCGCCTATCTGCAAACACCGTTGACCTTCGATCGCGGCACGGCGCGAGTGCTATTGGAAGAATCGGCGATAGGATTGGCAGGCAAAGAAACCGCGATCGGGGACGCTATTGGGCTGGCGGTTAAACGACTGCGCGGAGAGTCGGTGCAAGATCGGGTCCTTATCTTGCTCACAGATGGGGCCAATACTGCAGGCGCAGTGGAGCCCTTAAAAGCTGCAGACCTTGCAGCCAGCGAGAACCTCAAGGTTTACACCATTGGCGTTGGCGCCGACGAAATGATGGTACGCAGCATGTTCGGCACGCGTACCATCAATCCGTCGGCTGACCTTGATGAAAAGACCCTCAATGCCATTGCCGATAAGACCGGTGGCCGCTATTTTCGTGCCCGAGATACCGCTGGCTTGATGCAGATTTACGAAATATTGGATGAGCTAGAACCGGTGGCGGAGGAGCAGGAAATACTGAGGCCGCCTAAGGAATTGTATTTCTGGCCATTGGGGGCGGCGCTATTGATCTCGTTATTACTTGGCCTGCTAACGGCGCTAAGTAAAGGTCGGTCGTTGATCGGACGCCAACAACCGGCAACCACACCATGAACGACTTCTCCCTATTTCATTTTCTTAGACCATGGTGGTTAATCCTACTGCCCTTGGGCGCGTTGTTGATCTGGCGGCTGCGCCAGCCAGGCGGTGATCTCAATGCGTGGGCGAAGATTTGTGACCCGGCGCTACTCAAGTTTCTGACCTGTGGCGAAGGTGGCAAACCGGCCCGTTTGCCCTTGGTTTTGCTCGCAATTGGGTGGGTGTTGGGGACATTGTCCGTTGCTGGACCCACCTGGGAAAAGCGTCCGCTACCTTTGTTTCAAACGGAAGCCACGCGAGTTGTGGTGTTAGATCTTTCTCGCTCGATGCTAGCGGCGGACTTGACCCCGGACCGGCTGACACAGGCGCGCTTTAAGCTAGCAGACCTGCTGGACCGAAATCAGGAAGGCCAAATTGGATTAGTGGCCTATGCGGGTGAGTCTTTTGTCGTATCTCCATTAACACAGGATGCCAACACGATAAAGTCAATGCTGGGCGCATTGGACGTGACCATCATGCCGGTGCAGGGCAGTGAATTGGGAGAGGCGCTAAACTTAGCCAAGCAGCTTCTAGACGGCGTGGCCACGTCCAGAGGCGAGATTATTGTAGTGACCGATTCGGTTGGTAAAGGTGCTCTTACCGCGGCCCGTGAGATCTTTGATGCAGGCCATCGGATTTCGGTTATGGGTGTCGGGACACCTGAGGGTGCGCCCATACCCCAAGTCAATGGAGGATTTTTTAAATCCGGTGATGGCACCATTGCAGTGCCTCGCCTGAACGAAATTGAACTTACCGAATTGGCAGCCATTGGCGGCGGCCAATATGTTCGGCTGCGCACCGATGGGAAAGATCTAGATCGTTTAATGAACGATGAGGGGACAAGCCGTGCTGCGTCAGCCAACGATGATGCAACCACCGAAAGTCTGCAATGGAGAGAACAGGGCCCCTGGTTGGTGCTGCTTTTGCTGCCAATAGCGGCGCTAGCATTCCGGCGCGGTTGGCTGCTAATTTTGCCTTTCGCGATATTGGTTTTGCCACCAGCACCAGCGGTCGCTGCAAGCTGGTTGGAGCAAGCATTTAAGACGCCGGACCAACAGGCAGCGGCGTCCTTAGAAGCGGGCGAACATGAGGCCGCGGCAGCGGTGGCTCAGGACCCCATGCTTCGTGGGGAGGCGCTGTATAGGGACGGCCAGTTTGAATCGGCGGCGCGCGCATTCAGCGGCGTTGCGGGACCCCAAGCCCATTACAATCGCGGCAACGCCCTAGCGATGCAGGAAAAGTACCAAGACGCTATCGACGCCTATGATCAGGCACTCACTGAAGACCCTGAAATGGCGGATGCCTTGCACAATAAGGAGCTGTTGGAAAAGCTATTGCAAGAACAGGAGCAGCAAGAGCAAGAGCAACAGGATAATTCAGACAATCAGGAGCAATCCGAAGGCGATAGCGAGCAGGAGTCTGATCAGTCGACAGAGCAAGAGGGTGAAGAGGAGTCCGAGGAGTCGGGAGAATCGGAAGAATCTGATAGTGAGCAGGAGCCTGAGCAAATGCAGCCAACCGCTGCCGAGGAACTGGACGCTGAGGAAAAACAATCACTGGAACAGTGGTTGCGCCGAATTCCAGATGACCCGGGTGGTTTGCTACGCAGGAAATTTCAGCTTGAGTATCAGCGGCGCGGCCAACCTCCGGCCAGCGATGAAGAGGAATGGTAATGGGAAGATGGCTGTTAATGATCGTGTTGCTGCTAGGCGTATTGAGCCAAGCCCAGGCACAGGAAATCAACGCATCACTGGACCGGGACACCATATTCCTGGGTGAGTCAGCGCTGCTCAGAATCGATCTGGTAAATCCTGCTAACGATAGTCGCCCCGACTACACAACCCTTCGCGAGCAGTTCAACGTTCTTGATACCGGCACCAACTCGAGTCTGGAGATGACCAATGGCCGACGTCGATTGGTGGTTCAGCACAACGTCTTACTTGAACCTAAAGAGGCGGGGCAGTTGGTGCTGCCGCCTATAAAGGTGGGTAATTTGATTACCCAGGCGATTACCCTATCGGTGCTGGAGCGTCCGGCAGGCACCCAATCCACCGACCAGGATGTGTTTGTAGAACTGGAGGCAACCCCACTGGATCCCTACGTCCATTCTCAGGTGCGCCTGACAGTGCGATTATTTCATGCGCCGCCTATCACAGAAGGGGCGTTGAATAACGACCCCTGGCCCGCTGGGTTGGTGGTAGAGCGGGTCGGCGAAGATAAAACCACCACGCGCATGATCGACGGCAAACGGTATCGGGTTGTTGAGCGGCGTTTCGCCCTGTTTCCTGAACGCAGTGGGGTGATTGAACTGCCTCCGGTGAGTTTTCGCGGCCGGGTCGCCGATCCAGGTGGCAGCAACGCATCACTGTTCAGTCGGGGGCGTCGAGTCAGTGTGGCCAGCGACACGCTTTCACTGACCGTCCGGCCCCAAGCGACCGCCTTTGATGGCGATTTATGGCTGCCGGCGGCAGAGCTGTCGGTGACCGAAAGCTGGCCAAACGGTGAGCCAGAATTTGTGCAAGGTGAGCCAATCACCCGCAACCTGCAGCTGCGAGCCCGCGGCCTGTTGTCTACCCAGTTGCCAGAGCTTGCATTACCTGAGGTATCAGGCATTAAGGTTTATCCTGATCAACCCAGCAGTAAGACCCGCTCAACACCGAACGGTTGGGCGGATGCAATTCGCGAGCAAACCTATGCGCTGGTGCCGACGCAGTCCGGTGTGATGACCCTGCCCGAGATCCGCATTCCCTGGTGGGATGTACAGGCCAACGAGCAGCGAGTGGCGGTCATTGCAGCTCGGCAGATCGAGGTTGCCCCGGGCCAATCAGCGGCACTGGCGCCGAACTTGCTGCCTGAGCTGGGGCAAAGCGACACTGCTCAATCAGGTTTCCAAGGTCAAACTGGCAGCGCTGGTGGGGGGATCTGGCCGGCGGTCAGCGCATTTCTGGCTCTGTTGTGGCTGGCAACAGCTCTGGCTTGGTGGCGCGCAAAACACGCTGCGCATTCCCTGGCGGTCGAAGAAAAGCCTCTCGCCGACGCACGCCGTGAGGCCAGCGCACGTCAGATTCTTGACCGAATTCGGTCAGCCTGTGAGGCATCAGACGCCAAGTCTGCAGGTGAGGCGATACTGGGACTGGCGCGCTTGCAAAGCGGGCAGCCGGTCAATTCTTTGCGCCACGCCGCTCGGCTGGCGACCCAAGAAGGGGTGGGTGAACATTTGCTCGCACTTGATCGAGTGATGTACGGGCAAGACGAACAACGCTGGGATGGTGAGGGATTTATGGCCATATTATCCACGATAAAGTTTCAGGCGCCGCCAGCTGAAGCCGCGGGTCGCAATCAACAAAATTCTAGATTGCCACCGCTTTACACTGCTTTGCTGGTGCTGTTTTTGGGGTCTGTGGCTTTACCTGATCGTGCTATCGCCCAGTGCGCCGACGACCCACGCTGTGGTTGCCCAAACGTCCTGTTGATGGCTGATCAAATCTACACCGTCAATCCTGCCCAGCCGTCGGTAAAAGCCATGGTCTACAGCACCGGCGAATGTGGAAAAATCTTGGCTACCGGCAGTGCCGATGCGCTGCGCGCTGGGTACCCAGGCGCCTCGGTGGTCGATGTGACTGGCTTCACCGTCATTCCCGGTTTGATTGACGCTCACGGCCACATCATGAATCTTGGCTTGGGGCTGTTGTCAGTGAACCTTCGGGACACCCAATCTAAGGGCGAGGTTTTAGAGCGTCTGTCAGACTTTGCCAAAGATCTGCCAGATGATGCCTGGCTGCTAGGCCGCGGATGGGATCAGAACGACTGGCCGGAAAAGGCCTTTCCCAGTCGATCAGACTTAGACTCGCTGTTTCCTGATCGGCCGGTCTGGCTGACCCGCATTGATGGTCATGCCGGCTGGGCGAATAGTGCCGCTTTGGCTCAGGCTGACCGAGATTTTTCTGGCCAATGGCAGCCGGAAGGGGGGCAGATTCAACGCGATGGGCAAGGGCAGGCCACCGGCGTGTTTATTGATCGAGCCATGGGGCTGGTCACCGATCAGGTGCCAGACTGGACAGAGTCTGATCGGCGTCGAGGACTGGAGTTAGCGCTCAAGGCCTTGGCTGAGGTGGGGATTACCGGCGTTCATGATGCTGGGACCTCGGAGGCTGACCTTGAGCGGTTTCTAGCGGCAGAAAAATCAGGTCAACTCAGCCTGCGTGTTTACGCCATGGCGGATGGCGATCAGCAGCTTCTTCAATCCCTGTGTGAAAAACTCGTGCATACGCCTCGGGTTAGTGCCCGCTCGGTGAAGTTGTACGCAGACGGCGCTCTGGGTTCTCGAGGTGCTGCTTTGCTTGCTGATTACAGCGATGAACCCGGTAATCAAGGACTGCTACTTCAGCCGGTGGTCAATCTCAATGAGCAGGTGAGTCGTGCCATGGGCTGTGGGCTGCAGGTCAATACCCATGCGATTGGGGATCGGGGTAATCGAGTGGTGTTAAATGCGTACCAGGCGGCCATCACCGCTAACCCTGAAAACCCGGGACGCCACCGCATTGAGCATGCCCAAGTGGTCGCGCCAAAAGATTTTGATCGGTTTAAAGCGCTTAACCTTATTGCGTCGGTGCAGCCCACCCACGCCACCAGCGATATGTACTGGGCGGAAGATCGAGTTGGGCCTTCGCGCATTCGTGGGGCGTACGCATGGCGCCGAATGGTGGCGCTGGAAATTCCTTTGGCCTTAGGCTCAGATTTTCCGGTGGAACAGATTAATCCGATGTTGGGTTTATACGCTGCTGTCGCCCGTCGAGATGTAAAGGGATGGCCTGCTGATGGTTGGTACGCCGACCAAGCGCTGACCCGTGAAGAGGCGTTGCGCGGATTCACTCTGGATGCCGCTTACGCAGGGTTTGCAGAAACCCAAGTCGGTTCATTGGAGGTCGGCAAGCGGGCGGACTTTGTGCTCTTAAATGCGGACCTGATGTCGGTTCCCGCCAATCAGATACCCAATATTGGCGTCACTGCGACAGTGGTGGGCGGTCGGCCAGCGTTTGTATCATCGGATCTGCCCAATGGGACTGGTTTGACCTCAGGGCAATAATTTTGCCGGTTAGAGCAATTCGTCTAAACCTTCCGGTTACTATACCGACTTTGCCAATTCTCTCAGGAGAGTACCCTTGAAACGCGTGGTGTTTAATCAGAAAGGTGGCGTGGGAAAATCCACCATCGTGTGTAATCTTGCGGCCATTAATGCGGACAGCGGCCGGTCTACGGTGGTGATCGATATGGACCCTCAGGGAAATTCCAGCCAATATTTGCTGGGTCCTGATTGGGATCAAAAAGAAGCCAACATCGCGCGCTATCTCGAAAGTACTCTGGGCCCTGGCCGCAAGAAGGTTGATCCTGCGGAGTTTTGCGTAGAAACCCCTTTTCCCAATTTGTGGGTAATGCCGGGATCTCCAGATCTTGCCGAATTGCGGATCAAGCTGGAGCAGAAGCACAAGATTTACAAGTTACGGGACGCATTGCAGACGCTGGGCGAAGAGGTTGATGACATCTATGTTGATACGCCGCCAGCCTACGATTTTTTCAGTCTGTCCGCACTGATCGCTGCGGACCGTTGCTTGATCCCATTTGATTGCGATGAGTTTTCCCGTAAAGCGCTTTACTCTCTGATGGACAACATCGAAGAGGTTCAGGCAGATCATAACGACGAGTTAAAGCTAGAAGGCATTGTGGTTAACCAGTTCCAGGCCCAATCCAATCTTCCTGCGCGAATGGTGGCGGAGATGAAGAAAGAAAAGTTGCCTTTGCTGTCGCCGCCGATTAGCAGCTCCGTGGTCGTCAAAGAGTCCCATGAGGCCAATGAGCCGTTGGTCTACTTCCGGCGTTCTCACAAGGTAACCCAACAGTTTATTGAGCTGCACAAGAAGTTGAAAAGACGCCGCCTTTAATCCTGCTAGGCGCTAAGGTCATGCTGTGGGCCTGCGGTTTGGCCTTAGGCCACCACGCTTACCCCTTGGTTTCGCTCGTGATCAAGCAGCCAACGCTTGCGCCACAGTCCGCCGCCATAGCCGGTCAGCGAGCCATCAGCGCCAATCACCCGATGGCAGGGAATAACAATTGCCAGGTTATTGGCGCCGTTTGCGCGAGCCACCGCTCGACTTGATCCTGGGCGGCCAAGAAGGCGGGCCAAGGCGCCGTAACTTTGGGTGCTGCCGGCGGCAATATTTTGCAGTGCGTCCCACACCGATTGGGTAAATGCAGAACCCTGTTGGTGGATAGGCGTTTGGAAGGTGAACGCGGTAGCCGTGAAGTACGCATCGAGTTCGGCACTGATTTGGGCGAGAATGGGGTGCTCAGCAGCGGTTGTGATCGTAAGCCCAGCGTGGTCCCGATGCAGGGTTTGCAGTGCTTTAGGAAGACCTTTACGGTCAAAAAATTCCAACAATCGCAGGGAATGTTGGTCTGCCACTGCCAGCATTGCGCCTAATGGTGTGTCAATCCAGCTGCAGCAGAGCTTAGAGCTTGCTGTCAGCTCCGAGGGTGGCAGGCCTAGCAGTTTGCCAACGGCCTTACGAAAGCCGCTTGCGGAATCAAAGCCGGCTTGCTGTTGTGCATCAATGAGGCTTTGCCCCTCATTGAGTGTTTCAATCCCACCGCGAAGTCGCCGCAACCGGGCCAGTTCGAGAAACGTCAGACCGAGTTGACGCTTAAACGTGCGCCTAACGGTTGATGGGTCCAATCCCATAGCCACCAGGTCGGCCTCCCGCCAGGTTCGCTGAGGGTCTTGATCCAGTTGTTTGAGTAACTGTTCTACCAGTGGGTCGGGGGTGCTTAAGGGGTGTAACGGGCGACATCGCCGGCAGGGGCGAAACCCGCTCTCCAGGCAATCAGCGATGTTGTCGAAAAACTGGCAGTTTTCAGCCTTGGGTTTTCGCGCTGGGCAGGTGAGTCGGCAGAAGATGCGGGTGCTAGTCACCCCCACCCATGCGCGGCCTTCAAAGCTTAAGTCTCGGTCTAGCAGCGCCCGATAGAGGGCGCTGTGATTGGGCAATTGGAATAACATGGCCCATAAATACCACAGCGGCTTAGCGCTGTGGGGGTCAGATCGGGCGGTGAACTGAGAAGCTTGTTGCTCCAGAGTGGATAGATTCAAACCGTGCTAAAGCCGCCAGAAGTTCGTTGGAGCGATTAATGTCTCGCACCAGTTCTCGACCCAAAGGCGATACATCCTGGCCCTGATGGCCAAATAATGCGACGGCACCAGCATTGGTGGGAACCATTTGCACGGTCATGGCGTCGACGGAGAAGTTGTGACTGGATTCCAGATCTTCTCCAGGCATCATCATCACCGTAATCTGGTCGCCGTTGTTATCGGTGACCACCAGATGCATACCCATTTTTTCGCCGATCATGCAAGGTCTCACGTAGGTGACGTCAGACGGTGCGTCTCCTAGAGCAATCCCTTGATTGGCGAATGCCGAAACAATCTGCAGGGAAGATAGTTTTGCCGACGACCCCAGGGCACCAGGCTCTGGGTGATCCAGGTGGGCGATGAAGGACTCTTTTGCATAGGCATCAACCGAGCTGGCGCCGGGAAGTAATACCGATGCCACGCCCACCAAGACCAATACAGCAGCGGCCATGGCAAGCCAGGTTGGTGGCCGATAACTGGTCACACCTTGCTCGTCGGCGAAGCAGTGGCTCAATATATCGTCAGCCGTTGGCGAGACAACGGGTAGTCGCAGTGCGCCTTCAAGTTTGTCTTCGAAGGCCAGCGCCTTTGCGTGATCGCTGGCGTTCTGGATTGAGCTTCGTGCGGCCTCAAGAAACTCTGGTTCGCGGTTTCTTGGGTCAGCATTTAGGAAAATTTTAAACTGTTCGGAATCCATGTTCTTATTCTAGTTCTGCCCCAACGACGGGGGCTTGAGTTAATTGTTTGGTCAGGCAATGAGTAGACCTGCGGACACCCGAATCGCTTTCACAAATTGCTAACAATATTCCATTTTTCTTGCTTGGCGCGTCATCATCCTTGATAAAGAGGATTATAGCGGCAACGGTGCTCGCCGTTTGATTTCCGACAAAGCGATATTTGAGGTGACTTCCTGCACTCCGGGTAATTGAGACAGCTTTTCAAAAAAGAACCGTTCGTAGGCTTCGATATCTTGGGCCACGATGCGCAGTAAAAAATCTACGTTACCCATAAGCACATAACATTCCTGCACTTCTTCATAGCGTTGTACCGCTTCCGAAAAGGCGGTCAGGTTGGCTCGACCCTGGGTGGTGAGCTTGACCTGAGCGAAGACCATGGCATGAAAGCCGGCCTTCTTGCGATCTAACTGTACATGTTGCGGAGGAATGAGGCCTTCGGCACGAAAACGCTGAATACGCCGCCAGCACGTGGCTTGGGAGGCGCCAATACGTTCACCGATCGCGGCGGCGGTGATGTCTGGCACCGTTTGCAGCAGTCGGAGAATACTCAGGTCCGTGCGATCAAGTTTCATAAGTGGATAAATAATTCGAAATAATTTCAAATATAGCAATATTTAATCGGATAAAATGAAAAAAGCTCGAGGTTCGATGAGTTATTTCAGTTTATTCCGGGTATTGTTAAGTAAATTATTAGCAGGTGTTGGCGATGGAAATTCAACAGCTCAAATGCGATTCAAGCGCGGATTTTGCCGATCATGAACAGGTGGTCTATGGCCACGACAAACGTTCGGGGTTGAGAGCCATTATTGCCGTTCATTCAACGGCGCTGGGACCTTCTGCTGGAGGCTGTCGACGCTGGTGTTACGCTAGCGAAAACGCGGCCATTACCGATGCGCTGCGACTGTCTCGAGGGATGTCGTTTAAAAACGCGCTAGCCGGATTACCTTTTGGTGGCGGCAAGGCGGTCATCCTAGCCGAACCCGGTGTGCCAGCCTCAGCGCAAGAATTTCAGGCGTTTGGCCGATTTGTTCAGTTGCTGGAAGGACAGTACATCACCGCAGAGGATGTGGGCGTTAGCACCGACGATATGCAGCAGGTCAGCACCCAAACCGGTTTTGTATCGGGATTACCTCAAACTGGCTCGGCAGTGGGCGGCGACCCATCGCCGTGGACGGCGTTAGGGGTTTTTCTAAGCATTCAAAAGGCCTTGGGTCGCATGGATCTGGCCGGTGTGACCGTCGCCGTGCAGGGAGTCGGGCATGTGGGAATGCATTTGTGCCGCTTGCTGCATGATGCCGGTGCGACGCTCAAGGTCGCCGATATCCACAAACCCAACGTGCGCCAAGCGGTGCAGGAATTTGCTGCCACGGAGGTTTCTGTGGATGACATATTGTCCACCTCTGCGGACGTGCTGGCGCCCTGCGCCATGGGTGGTGTGATCAATGCAAAAACCGTTGACGCGCTGGACGTGACGCTGATCGCCGGCGCCGCCAATAACCAGCTGGCCACCCCCGCTGACGGAGAGAATCTGCGCCAGCGAGGCATCGCATTTCTGCCGGATTATGTGATTAACGCCGGCGGCATCATTGCCGTCGGGCTGGAATACCTGGGCGGCGCCACCCAACAGCAGTTGCAAGAGAGAATCGAGCAAATTCCGGTTCGTGTGGAAGAACTGATGGCTAAAGCCCGGGATGAGGGTGTGGCGCCTGGCGTGGTTGCCGATCGGGCGGCACAGTCACTGATTAACGCCAATCCCACCGATGCGCCTAGCCAAGTGGCCTAAGGACACTTGGCTGGCCTAGAAAGTCAGCCGCACTTGGAGTAGCCGCAAGACAGGCAGGTTTCGCAGCCATCCATCACAATCATGGCTTTGGTGTTGCACTTGTGACACAGGGTGGCGGACTCTGGATAGCTATCGCCGTCGGCCGTGACCGGGGCGACCGCGGGCGTGGCCTTGCCCTCAACCTCAGCACGTTTGGCGGCCAGCATCTGGGCCTGTTCTGGGTCTTGGACTTCATCTTTGATCATGCCAATAACTCGCATGTGGTGCTCCACCACAGCGCCGATTTCGGCGACCAAAGAGGGCATGAACTTACCGCCTTTCTTAAAATAACCACCGCGAGGATCAAACACCGCCTGTAGCTCCGAGGACAGGAAGGTGACGTCGCCGCCTTTGCGAAATACGGCAGACATGACGCGGGTTAGGGCCACAATCCATTGGAAATGATCCATGTTCTTTGAGTTGATGAAGATCTCAAAGGGGCGCCGCTGCTCGTGTTCGGTATCCTTGTTCAGGATAATGTCGTTGATGGTGACGTAAAGCGCATGTTCATCCAGCGGTGTGCGGATTTTGTAGGTGGCGCCGTCCAGGCATTCAAAGCCATCGGGGCGTTCCACTTTTTCGGTCATCCGAATGACTTCGGCACCGGTGCTGGTTTTCTCTACGGGCTTTTTGTCAGTCGTTTCGGCGGTTTCCGGGGAAAGGACTTCAAAGCCAACAATTTTGTGGGCGATTTTTACTGACATGGCATTACTTCCAGAGCGTAATTTCTGGGGCTGATGACATCAGCCCCTTTGATAATTTATACAAAGGGTCAATCAGGCATCAAAACTTGCCGTAATACCCTTCTTTCATGGCATCGAACAAATTGGCTGCCGTGTGGGTTTCACCGTCGTACTCAATTTCTTCATTGCCTTTCACTTCTACCTGACTGCCGTCATCCAAAGTGAAACGATAGGTGGTGTTCTCCAGATCGTCTTCCTTAACCAGCACGCCTTGGAACGCCTCCGGGTTGAAACGGAAGGTGGTGCAGCCTTTTAGACCTTTCTCATGAGCGTAGGTATAGATTTCTTTGAAATCTTCGTAAGGGTAATCCGTTGGCACATTAGCCGTCTTGGAGATGGAAGAATCTACCCACAATTGTGCCGCAGCTTGTATATCGACGTGCTGCTTCGGAGTGATGTCTTCGGCGGTAATGAAATAGTCAGGCAGACTGTTTTCCGGCTCATCGCTGTAAGGGGCTGCAGAGGAATTTATCAGCGATCGATAAGCCAACAGCTCAAAGGAATACACCTCGACTTTTTCTTTAGTCTTTTTACCCTCACGAATGACATTGCGTGAATAATGATGGGCAAAGCTGGGCTCAATCCCGTTGGAGGCATTGTTTGCCAGTGACAGGGATATGGTGCCAGTGGGTGCAATGGAGGTGTGATGGGTGAAGCGGCAGCCATACTCTGCCATCTCCTCGACAACCTCGGGCGCCACTTCAGCTACCCGTTGCATGTAGCGACTGTAGCGGGCGTGAAGTAATTTACCGGGCACTTTGTCACCCAGTTTGTAGCCGTCTTTCATCATCTCTGGACGCTTTCGCAGCATCTCGGCGTTGACTTCAAACAGCGTGTCCATAATAGGCGCAGGCCCTTTTTCCCGCGCCAGTTCAACGCCGGTTTCCCAGCCGGCCAGGGCCATTTCTTTGGCCACGTTTTCGGTAAATTCAACCGATTCGTCGGAGCCGTACTTCAAACCCATCAGGGTCAATGTGGAACCCAGGCCTAGAAAGCCCATGCCGTGACGGCGTTTGTAGCGGATTTCTTCTTCCTGTTCGCCCAATGGTAAGCCATTGATTTCTACGACATTGTCCAGCATGCGAGTAAAAACGCGAACGGTTTCCCGATACTCGTCCCAGTTAAAACTGGCTTTATCAGTAAAGGGGTGGTCGACAAATCGGGTCAGGTTGACTGAACCCAGCAGGCAAGAACCATAAGGAGGTAGCGGCTGTTCGCCGCAGGGATTGGTTGCGCGAATATTTTCGCAAAACCAGTTATTGTTCAATTCATTCACCCGATCAATGAGGATGAAACCGGGCTCGGCAAAATCGTAGGTGGAGGACATAATCATGTCCCATACCCGACGCGCTGGTACCCGGGAGTACACTTTGCAGGCAATGAGCCCCAAATCGTTACGCACATAGCCTTTTTCCAGCGGCCAGTCGCGCCATACCACGGCTTCGGCGTCGGTTAGGTCTACTTCGTGGGATTCTTTTTCCAAAATGGGGAAAACTAACGGCCACTGCGCATCGGACTTCACCGCATCGATAAAATCATCGGTGACCAGCAGCGACAGATTGAACTGACGTAAACGTCCGTCTTCACGTTTGGCGCGGATAAATTCCCGTACATCAGGGTGGGAGACATCAAAGGTGGCCATTTGGGCACCCCGGCGACCACCAGCTGATGACACGGTGAAACACATCTTGTCGTAGATATCCATGAAGGACAGCGGGCCTGAGGTATAGGCGCCGGCCCCTGATACGTAAGCCCCTCGTGGACGTAAGGTCGAAAATTCGTAGCCAATGCCGCAACCGGCCTTCAGCGTTAAGCCAGCCTCATGGAC